>DASYUA010000217.1:0-8881 GCA_036001665.1 Tepidisphaeraceae bacterium
CGCAGTGTGATCTGCATTACGTGTTTGTATCAACCTGCCGCCAGCTTTTTTGGCCGCGCGGGCGCGTTGTTATCACCGCATTTGAGGGACCTCGATGGATCATTGGCAATCGCAGAAGCGCAGTTGGCAAACGCGGAACAAACTCAAAAAAGCTGCCGCCCAAATCCACCTCGGCATCCAACACGGCCTCGAAGCCCTCGAAGCGCGCCAACTCCTCGCCGCCGACGTGATCATCTCCGAGATCATGTTTCATCCTTCCTCCGGCGACACCGGCCAGGAATACCTCGAGCTCTTCAACAAGGGCGACGCCACCGCCGATCTCACCAACTGGAAATTCGACAAGGGCATCGCCTACACCTTCACCGGCGGCGCCCTCGACCCCGGCCAATATCTTGTCGTCGCCGCCGACCTCGCCAAATTCACCGCCAAATATCCCGGCGTCAGCAACGTGGTGGGGGGGTGGACCGGCACACTCAGCAACGGCGGCGAACAAATCCAGCTCTCCGACAATCTCGGCGCAACCGTCGATCAGGTCACCTACGCCGACGATGGCAACTGGGGCGTCCGCGAGCGCGGCCGCGGCGTCGACCTCGTCGGCGACATCACCAGTTCCGCCGACGTCGCCACCGTCGATCTTTTCGATCACGGCTACACCAATGGCGACACCGTGCAAATCTTCGGCGCTGATCAGCCTGAGTACAACGGAACCTTCGTCATCAGCAGCGTCACCAACACCAGCTTCTCCTACACCATGGCCTCCGCCCCCGCCGGCTCCGCGGCCACCGGCTTCATCCTCTCTCGCCGCCTCATCGATCGCGGTAATTCCGGCTGGAGCTGGGTCAGCTACGCAGACGGCCTGGGCAATTCACTCGAGCTGATCAATCCCGCTCTCAGCAACAACGACGGCCAGAATTGGGGTGCCAGCAGCATCCTTCAGGGCACGCCCGGCAGCGCCAATTCCATCGCCAGCGCCAACGTCGCCCCTCTGATCACCAGTCTCCAGCAGACACCACTGATCCCCAAGTCCACCGAAACCGTCAACATCTTCGCCGAGCTCAAGGATGAAAATCCCGCCAGCATCACCGCCACACTGCGCTGGCGCGTCGATTCCAGCAGCGGCGGCTCCTTCAACAGCGTCGCCATGCACGATGACGGCCTCAACGGCGATGCCCTCGCCGGCGATGGCATCTGGACCGGCGCCATCCCCGCCCAGGCCAACGGCGCTGTCGTCGAGTACTACATCTCCGCCAGCGACGGCGTCAATTCACGCACCTATTCCGCCCCCGCCCTCATCCCCGCCGTCGCCTCCCTCGATCGAGCCGGCAATGTCGTCACCGGAACCACCACGCTGAGACATGGCATGCTCCCCGGCGACACCATCACCATCACTGGCGCTTCCTCCGGATTCAACGGCGCCTTCGTCATCGCCACCGTCCCCGATGCCTTCACTTTCACGTTTAATCAAACCGCCGCCAACGCCACCGCCGCCAACACCGGCGCCCTCCGCGCCCAAAGCGCCAACCGCCTCTATCAGGTTGACAACACCCTCAACACCAGCTCTCAAATCCTCTTCAAGCTCATCATGCGCAACAGCGAGCGCGTCACCCTCGACGCCCTCCAGCACAACGGCACCCTTTCCGGCACCAACGCCTCAATGAATGGCACCCTCATCGCCTCCGGCCCCGATGGCACCGAAGGCCGTTTCAACATTGGCATCCGCAACCGCGGCGGCGGCAGCCGTACCGTCGGTGGCTCAACCGCCCCCAACTACCACATCGACCTCCAGGATGATCACACCTGGTCCGGCGTCAGCGCTCTCAACTTCAATGGCAGCTTCTCCATGGAGGATGTCACCGGCAGCGCTGTCATGCGCGCCGCCGGACTTCCCGTGCAAAACGTCATTCCCGTCCAGGTCCGCGTCAACAACGTCAATCTCGCCGTCGCATCCCCCGATACCTTCGGCTCCTACTCCTGGCTCGAGTCCGAAGATTCCGACATGGTCGCCACCCATTTCCCGCTCGACAAAGACGGCAACTATTATCGCGCTGTCGATCCCGGCCATGGTGCAACCCTCGCCTACAACCATGGCACCGACGCCAGCGGCTATCTCCACCTTTATCATCTCCAGACCAACACCGAATCGCCCGACTACACCGACATCCTCAATTTGCTCAGGGCGTTTGATGCCACCGAGACCCCCAACGCCAATTTCGTCGCCGCCATGAACGCCAACATCAACGTTGCCGAGTGGATGCGCTACCTCGCCGCCAGCATCCTCATCGGCGACCAGGAAACCACCCTCGCCAGCGGCATCGGCGATGACTTCGACCTCTATCGCGGCGCTATCGACCAGCGCTTCGTCGTCGTTCCCCACGACCTCGACCAGATCCTCGGCGTTGGCGGAGGGACCAGTACATACGACGGCATCTTCCAGTCCGCCAATCTCGCGGCGATGAGTCGCCTGCTCCGCAATTCCACCTTCGCCCCCATGTACGCCGCCGCCATGAAGGACCTCATCGACACCACCTTCGCTCCCCAGAACATCGGCGCTCTCCTCGACAACACCCTCGGCAGCTATGTCCCCCAGGCCACGATCACCGCGATGAAAACCTTCGCCGCCAATCGCATCACCGCCATCCTCAGCCCGGCCAGCGGCAATCCCCTGGTCCCGCTCCAACTCCGCGTCACTTCCACACCCGCCCTCGTCAATGGTTACCCGCAGGTCGTCGCCAACACCGCCGCTCTTTCCGGCCAGGCCAACGCCATCACCACCCGTTCCGTCCTCGTTAATGGTGTCGCCGCCACCTGGACCGCCGGAATCGTCGGCGCCAGCATTAACACCACAACTTCCATGGGCGGCTGGTCCGCCACCGTCAACGGTCTCCGCCCCGGCATCAACCGCGTCCTCATCCAGTCTCTCGATGGAACCGGCAAGGAACTCGAGCGCACCTACCAGGACATCTGGTACGACACCGGCGCCCAAACCAACGTCTCCGGCGCCCTCGCCGCCGGCACCACCACCTGGACCCCCGCCGGCGGACCTTATCACGTCACCGCCAGCATCACCGTCAATGCCGGCTCAACCCTGGTCATCCAGCCCGGCACCACCGTCTTCTTCGAACCCGCCACCCAACTTCTCATCAACGGCGGAACCCTCAACGCTCAGGGCACCGACCTCGCCCGCATCCGCCTCACCCGCACACCGGGGAGCACCAACTGGAATGGCATCCGCTTCACCAACACCCTGCTCGACAACCGCCTTGCCTATCTCGACGAGGAATACGCCGTCGTCGGCAGCGAAGCCATCTTCGCCTCCGCCTCCCGTTTCAGCGCTGACCACGTCGCCTGGCTGAACACCACCGGCCAGATCCTCGACCTCTCCAGCTCCACCTTCCGCGTCACCAACTCCATCTTCCCCACCGTCGGCGCTGTCGAAACCGTCCACTATCTCGGCACCATCCCCGCCGGCGGCGAAGCCCTCTTCCAGGGCAATATCTTCGGCGGCAACGCCGGCTTCAACGACGAAATTGACTTCACCGGCGGCCAGCGCCCCGGCCCCATCCTCCAGCTCATCGACAACGTCTTCATGGGCCCCTACGAGGATGACATCCTCGACCTCGACGGCACCGATGCCCACATCGAGGGCAACGTCTTCATGAATGCCCACCTCACCAACCCCGGCAACGCCGACACCTCCAGCGCCGTCTCCGGCGGCCTCGATAGCACCAGAAACTCCCACTGGACCGTCGTCCGCAACTTCTTCTACGACCTCGACCACGCCAACCTCACCAAGGAAGGCGCATTCCTCACCTTCGTCAACAACACCGTCGTCAACCTCCGCGTCGCCGCCATCAACTTCGACGAGCCCCTCCGCGCTGGCATCGTCCCCGGCCAGGGCGCATACCTCGACGGCAATATTTTCTACAACGTCCCCCAGCTCTTCGAAAACGTAAACAGCGACGGCACCCTCACCCAGCTCACCGTCAACCGATCCATCGTCCCCGCCGGCGCCCCGACCTTCCCCGGCGTCGGCGTCAGCACCATGGACCCAAGCCTCCTCAACACCGTCGGCGTCCTCAGTCCCAGGGCCGAGTTGATCCTCCGCCCCGGCCCCGGTCCCGCCGTCGGCGCTGGCCCCAACGGCATGGACATGGGCGCGGCCATCCCCGAAGGCGCAACCATCGGCGGCGTCCCCCTCTCACCCTCTCGCTCCAATTCCGCCACCCTCACCGTCGGCGGCCCCGATATCTACGGCTACAAATATCGCATCGACGGCGGCGCATTCAGCGCTGAACGCCAGATCGCCAAACTCGGCGCAACCATCGCCCGCGTCGGCACCACCGCCACCATCACCCTCAACGCCCACGGCTACGTCAACGGCAACACCGTCACCATCAGCAGCGCCATCCAGCCCGAATACAACGGAACCTTCGTCATCTCCGGCGTTACCACCAACACCTTCAACATCACCGTCGCCTCCACCGCTGTCACCCCCGCCACCGGCCAGATCGTCGTTCAGCGCCCCGAACCCATCATCCTCAGTGGCCTCTCCAACGGAACCCACACCATCGAAGTCGTCCGCCGAACTTCCGCCAATGTCTGGCAGGCCGACGCCCTCGCCACCAAGAAGACCTGGACCGTCAACACCGCCCTCCCCGCGCCCACCATCCGCATCAACGAAGTCCTGGCGCAAAACTCCGCTGTCGCCAATCACTCCGGCACCTTCCCCGACATCATCGAGCTCTTTAATGCCGGCGCATCCTCCATCGACCTCTCCGGCATGAGCCTCACCGACGATCCGGCCAATCCCACCAAATACGTCTTCCCCCCCGGCACTCCCCTCCTCGCCGCTGGCGCATACCTGGTCGTCTATGCCGACAACCCCAACGTCACCGGCGGCATTCACACTGGCTTCTCTCTCAAGCAGAGTGGCGAAGGTGTCTATCTCTACAACACCCTCGCCAACGGCGGCGGCCAGATTGACGGCGTCACCTTCGGCTATCAGCTCGATGACCTCTCCATCAGCCGCCAGCCCGATGGATCATGGCGTCTCTCCAATCCGACCTTTGGCGCTGGCCCCAATTTCCCCGGCGCTCTCAACACCGCTCTCCCCCTCGGCGATCCGCACCAGCTCAAGATCAACGAGTGGGGCGCCCACGGCGTCCCTCCCTTCTCACAGGACTTCATCGAGCTCTATAATCCCATCGCCCTCCCAATGGACCTCGGCGGCCTCAGCCTCAGCGATCAACCCATTGGCTGGCCCGACAAGAGCGTCATCCCCGCACTCACCTTCATCGGCTCCAAAGGCTATTTCCACTTCAAAGCCGACAACGACCCCGAGCAGGGCGCTGATCATCTCGATTTCCGCCTCTCCTCCGAGCGCGGCGACATCGGCCTCTATGACGCGGCCGGAAAGCAAATTGATTTCATCGTCTACGGCACCCAGCAACTCGGCCTTTCGCAAGGCCGTACCCCCGACGGCGGCCCCCTCTGGCAATTCTTCGCCCCTCCCAACCCCGGCGTCGCCAATCCTGCCCCCGCGCCAATCTCCACCACCAGCGTCCCCCTCATCGGCCTCAATGACACCTGGCGATACAACCAGTCCCAAACCGACCTCGGCACCGAGTGGCGCGAGCCGGGATATATTGACAACATCGCCGGCTGGCTTTCCGGTGGCGCTGTCTTGGGCAACGATGCCGATCCTCCCGCCTCCCCGATCGTTACCACGCTCGATCTCGGCCTCGCCGGCGCACGTACGCCCACCTTCTATTTCCGCATCCACTTCAACCTCGCCGCCGATCCTTCCACCGTCCTGTCGCTCCAACTGGAAACCCTCCTCGATGACGGCGCAATCATCTATCTCAACGGCCATCAGATCCGCAGCATCGGCATGCCCTCCGGCACCATCACCTTCAACACCTATACCGGCACCACCAACGGCGGCCGAAACGTCGACAACGCCGTCTTCGAAGGCCCCTTCACCATCACCGACCTCACCTCCCTCGTTCAGGGCGACAACATCCTTCAAGTCGAGGTCCATCAAACCGCCAATAACAGCGGCGATATCATGTGGGGCGCTAGGCTCAACGCCATCGTTCAGGGCGCAGTCACCCCGCCTCCCAATCTCCGCGTCACTGAAATCAACTACAATCCCCCCGGCGGCGGCACAACCTATGCCCCCAGCGACTTCGAATTCATCGAGCTGAAAAACACCGGCGCAACTCCCATCACCCTCACCGGAATTCACTTCGGCGCTGGCGTCACCTTCAACTTCTCCTCCGGAACTCTCGCCGCCGGCGCTACCGGTGTCCTCGTCAAGAACCAGGCCGCCTTCACCTCACGCTACGGCTCCGGCATCAACATCCTCGGCCAATACACCGATTCCCTCGACAACAACGGCGAGGAAATCCGCCTCCTCGATGCCGTCAATAACACCATTCAGGACTTCGCCTACAGCGATGCCTGGTATCCCACCACCGATGGCAGCGGGCCCACGCTCACCATCATCGATCCCACCGCCGACTTCACCACGTGGATCAGCCCCGACAGTTGGCGCGCCAGCAAGTTCGCCTTCGGCTCTCCCGGCACTACCACCGAAAACGCCGCCGCCGTCGACAGCGTCGTCGTCAACGAAATCTCCTCCAACAGCGCCCCCGGCTCCGACTGGATCGAGCTCTACAACCCCACCGCCTCCCCCATCAGCATCGGTGGCTGGTACCTCACCGATTCCGCCGAAAATCTGCTCAAATATCGTATTCCCGCCGGCACCACCATTCAGCCCGGCCAATACCTCTCCTTTGACGAAAGCCAGTTCAACACCGCCAGCCCCGTCGCCTTCACCCTCAGCGAATACGGCGAAGATGTCTGGCTCTCCTCCTCCACCACCGCCGGAATTCTCACCGGCTATCACCAGGGCCTCTCCTTCGGCCCCGCAGAAAACGCCGTCACCTTCGGCCGCTACACCACCAGCACCGGCCAGGTCGATTTCCCGCCCCTCAGCGCGCCCACCCGCGACGCCGCCAACGCCTATCCAAAAATCGGCCCCATCGTCATCAACGAAATCATGTATCACCCCGCCACCACCGAGGGTGAATTCATCGAGCTCCGCAACATCACCGGCGCCCCTATCTCCCTCGACAATTGGAAGTTCCTCGACGGCCTCGAATTCACCATACCCGTCGGCACATCCATCCCCGCCAGCGGTTTCCTCCTCCTCGTCGATCAGGACCCCAACACCTTCCGCTCCACCTACAACGTCCCCGCCGCCGTGCAAATCTTCCAGTACGTCGGCGCTCTCGACAACGCCGGCGAAAACCTCGCCCTCGGCAAGCCCGGCCCCGCCGACCCCGGCACCGGCTTCATCCCCTTCTACCTCGTCGATCGCGTCAACTACGCCGCCACTCCACCCTGGCCCATCACCCCCGACGGCCAGGGCCCATCGCTCGCGCGCTTGAATGCTTTGAATTACGGCAACGATCCAATTAACTGGACTCCCGGCCCCACCAGCGGCACTCCCGGCCGACTTAACTTCGGCGGTGGCGATGCGGTCGTCGATGGTTCCGCCGGCGACGACACCTACTACATCCGTCTCAATGGCGCCAATATGGAAGTCTTCGCCGGCTCAACCCCCACCGGCCAGCCCGCCTACACCTTCTCAGCCGATTCCCCCAGCTTCACCTTCAATGGCAACGCCGGAAACGACAAGCTGATTGTCGATTTCTCCAATGGCGCACCGCTCACTTCCGGCAACATCATCTTTGCCGGCGGCGCTCAAACCACCAGCGACTCCCTCACCGTCATCGGCGGAACCGGCGCCAACAACACCGGCTCCTATACGCCCACCGCCGCCACCGCGGGCACCGGCATCGTCTCCGTCGGCGGCCACGCCATCAACTTCTCCGGCCTCGAACCCGTCCTCGCCCAATCCTTCGCCACCTTCACCTTCACTACCCCCTCCGCCAACGACTCCCTCACCCTCGACAGCCCCGCCGCGGGCCAGACCCGCATCTCCGGCTCCAGCGCAGGCGCCGCCTTCGAATCCATATCCTTCACCAACGTCGCCAATTTCATCCTCGACGCCGCCGCCAACGACGCCGGCGCGGGCAACGACGCCGTCACCATCAACAACGGCACCTCCGCCACCGGACTCGCCTCCCTCCAGATCAAGCTCGGCGCCGGCGCCAACACCATCAACCATTTCGGCGGCGCCTCCTTCCTCGACGTCTCCACCACCGGCGCTGGCACCTCCACCGTCAACGTCAGCAACTCCTCCACCGTCAACTTCACCGCCAGCCAGCGCCTCACCTCCCTCAACGTCAACAACACCGCCACCGCCCGCCTCGCCGCCGGCGGAACCAAATTTCTCCGCGTCACCAATTTCACCGTCGCCACCGGCGCGGCCCTCGACCTCACCGACAACGACCTGATCATCCAGAGCACCGCCCCCAACAAAGCCACTCTCTATTCCACCATCTTCGGCTACCTCTTCACCGGCCGCGCTGGCGGCCTGTGGAACGGCCGCCGCATCAACAGCTCCACCGCCGCCGCCAACACCTCCCGCAACACCGGCCTCGCCGCCATCGTCAACGACATCGGCAACGGCGTCACCACCGTCCGCTCCACCCTCGCTGGCGAGCCCGTCGATGTGAACACCATCCTTGTGAAATACAGTTACAACGGCGACGGCAATCTCGACGGAGCCCTCAACGCCGACGACTACGCCCAGATCGACGCCGGCTTCGCCTCCCACTCCACCGGCTACTTCAACGGCGATTTCAACTACACCGGCGGCCAGCCCAACTCCGACGACTACTTCCTCATCGACCGCGCCTACTCCAGCCAAAGCGGCCCCCTTACCGCCCCCGACCCCACCCCCCAACCC
>DASYUA010000218.1:0-7611 GCA_036001665.1 Tepidisphaeraceae bacterium
GGCCCCACCAACCCCTCCCCATCCATCGCAAAATGCGGCAACAAAATCGGATACTCCCCCGCCCGCTTCCAGGCCCTCCCCTTCCGTCTCAGCACATGAAAGCTCTTGATCATTCACCGCACCCGCTTACAGTATCCCCCCGAGATTCCAATGACCGCAATGCCCATTCTCAATCTCTCCCAAGCCGACCCCCGCTCCTCCTGGCTTCCCGTCGTCCTGCTCATCGTCATCGGCATCGGCTTCGCCGCTGGCAACATCATCCTCTCCCTCATCCTCGGCCCAAAGAGCACCAATCCCGGCAAAGGCATCCCCTACGAATCCGGCATGGTCCCCATCGGCGACACCCGCCGCCGATTCAACGTCCGCTTCTACCTCGTCGCCATGATCTTCCTGGTCTTCGACGTCGAAATCGTCTTCTTCTACCCCTGGGCCACCCTTTTCCCCGACGCCGTCGTCAAGCGCGCCCCCAACGCCTCCGCCCTGCTCATCGAGATGATCATCTTCGTCGTCATCCTCCTCGTCGCCTACTTCTACGCCTGGGGCAAAGGCGTCTTCAAGTGGGACTGAGCGCTGAAATCTCCCACTTAATCTGCTATACTGTCCCTCGTGCTCCCCCGTCTCTCCTGGCAATTGTCACATAGCTAACTGAGCCTTAATGGGTTTGGCGCGGCGGCAAGTGGGTTGGATATTTTTGACATGGATAAAACAGCTGCAATTCTCGCCGATGCCGCCAGGCTCAAGGCCCTCAAACAGGCGGCCCTGCTCGATACTCCGCCGGAAGAAGCCTTCGACCGCCTCACACGATTGGCGGCCAGAGTCCTTGGCGTCCCGGTTTCCCTTGTCTCGCTTGTGGACAAGGACCGTCAATTCTTCAAAAGCTGCGTCGGCCTTCCCGAGCAGTTGCCCCTCAGCCGTCAGACGCCCCTTACTCATTCCTTCTGCCCACCACCCGTCCTCGCCGGCGAGCCGGTAATCGTCCACGACGTCCGCCGCCATCCGGTTCTCAAGGACAATCCCGTCGTTGACCTGGGCATGGTGGCCTACGCCGGAATCCCGCTCATGACCCATGACGGGTTCGTCCTCGGATCTTTCTGCGCCATCGACACCAAGCCCCGCGAATGGACACAGGAGCAGATCGACATCCTGCGCGATCTCACCGCCGCGGCCGTGACCGAAATAGAGCTCCGCCGCGTGGCGGGCGAATTGCAGTGCTCCAATGAGGCAAAGGATCGCTTCTTCGCCATGCTCAGCCACGAGCTCCGCACGCCTCTTTCACCCGCTCTGATCATCGCCGCGGAATTGGCGGCAGACCCGGATCTTCCCGAGCGGCTTCGCGTGGATGCGCTGCTTATTCATCGAAACATCGAGCTCGAAGTTCAGATGATTGATTCGCTGCTGGACCTGACTCGCATCAACAACGGCAAGCTCCGCCTGCACGTGCAACCCGTCAATGTCCACGAATTGCTGCGGGCCTCGGTGGCCATGTGCCAGGCCGAAGCGCTGGAAAAATCCGCGACGGTGCGGCTCGATCTGCGCGCTCTTCGGCACGCGATGAAAGCCGACTCGCCAAAGCTCCAGCAGATCTTCTGCAACCTGCTTAAGAATGCCATCAAGTTCAGCCAACCCGGCGGCGAAATCGTGGTGCGCTCGCTCGATGATGCCGCCGACTCGCTCAGGATCGAAGTAGCCGACAAAGGCAGCGGCATCGCACCCGATATGCTTGCGCATATCTTTGACGCCTTCGAGCAGGGCGAGAAGGCCGTCACCCAGCGATTCGGCGGTCTCGGCCTCGGCCTGGCCATCTGCAAGGGGATCGTCGAAGCCCACGGCGGCAGCATCTCGGCCCAGAGCGACGGCAAGGGCAAGGGCGCCAGGATCACCATCGTCCTTCCCGACTCCAGCGTGCCGCAGAACGGCAAATCGGCTGCCCCCGCGCCCGCCCAGGCTCAGCCCCGGCGGGCGCTGAAGATTCTCCTGGTTGAGGACCACGAAGATTCGCTGTGGGCGATGTCGCGGCTGCTGCGCAAGCTCGACCATTGTGTCACCACCGCCACCTGCGTCAGCACCGCCCTTGACGCCGCCGCCGCTGACCAGTTCGATCTTCTCATCAGCGACGTGGGCCTGCCCGATGGGTCTGGATTGGAACTGATGCAACAACTCCTCGCGCGCCGTCCCATCAAAGGCATCGCCCTCACCGGCTACGGCATGGAATCGGATATCCAGCGAACCCACGAGGCCGGTTTCCAGCGCCATCTGACCAAGCCCGTCAATTTCAACGAGCTCGAGACGGCGATTCTGGAAATGGCCTGATCGCAAACCCGGCTTCTCCCCTCCCGCTGTTTCAACCGCCAGACATTCCCGCGATACTTATCCTCAAGCATGGGCGCAACCGCCGTTCAACTCGAAACACCTCCCGCCGAATCTCCGCAAGCCCAATCCACGCCCAAAAAACCCTTCCCCTGGCGCCTCATCATCCTCCTCGCCCTCACCTGCTTCGCCGGCTTCATCCGCTTCGCCTGGATCGAGCGCCCCTCCCTCTGGAACGATGAAGGCCACACCTTCCGACGCCTCACCGGCACCTTCCAGGACCTCCTCGACGTCCTCCAGGTCTCCGGCTTCTCACCCCTCCACTATGAACTCTACTGGTACATCGGCCACCTCCTCGGTGGCGCGCACAAGCTCACCCCCTTCTGGATGCGCGTCATCCCATCCCTCGCCGGCACGCTCATGGTCCCCGCCATCTACTTCCTCGCCCGCCAAATCTGCTCCAAACGCACCTCGCTTCTCGTCGCCGCCTACGCTGCCTGCTCCGCCTATCTCATGGCCTATTCCCACGACGCCAAGATGTACATGCACTTCTGGCTCTTCTGCACCCTCAACGTCGGCTGCCTCCTCTGGTGGTTCCGCTCCAACCGCCGCGTCGCCTGGCTCGGCTGGATCGCCGCCGGCGTCGCCATGGGCGGCCTCCAGGCTCTGGGCCTGATTCTCCTCGCCGTCGAACCCCTCCTCTTCCTCGCCCAGCCACGCGCCCACTGGAAGCGCACCCTCCAGTTCCTCATCGGCCTGCTCATCATCGCCGCCGGCCCCGTCGGCTATTACGTCGCCTATGACCGCTGGAGCAGCCAGGTCGTCGAAAGCGGCTGGGACAACGCCGGCCTCACCTGGATCCCCGACGTCATCGGCGGCCGCGAAGGCCCCGACCTCCTGCGCTTTGCCACCAGCGCCTGGCTCTACAGTTGGGAATGGCCCAACGACAAATATGATCCGGAAAATCCGGATCAAATCATCTACGGCTCACGAGGCCGCGGCAGCAGCGAAGGCTTCGCGGGAATGCTCCAGGGCCGCAACATCAACCCCAGAGCCTACGCCGGCCTCTCCACCGCCTTCGTCCTGACTTTCTTCCTCGCCGCCCTCGGCCTCCTCCCCTGGCCCGCCAGATTCCGCGGCGCAAAACCCGACGATCCCCCCACTCAACCCTGGTCCCTCTCCACATTCTGGCTTCTCGCCTGGATGGTCATCCCCGCCTACGCCTTCTACTGCCTCACCATGCCCGACTTCGCCCAGCCGCAAGACTGGATCAACGCCGTCGGCGCAACCTTCTCCGGCCATTGGACCCTCTTGCTCCTCGCCATCCTCTGCATCAGCGCCCTCTGCATAATCTGGCGCTATATCCCCATCGCCCTCGCCGCCATCCTCGGCGCAGTCACCGCCTCCTTCATCCTCGCCGCCATCATCAAAGGCGCCTTCTACACACCCCAGCCCGCCCTCTGGATCAACGCCGGCCGCCGCATCTGGCCCATCCTTTCTGAGTGGCTCCTCTGGCCCAAATATCTCATCCCCACCCTCATCATCCTCCCCGCCCTCCTCTGGTATTACTCCGCCCCCACTCTCCCCCAGCGCCTCGGCCGGCTTTTCCAATTCTCCATCCTCCTTCTCGCCACTTACATCCTCCTCCAGGGCGTCGTCGCTGTCGTTGAGCTCGTGCAAAAAAATATGGACACCGGCCAGGTCTGGATGCCCCGCTACATGGCCTTCGCCTGGCCCGCCTTCGCCATCATCATCTGCGCCCTCATCCTCCGCCTCCCCACCCGCCCCCTGCGCTACCTCGCCATCGCTCTCCTGCTTGGCGTCAATCTCGCCCAGACCTGGGGCCGAATGTTCCACGGCGGTGAGCCCCCCATCGACCACATCATGCACGACCTCTGGGCCGCCGAATCCTCCAACGACACCCTGCGCACCTACGTCGCTCCCGGCGGCTCGACCAATCATCCCGGCGGCGGCAACATCTCCAACAACCCCGGCCGCTACTATCTCTCCATCGAGCGCGGCGCTGCCTGGCACCCCAGTCACTATCTCAACACCGACATCTCCAGCGTCCTCACCGTCCGCCAGCAAACTTCCCCCTACGCCATCAGCGCTGACCTCCGCCGCGCCCCCACCGTGGATCGAATCATCATCTGGGAGCGCTTCGCCCAGCAACCCGACCCCGCCCCCACCGACCTGGTCCTCAATCAGCTCGGCTCCTCATGGCAGAAACAATCCGAGGACTATTTCCCCGTCCACTTCCACTGGAACTGGTCCGAGCTTTACGTCGCCCGCCGCAAAATCTATGTGAAGAAACCCCCGCCCCCCACCACTCAACAAACCCTATCGCCTGCGCCGAAAAATCGCCTTGCTCTCGTCGTTCCCCAGGATCATCGTCCGTGAATCCACGCTCACCACCGGCCCCAGCGTGACATTGTCCCCCACCGCAAACGTCGATCCCCCATTCACCCGCTCGATGTGCAGAACCAGCCGCCCCTCTTCCACCTTCCAGGTCCCGTGAATATTCAGCCGGTCCGAATCCCGAAATGCGTAGCGGCAATCCCCATCCTGTTCCAGATCCATGTCGATAATCCGATCCTGCACCGGCTGTTCCCACCGCCCCACCATCTTCTGCGATTCTTCATCCAGTTCCTTCTTATCCTCCGGTATGTCCACCATGAACCACTTGCTGGTGGTTATCAACATCGCGCCCATCACCACGATCAGCAGAAAGCTGAGGATCGGCGAGCTGGAGGGTAAATTTGGACCGTTCATCATGGGCCGCCTCATTGACGAACCGACCACCAGCCGCCCACGGCGACGCGACAATCGTTCCGCTTCCCAACCTTTTATTTCGGCACGCGTCCACCCCCGATTTAGCCCCCAACATTCCATCCCCCTCCGGTTTATAACGATCATGCGGGCCAAACCGATTGTGCTGACGTCAATCCTCCTCCTCTGCCACCTGCGCCTCACTTCCACCGCCCGCGCCGACGACTGGCCCCAATTCCGCGGCCCAACCGGCCAGGGCCTCTCCTCCGACAAAAACCTCCCCACCACCTGGTCCATCAAAACCGGCCAAAACATCCTCTGGAAATCCCCCCTCCCCAAATCCGACAACCCCTACTCCTCCCCCATCGTGTGCAGGGGCAAACTGATCACCACCATCACCACCAACGCCAACCGCGAGCACCACGTCCTCTGCTTCGACGCCCTCACCGGCAAACCCCTCTGGGACACCATCATCCCCCCCGGCCCCTGGCTCCTCACCGACCTCCGCGGCGGCTATTCCGCCCCCACTCCCGCCTGCGACGGCCAGCGCATCTTCGCCTTCTTCGGCTCCTGCGTCCTGGTCGCCCTCGACATGGATGGCCAGCCGCTCTGGCGCTACGAGTTCAAAGACACCGCCTTCGACGTCGCCATCGGCACCAGCCCCATCCTCTACAAGGACCTGCTGATCATCTGTGCCGACCAGAACCAGAAAAAATCCCGCCTCATCGCCTTCGACCGCGCCGGCGGTGCAGTGAAATACGAAATCCCCCGCCCCAACGTCGCCTTCGCCCACAGCACTCCAATCCTCGCAACCCTCAACGACAAACCAGAGCTTCTCATCGCCGCCTCCAACGCGCTTCAAGGCGTCGATCCGGACACCGGAAAGATCATCTGGTGGTGCAAAGCCGACGGCGACTCCGCCTCCCCCGTCTTCGACAGCAAAACCAACCTCGCCTACATCGACTCCGGCCGCGGCTCCCCCGGCATCGCCGTCGACATCACCGGCTCCGGCGACGTCACCAAAACCCACCTCAAATGGCGCACCGAAAAACCCATCCCAGAATCCCTCTCCTCCGCTGTCATCTCCGGCGGCCATCTCTATCGCATCCAAACCCCCGGCATCCTCCGCTGCATCGACCTCGCCACCGGCCGCGATCTCTACACCCAGCGCCTCGAAGGCGCATCCCCCTGGTCCAGCCCCATCGCCACCGCAGACGGCCTGATCTACCTCGCCTCCTCCAAAACCACCTTCGTCGTAAAAGCCGGGCCGACTTTTGAATTGGTGGCCACGAATTCCCTCGACGACCCCAACCACGCCTCCGCCGCCATCTCCGACGGCCGAATCTATCTCAAGGGTCAGAAATTCGTGTATTGCATCTCCAAGTAGGGTGTGCTGAAGCACACCCTACCTTCTCCACCAACACAAATGCGCCGAGGCCGCCTCCATGGCGGCCCCGGCGCTTGTTCGTGATTCACGCTTGTGGTGCAGGCGTAGGGGCGGCTTCAGCCACCGATCCCGCCTCAGCTCGGCAACACAATCTTCTGCCCGGCATTGAGCTTGTCACCCTTGATGTTCGGATTGGCGGCCAGGATCTTGCGATACTGCTTCCCATCCCCATACGTCCGCTGCGCAATCCCCCACAGCGTATCACCCTTCTTCACCGTATACGCCTTCCCCGCCCCACCCGAGCGCGACGGCCCTGCCGGCGCAATATCATCCGCCGGCGCTGCAATCGACTCGGAATACCCGATCGCCGAAATCGGCTGCGCTGGCGTGATCCCATTGTGAATCGGCGGCGGCGGCGCAACCTCGGTGATGCTCGCGCTCGCGGCCGGGGTCGTGGTCTTCTTCGCGCACCCCGCCACCACGGCCAGCGCTGCTACAACGGCAAATCCAATAAACTTCTTCACGGCGGTCTCCTTCCTTGGAGCTTTGTTCCTTGAGTTCAACGTCCGATGGAGCGTTTATCGGACGGTCCGCGGATAATCCTTTAAACAATGTAACCCCCTCTCCAAATGCCTAATGTCGAATGAGGCTCCACCCCCCATAGGGGGTGGTATCAGGAAGCCCCCCCAAGGGGGGCGTGGGTGAGACAGCACCGCGGCGCGCACCGCGGCGCGAACCCGGTGCGTTTGCAAATGCCGGCGGTGGGAACGGTTTGCACCGAACTTTCGACATCTTCCGAACGAAGCCGCCCCGCGTCTCGCACGACAATCGGATTCGAACACTCCTCGGATTCTCGTGGAGACGTTGTTCTCGCCGCAACGGCAGAGCCTCAACGCGTCCACGGCCAGAGGCCGTGGTTTCAAGAATTAATGACGAAAGCGCGGTGTTGGTGAGCGTTTTCCTGGCGGAGGGGTCCGGGGTGGAGGGGAGAAAAAATGTGGTTGGAGAGGGGATTTGGGGGGATCGGCGCAAGATATGGGGTGAAAGGGGGTTGTGGAGGGGGTGGGGCAAGAAGGTGTTAAGAAAGAGGGTCCCGTTTAGGTCCGGTTTAGGTCCCGTTTGTGTCCCGAATGGGTCCCTGGGGAGCG
>DASYUA010000219.1:0-20119 GCA_036001665.1 Tepidisphaeraceae bacterium
TGCTGACGTTGACGCTGGTTGGGGATACGGCGATTTCGCTGTGGCTGACAGTGGTGGCGGATCGGGTGGGGAGGCGGCGGGTGCTGGTGATTGGTTCAGGGCTGATGGTGCTGGCGGGGGTGGTGTTTGTGTTGTCGAGCAATTGGGTGGTGCTGCTGGTGGCGGCGACGATTGGGGTGATCAGTCCGAGTGGGAAGGAAGTTGGGCCGTTTTTGTCGATTGAACAGGCAGCGCTGTCGCAGGTGATTGATGCGCGGCAGCGGACGCATGTTTTTGCGTGGTACAACCTGGTGGGATCGATGGCGGCGGGGGTGGGGGCGATTTCGGGGGGAATGCTGGTGGATGGGCTGCGGAGGATGGGGGCGGGGCCGCTGACGAGTTTTAAGATTGTGCTGGGGTTGTATGCGGGGACGGGGATTGTGCAGGCGGGGTTGTTTTGGTTGTTGTCGAAGGATGTGGAAGTAGGCGCTGGGGATTTGAGATTGGGAGAGAAAGACCCCTCACCCCGGTCCTCTCCCGGAGTACCGGTAGAAGGAGAAGCCCCCTCATCCTTGCCCTCTCCCCCGAGTACGGGGGCGAGGGGAGAAGAGAGTACGGGGGCGAGGGAAAATCGGAGGGGAAAGTTTCTGGGATTGGGGGAGTCGAAGGGGATCGTTGCGAGGCTGGCGGGGTTGTTTGCGTTGGATGCGGTTGGGGGGGGATTTGTGATCGACAGCATCGTGGCGCTGTGGTTCAACTTGAAGTTTGGGTTGTCGCCGTCGCACATCGGGACGATTTTTTTCTTTTCGAACATTTTCGCGGGATTTTCGGGGCTGGTGGCAGCGCGGCTGGCGAATCGGTTTGGGCTGATTAACACGATGGTGTTCACGCATCTGCCGTCGAATATTCTGCTGATGCTGGTGCCGCTGATGCCCAATAGCTGGTCGGCGATTGGGGTGCTGCTGGCGCGGTTTGCGATTTCGCAGATGGATGTGCCAACGAGGCAGTCGTACACGATGGCGGTGGTGCGGCCGGAGGAGAGGTCCGCCGCGGCGGGAGTGACGGGGGTGGCGCGGACGCTGGGGGCGGCGATTGCGCCGGTGCTGGCCGGGCCGATGCTGGCGAAGGCGTCGTGGATGGGGTTGCCGTTTTTGATTGGGGGAGGGGTGAAGATCATTTATGACGTGTTGCTGTATAGGAGTTTTTCGAAGGTCGCGAAGGGGGAGAGCAAGTAAAGGAATTGTCCGGCACAGCCGGACCTACGGGAGCGAGTTTGGAAGGCGGCGAGGGGGGAGAAGCAGAGTTGAACGCAGATGGCGCAGATGGCGCAGATTTGCGCAGATCGGAAAGAGTTTTGGAGCTCACGGGCGAGGCGCCCGTGCCACGGGAGGGAGGAGATTTTTTGAAGAGGTAGTAGTGGGGTTTGTCGTCGCGGTCGGGGAGAAATTCTTTCATACCGGATTTATTGAAGAGGGGGTGGGCTTTGGCCATGGTGGCGAGGGCTTCGGTGTATTTTGTGGGGCAATTGTCGAGGATGCAGTGGATGAGGGTCGAGGCGAGGCCGAGGCCGCGGTAGGTGGGGTGGACGATGAGGCGGGAGATGGTGCGGATGTGGGAATTGACGAAGCGGAGCCGATTCCTGGGAGAGAGTTTGGTGAGATTCAGAGCGCGGTCGCGGGCCTGGCAGTTGAGGCAGGGGTAGGAGAGGACGGCGATGGCGATGGGGGTTCGAACAGAGAGAGAAGAGCCGCAGATTAACGCAGATTTGCGCAGATCAGAGGAGAGGTGATCGCGGGATTGGTGGTAGATGGTCCAGATTTGGGCGAAGGTGGCGGGTGGGCCGGCGATGTAGTGGAAGCGTTCAAGGGCTTTGTAGTCGGCGCGGGTTCCGGGTTTGAGGATGAGGCGGCTGGGGATGAAGTTTAAGTGTTTGAGATGTTTCCCCCTGAAGTGCATAGCTTTCCCCTTTAGTTTTTTTCCAGAATTCCAGTTTTCCAAAATCGCAACGGATGATGAGGTCGGGAGAGAGGGCGCGGATGATATCGTGGCGGGCGCAGGCGAGGATGGCGCAGAAGCCGGAGTGGGGTGAGATGGATCGACGCAGGACGCGGGCAACGACGGGGGCGGCGATTGGGTCGAGGAGGGTGGTGAATTCGTCGGCGAGGAGGCAGTGGAGAGGAGGTGAGGACACGGGCAACTGAGTACAGGCGCCCATGCCACGCAATTTTTCCGCCCGCGGCGGATGGCGGACAGGAATGTCCGCCGCACCATTTGGAGGACAGGCGCCCATGCCACTCAGATTCGGAGAAGAAGAGTTTTTTGTTACGCGGGAGAGGGCGAGGGCGAGGCGGAGACGCCAGCGCTGGCCGTCGGAGAGGTGGCGTGGGGGGAGGAGGCAGCAGTGGGCTTCGGCGAGGCCGACGCGCGAGAGGTGGGAAAGGGCGGATTCGACGGAGATGTGAGGGAAATGATCGATGACGGGGCGGCGGGAGAGGGGGATGCGGGGGATGTTGATGATGGGGATGGCGGAGCGGCGGCGGAAGCGTCGGAGGAGGGAGGATTTGCCGGATCCGGAGGGGCCGGTGATGAGGATGATTTGGCCGGGGGTGGGTTGGGGGAGTTTGATTTTGGGAAGGATCGATGGCTTTTTTTGGTGGGAATGGTTGAGGTTGAACCAGCGGGCGATGAGGGAGCTGTGGGGTTGAGGAGACACGAGTCGATGAGTACATCGACTCGTGGCGGACAGGAATGTCCGCCCCACCGAAGATTGAGAACATGGGGGCGTGGGTGAGAAGAATGTCGGTCCCACTGAAGCCGCCTCACCCTGGCCCTCTCCCCCGAGTACGGGAGAGAGGGGAGAAGAGGGCGCGGGAGTGGGGGGAAGGGAGGAGTGGCGGGGCGTTGCGCTGTTTGGTAAAGGGGGAGCCTCAGGTTTGTGAATTTTGTGAATTTCCGGGGTGACGTCGGGGCGCTTAGTCACGCTGGTTGGGCGGATTATGGATTGGTTACCCATTCACATTCCCCCTTCTGGTGTTGCGCGTTTGGTTGGATGGACCTAGTGGCGCGGCGTTTGGAGATCAGCTTCAGGTGCTTGATTTGGGTGTCGTCGGCAAGTTCGCGGGAGACGCGGGTCCATTTTTCGAGATAGAGGAGGATGATGCGGATTTCGCGGGTGGTGCAATCGGTGGCGGAGGCGATGCGGCGGATGCCGTGATGGAAGAGGTAGCGCTGGAGGCCGATGTGGATGTATTTTTCGGAGAGGCCGAGGGGGCGTTCGAGGAGAGCGACGACGATGGGATCGGAGAGGCGTTGGCTGAGGAGGGTGACGCGGCGACAGACGGAGCCGGGATTGGAGCCGACGAGGCCGGCGATCTGGCGGAAGGTGTGATGGCCGGAGATGGCGAGATTCAGGAGGTTTTGATCGGCGGGAGGCAGTTGGTGCATTCGGGTGAGGAGCTGCGGCGCTAATTGTTTTGGCGCGGAGCGATCGTTGGACGTACACAGATTGTCGAGGAACTGAAGGTCACGGCTGGACATCTCACACCCCTTTCGAGGGCTTTTGGCCCCGTGAAAACGTCCGTGTAACTGAGCACCCCTTTGGCCGGCCCTCCATCACCGGCGACGGCCGAGTACGGCGGCCGAGCGGACGTGAATGTAGCAGTATGTTAGGTATTTGTAAAGTATATGCCTGTTTTTTAACATTTTATAACTATATATAAAATATGACTTTATACTGATACTCGAAATTTGTTTAAAATTATTTGAACTAACATTCGGAGCACTTCGTCGGGGGCTTGTCGGTGGGATTCTGGCGGAATGGAATTTGCTCGATGGAGGATTGAATAGGACATCCTCACCATGGCGTCGATATTAGTGGTTGATGATTCGTTTGCTTCCCGGAATGCCACGGCCGCGTTGTTGCGGGCGGATGGGCACCGGGTGACCTGCGCGGACAATGCGTGGCGGGGGCTGACGATTCTGGAGTCGATGCCGATCGACCTGGTGGTGCTGGACCTGGTGCTGCCGGGGTTGAATGGGTTTGGATTTTTGAAGGACATTCAGCAGAACCGGCGGCTGCATGGGATGCCGGTGATCGTGGCGAGCGCGCTGGAGGTGAATCCGGAATTGTGGGCGCAGTGCCAGCCGCAGGTGAAGCAGTGGCTATTGAAGGGGAAATATGCGGGGGATGAATTGCTGGAGGCGGTGAATTCGGCGCTGCCAGCGATGAGGCCGGTCACGTCGGCGGCTTGATCGAATCAGAATTTTTCACCACGAAGTTCACGAAGACACGAAGAGCAGAGGGCGATGGACGCTTTGCGCTATTTCGTGGAGTAGATGCGGATTTGGGCTGGTTGTGCGCCGCGATGGGGGACGGCGAGGTAGAGGGCGTGGAGATCGGGGGAGAAGAAGCTGGTGCGTGCGCCGGGGGCGGTTTTTTGATCGATCAGCGGCTGGTAGTGATCGGGGTCGAGCTGGGTGATGGTGGTGATGGCGCCGTCGCCGCCGGAGATGTAGATGCGTTTGGATGGGGCGTCGTAGAAGAGGTCGTCGGTGTCGCCGACGCAGGGGAGGGTGGCGATATTTTTGCCGGAATCCAGGTCGAGGATGAGGAGGCGGGCGGGATTGCGGCAGCCGATGAAGATTCGCTTGTGGGGTTCGTCGAGGGCCATGGGGAAATTGGCCGAGGGGTCTTTGAGGGGCCATTTGGCGATGACTGATTGCTGGTCGCGATCGACGACGGCGATTTGATGGGCGTCGGGGATGTTGATGAAGATGCGGGGGCCGGTTTTTTCAAGCTGGAAGGATTCGGGATGGGCGTCGAGCTTGATGTCGGCGGTTTTTTGCATTTTTTGGGGATCGATGACGGCGAGCGCGCCGCTGGAGTAGCCGAGGTAGAGTTTTTTGGCGGCGGGGTCGTAGCGGACGTTGTCGGCGTCGTCGAGGCCTTTGATTTGGCCGACGAGCTTGAGTGGGTTGCCGTCGTAAAAGCGGCAGAGGCCGTCATCGCCGCTGGCGACGGCGAGGCGATTGAGGTCGGGGATGTAGGCCGCGCCGGTGGGTTTTTTGAGGTTGGGGAGGGATTGAATTTGTTTATTGGTGGCCAGGTCGATTACTTCGAGGGAGTTGTTGCCGAGGGCGGCGAGGAAGAGGCGCTTGTTGGGGATGTCGATGGCGAAGTGGTCGAAGCGGCCTTCGACCCCGGGAAGTTCTATTGTCTGAACCTGTCGCAGCGGCGCGGCCTCCCGTGCCTGACCCTGTTTTTCTTCGGCGGGTGAGCGATTGGAGCAGCCAACAGCGAGCGTGACTATTGCGGCCGCAAAAGTCGAAATTCGCATAACCATCTCCACTTCATGACCCGGGTGGAATTATTTGGCGTCGTAGCTGGCGGCTCTGAAATTATCGAAGCGAGTGACGCTATCGGCCTTGGTCCACATTCCAGCCGAGCCGGCTTCTTTGAAGGTGTCATCAACGGCCTCGAACAGCGGCCGATCATTGAAGAAGACCTGGAAGTGATTTCCCTTGACGCTCAGCTTCAGAGTATGCCACTGGCCAGAAGCGACCTTGGTGCTGACTCCGGCAAACTGCACTCGGTCACCCTTGACGACATGATAGAGCCGCACGTTGTCCTCCAGCGCGTTGGCCCGGACGATGTAGTAGTTGTCTTTGTCTCGATAGCGTGCAATAAGGCCGCCCGCTTGATCTACCTGGCCGGAGACGGACTTGAATTGCACGGAGACTTCCACGTCTTTGGCCGAGAAATCCTTCAGCACGCAGAGTGGGAAACGATAGTCGGTGGAATCGGAACTGGTCTGGGCGAGAACCTTCTTGCCGCTCGGGGCTTTCTCATCCTCTTGAATCACCCATTTCACCGGCCCGCCGCCGCCGGTCAGCGCGGTAACGAATCCGCTGGGTGGAGCGCCTACTTCATCCTTCTCGAAGTCCGCTGTGATCTCCGTTGCGGGCTTGGCATCGCGAAATTGGCTGGGGAAGTTGCCTTTCGATTCCGCACAGCCAACGAGCGCGGCCAACGTACCGGCAAAACTCACGATCAGTCTCATGGCTAACATGGGCATCTCCTCAAGGAATCAGCGCTATATCAATGCTCTGCTGGTGCACTCGCGTGCGCGCCTTTGGCTTGAGTGTCGAGAGCGGCTTTCACGCCTCTGGCCAATTCCTGCGCCGGGCCGACGCCCCAGTAGTGCAGGAAAACCACGCGCGGGTTTTCGTACGTCATGTGATTGTGAATGGCGACGATGTTGATGCCGCTGCCGCGCAGGCTCTTGAGAACGCCCTGAAGCTCATCTTCATACATGGCAAAGTCGCCATCGACGATGGCCTGCTGATCGGTCCCGGCGAAGGCGGCCCACGTGTTCACGCCCATGGCCGCGCCCATGTCCTGTCCGTGCATCTTGGTGAGCTTGGCGATGGTGACCTTGTGGACGCCATTGGGGGCGGTTTCGCCCTTGGCGGCGAATGTCTCATCCAGCTTCTTCGTATCCAGTGTGTTCTTGGCCGAGTCAATATCCACGTTCGGAACTTCGATGCTGCCGCCGCTGGTCTCCTTGATCTTGGCAAGGACTTTGCCCACGGCCGAAGCCAGCTTTTCGGCATCTCCCACGCCGCCGATGTGCATGAACATGACCTTGGGTTGATCAAAGAAGAAGTGGTTGTGCAGGGCGGTGACTTCCAGGCCATTGTCCAAGGCCGCGCTCATCACGGCGTTGACCTGATCTTCGGTCATGACGGTGTCGCCCATGACGACAGTGTGATCGCCCATGCTCTTGAACGCGGCCCAGGAAGTCAGCCCCAGCGGCGGCGTCATCTTCACACCCGCGGTTATGACCTTCAGATCAGCGCGGGGAACACTGACCTTAAACACTCCTTCTTTCTCATCCATCTTTCCTTTGGCCCCCGTCAGTTGCTCGATTTTGGCCGTGTCCAGTTTCTCCTGCGCTACGGCGATTCGACAATAAATGAAACAGAGAACGAGCGTCAGTGAGACGCGAAGTGGGGACTTCATGATGAACTCCTTTACAACAATGGAGGACGCTTACTTGATCGAGGTGACGTAGATGGCCTGGACGCCACCCTTCTTCACCAGGGTTCCTTCGACGGTCACATTCTCGGCCATCTTTTCAATCAGCATGTCTTTAGCGGGATCATGATCTTTGATCCCAACCAGGATGTAGATGTCGCCTTTTTCGGTGAGGAGTGCAATGGGATTTCCGGCCTTGGCGCAGGTAACGGCGCACTTTTTGTGATCCGCACCGTGGTCGCCGCCTTCCAGGTAACACCAGAGATCAACCACCTCGCCTTTGAGCGTGACGGCGTCGCCCTTGGGCTGAGCGAGTGCAAACAGGCCGGTCAACGAGAATGCGACTGATACTGCAAGCATTGCATACATGGTTCTGCGGTTCATATTGGCTCCTTGAATAGTATCGCGGGGCATTGCCCGCCAAAGCAGTTGCTGCCTATGTAACAGTGGTTACATCAAAAGACAAGGCCGAATTTGGCCTTATGCCGATCCAGCGGGCTTCCTGAACTGACCGTCCGGCTGCCCGCGCCGCACCATCTCCTGGCAGTAGCCGTAGAGCGCGTCGTAAACAACCCATTCCGCCTCGTTCTGCTGCATGTCATTCTTGAATCCGAGATGACGGAAGCCCTCGGCGATGGCTTCAAGTCCCGCCGACTCCGGCTGCTGCCACAATGAGTTGTCCGTATCCGCGCCGTTGACGATCTTCGCCAGCAGCACCAGCGCGGGGTCGCGATGCAGTTCATGCTTCTTCACGATGGCATCGAAGCTGCACTCCCTGCCGTGGTGGCCATATTCCACACCGGGCACGTCGTAAGGGATTGCCTTCTCGCGCTCGGCCACGGCCATCACCTGATCTGCGGGGACAAATAGAAACTCCGCTTTCGGATCGACGAACTTGCGGATCAGCCACGGGCAGGCCACCCGATCCACCTTCACCTTCTCGCGTGTGACCCACTTCATCGCGCCTGCGCTCCTTCCTGCTCGGCCTTGAGAGCGGCATAGAGCGCATCGTAGATGAGCCCGCCGCGTTCGAGAGCGGTGTGATCGTCGGGGCTGGTTAGCCGTGCGCCTGTGCAGATCAGGTCCAACCCCGGAGCGGATGGTTCGACGCTGGCCTCCTGAACCGTGTCGGCTTCGTCAATGATTCGGCCCATTCGCCTCAGCAGCGGGTCGGTCAACTTGTACTCACGGAGAAAGGCGCAAAACGAGCAGTGGCCGCCGTGATGGGAGAGGCGCGCGCCGGGAATGTCAAAAGCCTCTGCGCCCTTCGGCAGTGCCGTCGATCCTTCAGGGATGAAAATGAACTCGGGATTCTTGTCGATGAACTTCTTAATGAGCCAGGCACAGCCCATGCGGTCTATGCCGACGTTCTGCCAGGTGACCCATTTCATTTTTTGCCTCCGTTGGCGGCCAGCGCATCACGGACGCGCCGGCCCATTTCAGAATCGAAGTAATCCTGCGCCCTGGCCTGCTGGTATTGCCGCGACAACGCTGCGAGGTCGCGGTCCTTCCTCTTCAAACCGGCCAGAATTCTGCTGTATTCCACGTCCACGGCCTCTGTGAATTGGCCGATCAGTTTTTCCTCATCAATGCCGAGCGTCAGGCGCGATTCCCAAACCGTGGCTTCGCCGTTGAGTTCGGTGATCTCATTGGCCAGCCATCGAAGTTGCTCGCGCGTGCGCGGCGTGGCCGGAAGCACCCATACCGAATCGTGCAGGAGAATCGCCCCCAGCTTCCTGACCTTGCGCCAAACGAAAACCCGGCCGGAAGTCGGCTCGTTGGGAACTTTGTAAACCAGCAGCATCCACGTGCGCACTTGCAAACCTCCGGCAGTGTCAATGTCGAACCAGCGGATAGAGGACAAGCCCAATTAGCGCCGCGGCCAAAATCACCAGCGGCTCGGGCAACTTCTTGAACCGCCAGAGTAGAGTCAACGTCGTGAGCGCCAGCATGGCGGTCGGGATGTCAACGATAGAGCGACGCCCAAGCACGATGACAGCGCCGGTGATCGCGCCGATCGCGGCAGCGGTTACGCCGTCAACGAAGGCGACGATTCCGGGCCGCTTGCCGTACTTCTTAAAATACGGGGCGGGAAGGATGGTGAACAGGTAACACGGCAGGAATGTCGCAAAGGCCGCGACGGTAGCACCCTTGAACCCGCCGATGAGAAAGCCGATGAAGCCAACCGTGATTACGACTGGGCCGGGGGTGATCATCGCCACGGCCACGGCATCCACGAACTGGCGCTCGCTCAACCAGCCATACTCCTTCACGACGCCGCCATACAAAAATGGCACTATGGCCAGGCCGCTGCCGAAGATGAAAGCGCCGGCCTTCGTGAAGAAGAGAAAGACCTGCCAGAGAGTCTTGCTGCTCGCAACAGGAATGCTCGGCAGCGCGGCCAGCGGCAGAGCAGTGAAGCTGGCGACGGTCGCACCGCGCCGAAATATCCTCGGCGGAGTCCGCACCAGCCAGACCAGCACGCCGGCCCCGAGAAACAACCAGATAATCTCGGATTCCATGACCACCGTAACGGCGGCGCTGATGAGGTAAATCATCCACAGCAGCTTGTCCTTCCCGACCGACTTCATCGTGAGCTTGTAGGCGCTGAGGGCGATGATGCCGATGACGGCGGCACCAATGCCGTAAAACACAGCCTGCATCCACGGCAGCCCGCCATAGGCGACATAGGCCCAGCCCAGGGCGAGGACCATCAGGAACGAAGGAACGACGAACGCTATGCCGACGAGGGTGGCTCCGAGTACGCCGTAGCCCACGTAGCCAAGATAGATCGCCAGTTGTGCCGCGAGTGGGCCGGGCATGAGCTGAGCGAGGGTCAGACCTTCTTTGTAATCGGCCTCGCTGATCCACTGGCGGCGCTCGACCAGATCGCGGTGCATGTAGCCGACGAGGGCGACTGGGCCGCCGAAGCCGATAGCGCCAAGCTTGAGCGCGTAGGCAGTCAGCTGCGCGAGCGAGTAAGGAGGACCATTCGCGATTGATGATTCAGGCGGAGGAACGCCGGAACCGTGAGAATCATTGATTGTAACCACCGCTACATATTACACGAGCCGCGGGTTCAATACACAATCATCCGCCCATCGGGCGGCGTGCCGTCCCAGCCGCAGGGGAAGCGGCCCTTTAGATACCAATATGCCAAGCCGCGAAAGGTTCCGGGAGGGAGGATATCGCAGTATTCGTGTTCCATGCAGTAATGCAGGATGTCCCATTGCACGCAATTCTCAAATTCCAGCGGGAGGCGATTGGCCTCGCGGACGGCCGCCAGCTTGCGCTCGACGAGGGGTTCGGTGGCGCGTTTGACCTCATCCATCACCTGTTTCCATTCGTGGAAGCGGGATTCGGAGTCGCGATGGATGGCGGCGCGCATGCGATTGACGGAATCTAGCCGCATCTGTTCCCATTCATCAGAGGAGCAGTGGGCGATGGCGGCTTTCCAGGAGGAGAGGACGACGACTCGCTCGTGGGGGATTTTTTCGCCGACGTGGGCGAACCATTCGAGGGCGGTCAGCTCATCCAGGGCTACAATTGTCGAGGGCTGCACGAAAAACCTCGGGTCAGTTGGGGTGAAGAATTCTTACGCCCCTGCGGGGCTCCTGCGGCTGCACGGAAACCCCGGGCTTGCGCCCGGGGCCATCATCTGTCGCCCCTTCCGGGGCTAAGTAAATACGAACATCAGGTGCTGGCCGGGGCGGCGGTGGGTTGAACAGGGAAACCGCGCGGGGAGAGGATGTCGGCGAGGTCGGACTCGCGCTCGCGGACTTGCTGGATGTAGGCGGAAGTGCCGATGAGCCAGGTGATGGGGGCGAGCAACCAGCCGACGATCCAGCCGCCGAAGGGAATTAATGAGGGGACGAGGGCGAGGACAAAAATGATGGCGGTGAGGAGCAGGTTCCAGCCGAGGCCGCGGCGCATGACGATTCGCCAACTGGCGGTCATGGCTTCGGTGACGGGCATGTTGCGTTCGATGAGCAGGGGAAAGGAGAACATCCAGAGGGCCATGAGGAGGATGCCGGGGACGATGAAGAAGAAGAGGCCGATGACACTGGGGATGAGGGTGAGGAAAAACAGGCCGACCAGGGGGCCGAAGCGATTGAAGGTGGCGAACATGAGGCCGATGTCGATCTTTTTGTCGGGGCTCGATAATGCACTGAGGGTCATCAGGTAGATTCCGCCGCACAATGGGCCGCAGAGGATGAAGAGGGTGAAGACGGAGAGGAGTTGGAAGATCACGGCGGCGAGGATGAGGATCAGGGCGTTTTTCTTGAAGACGTCCATCGCGTCGTTGAAGCAACGGCCGATGTCGAGTGAAGCCGGGGCGGGCGTGGCGTAGTCGGGGATCGGCGACTGTGGGGGTGGAGGTGGAGGTGTGTCCATGGTGTTCCTTATTTTTCGATGGCAGCGCGGAGGCGGCCGCCGGCTTTGGCGAGGATGGAGCGGGCTTCGTCGGCGCTGACGCCGCGCTTGACCATGACGACGGCGACTTTGACGTGGCCAGCGGCCTTGTCGATTAATGTGAAGGCTTCCTCGCGGGGGAGGTCGGTCAGGGTTGCGACGATGCGGGCAGCGCGGTCGCGCAGCTTGCTGTTGGTGGCTTTCAGATCGATCATGAGATTCTCATAGACCTTGCCGAGCTGGACCATGGTCAAAGTGGTGATGGCGTTGAGGACCAGTTTGGTGGCGGTGCCGGCCTTCAGTCGGGTGGAACCGGTGACTATTTCCGGGCCGGTGAGGGGGCGGATGACCAGATCGACTTCGGGCTCATCGGGGAAGGGGGCGATGCAGGTGAGGAAAATGGTTTTAGCGCCGCGATCGCGGGCGCGGCGGAGAGCGCCGTGGACGAAGGGGGTGGTGCCGCCGGCGGCGATTCCGAGGATGACATCGCGGCCGCTGATGGATTTTTCATCGACGGCGTTGGCGCCGCCGTCTTCGGAATCTTCAGCGCCTTCCTGGGCGCGGAACATGGCCGCATCTCCGCCGGCGATGATGCCCTGGACCATGTCGGGCTCGGTGCGGAAGGTTGGGGGACATTCAGCGGCATCGAGGACGCCGAGGCGGCCGCTGGTGCCCGCGCCGACGTAGATGAGGCGGCCGCCGGAACGGAGGGATGAGGAGACGATTTCGACAGCGCGGACGATGGCTTGTTTCTGGCTGGCGACGGCTTCGACAGCGCGGCGGTCCTGTTCGAGCACCAAGGTCATGGCGTCGGCGATGGGCATGGCGTCGAGCTTCATGGACTCGGGGAGGCGCTGTTCGGTGAGGAGGTGGGAGCGGTCGGCGGTTGGCATGGCGTCGGGTGTCATGGTTATTTGTCAGTGGTTCGTTGTCCGTTGTCAGTTGCAAGTTGCAGGTGTCGGAGGATCTGGTGATGGACGAGGGAGGCGGAGAGGGCAGCGCCGAAGCCGTTGTCGATGTTGACGACGGTGACGTTGGAGGCACAACTGTTGAGCATGGCGAAGAGAGGGGCGAGGCCGGAGAGGTTGGCGCCGTAGCCGACGGAGGTGGGGACGGCGAAGACGGGGCAGGCGACGAGGCCGCCGACGACGCTGGGGAGTGCGCCTTCCATTCCGGCGATGGCGACGACGGCGCAACAGTTCTGGAGGGTGGGGACATGGTGGAGGAGGCGCTGGAGGCCGGCGATGCCGACGTCGGTGATGGGGATGGCGGGGACGGACATAGAGCGAAGGGTGATCAAAGCTTCGGCGGCGACGGGGGCATCGCTGGTGCCGGCGGAGATGATGGCGACGGGGGGGCGGGTGGGAGAGGGGTCGAGGAGCTTTGGGGGATTGATGAGGGCAGCGTGGGCGATGGGGTCGATGAGGGCGGTGGGAAAATCGACGAAGAGGGCGTCGAGCTGGTTTTCGGAGGTGCGGGTGGCGAGAACGGGGTCGTTGTTAGCGGAGAGGCGCTTCGCGATTTCACAGACCTGCTCGGTGGTTTTGCCGGAGCAGAATATGACTTCGGCATGGCCGCAGCGGATGGAGCGGTGATGATCGAGGGTGGCAAATGGCAGTTCTTCAAACGGCAGCGAGCGGAGGCGCGCGAGGGCAGCGGGGATGGAACATTCGCCATTGGCGACGGAGCTCAAAAGATGCCGAAGCTGCTGCGTATTCACTGATTAGATTGTAGCGTTTTTTCGAACCCACGGGCGAGGCGCCCGTGCCACAAAATGAGGAGCGCTGACGGTTTAACTTCGAGATAGACCCACTGCATGGCGTTCGCTATAGTAAGTTTTACCTCTACCGTGGGGCGTTGATGGTTCTGCACATCCTGCGAGCGCTGTTTGTCTTGCTCATGGGGGCGGCGGGATGGTTCTTTTTCGTGGCCGACCCGGTGCAGCCGCGGTCGGGGGATGCGCTGATCGCGCTTTGGATCACTTTGTCGATTGCGGTTTTTTTCGTGTGCATCGACATCCTATTGCCCAGGCAAAAAGTGCTGATTTTTTCAGGTACATTCCTGGGGCTGCTGGTGGGGATGCTCATCAGTTATGGTTTGAGTTACGTGATTTTTCTGATCGTCGATCTTTTCTTTCCCGGGCTTGCTCTGGAGCAGAAGGTCAAAATCATCAAATTCACGACGCTGATCGTGGGGATACTCTGCTGCTATCTTTCGATCAGCTTTGTGCTTCAGACGCGCGATGATTTTCGCTTCATCGTGCCCTATGTCGAATTCGCCAAGCAGGTGCGAGGGGCGCGGCCGCTGGTGGTGGATACGAGCGTGATCATCGATGGGCGAATTTTGGACCTTGTGGAAACGGGGTTGATCGACAGCCGGCTGATCGTGCCGCGTTTCGTGGTGCTGGAATTGCAGCTGATCGCCGACAATGGAGAGAAGCTGAAGCGGAATCGCGGGCGGCGCGGGCTGGATATCCTCACCAAGCTTCAGGGGAACAAAAAAGCAGAAGTGATCATTTATGATTGGACCGGGCACAGCTCGCCGGAAGCGCAGGATACGGATCAGAAGCTGCTGGTGCTGGCGAAGGAATTGAACGGGCGGGTGCTGACGAATGATTCGAATTTGAGCAAGGTAGCGCAGGTGCGCGGGGTGGATGTGATCAACATGAATGAAGTGGCCAATGCGCTGCGGCCGGTGGTTTTGCCGGGGGAGAAGCTCATCGTGCGGCTGGTCAAGCCGGGTGAGGATCCATCGCAGGGAATCGGGTTCCTGGAAGATGGGACGATGGTAGTCGTGAAGGATGGACGGGGGCATCTCAATGAAGAGGTGGAATTTTCGGTGACCAACGTTTTGCAGACGGCGACGGGGCGGATGATTTTCGGCCAGATTGGCGACAACGCCGCGATCGCGCAGCGCCGGCCGCCGCGACAGCGCACCGACAGCCCTTCCGCTCGGACGTGATTCGGATCAAAATCAGTGATGACTATTGGCAGGGATGGGGTCAGCCGCTCAGGAAGCGGATAAGATGGCGGCTGAAGCCGCCCCTACGCGAGCCATACACGGATGTACGTGAGCGATACATGAGCCATATGAGCCGCTGGTGTTACACATGACTGAATTTGCAGTGATCCTTCCGGCCGCGGGGCGGTCGCAGCGGTTTGGCGGGCGCGACAAGCTGCTGGAGCCGTTGGCGGGTGCAACCATTTTGCAATGGGCGGTGGAGGCATTTCTGGTGAGGCAGGATGTGGGGGAGATCGTCATCGCCACCAACGACGAACATAAAGCGCGAGCAGCGCTCAAGAGCGATCCGCGGATTCAGTTCTGCGGCGGCGGCGCCAATCGAGCGGAGAGCGTGGCCAACGCGATCAAGACCGTGAGCACGGCGATGGCTTACGTCGCCATTCATGATGCAGCGCGGCCGCTGGTGTCGCAGGAGCTGATCGATCGCACGTGGGCGGCAGCGCGGGAGCATGGGGCAGCGGCGCCGGCGATGCCCGTGAGATCAACCATCAAGCTTGCGGGAAGTTCTTTGCCAACGCGGGCGATGGGCACATTGCCACGCCACATGCTCTGGGCGGCGCAGACGCCACAGATGGGGCTGCGGGTGGAGTTTCTGGAGGCGGTCGAAAAATGTCCGATACCGCTCGACGAGGTGACGGATGATGCGCAGTTGCTGGAGCTGGCGGGGAAGGATGTTTGGCTGGTGGAAGGCGAGGAGCGGAATTTGAAGATCACCACGCCGATCGATTTGCGCGTGGCGGAAGCGCTGCTGGAGAAGGGGCAATGATCGTTCTGTTCCTGGGGCTGACGCTGGCGAATCTGGCGTGCCTGATAGCGACTGCCATTCTTGGATACGCGGGCATGTCGGGCGGGGTTGGTTCCTGGCATCGGCTGGCCGGCGCGCTTTCGGCCATCGTGTGCTGCGGGGTGCATTGCGTGGTCTTCACCTACTTCATCGCGACCGGGAAATGGATTGCGCACGCGATCATGGTGAAGCAGCTTGATCCGGGTATCGCCAATCCGACCCGCTCGTTCAAGGCCGCGGCTTTTCCGGCGGCGCTGGGGGCGATCACGCTCGCCATCGCCACCGCCGTGGTCGGGGCGGCGGTGGACAACCAGTACCTCGGTCCGGTCTGGCATCACATTATGGCGGTTTTGCTGATTGCGGGGAATTTGGGGGCCGCCGCGGTGGAATATCGGGCGATTCGCGGCAACGGCCTTCTGATCGACGAGATTATCGCCCGCATAAATGCCACATCCCGATAACGAGCTAACCCAACGCCCTGGGCCCGCCGATAGTTAGGGTGAAGGCGGCTGGGAGAACGGCCGTCTCAGAGAGAGGGTCCGATAAATGGATCTTTCGGCGACCATTCTGCAAGACACACTTGCACAGGTGAAAAGCGACAAGGCGGGGGGGAACGCGGCGCGCCGGGTGCGTCCGCGGGTGGGCCTGCGCTGTGCGCTGACGATCATTCCGTATGCCGACGGCACCTGTGGGCGGCCGATGAAAGCGTGGACGCGGGATATTTCACTGGGTGGAATGGGGATTTTGTGCGCTGCGGTGATGCGCGCGGGGGATCAGTTCATCGTTCAGCTTCCGCGAGCCAATTCCAAGCCGCTGATCCTGATTTGCACGGTTCGCAACTGCAACCAGTTGGCGGATGGGCTGTATGGGCTTGGGGTGACTTTCACAGAAGTGGTTCGCAAGGAAGACGCCTCGCCGGTCATTCCGGTGGACCAGTCCAAGGCCACGGACATCCAGCGGATCAGCCAGGCGATTCTGCACTAGGTGCACTTTTTCAACGAGATCACTGGGGTGCCGTAGAGACGGGTAGGAATTACCCGTTATGGCGGCAATTGTTCGACTCAAGTTCATCGCGGTGATTCTGCTCTTCGCGGGGCGGCAGGGGTTGGCCGATGATGTGGGGCTTTATCGCGAGGGGTTCAAACAATTTCAGGCGGGGGATTATATCTCGGCCGGTCGGTCGCTGAGTCAGTTGGCGCCGTTTACGCAGGAATTTGGGGAACATGCGCGGTACCTGCTGGCGCGGGTACACGATCTTTCGGGGGAGCGGCCAGAGGCGATCGCTCTGTATGACGCCATTATTGAGTATGACCTGCGGTGCCGCGGGGCGGCGGCGGATGCGCTTTCGCGGCCGCAAACGCTGAAGGATCAGCCGGAGGAGAAGGCAAGATTGGAACGGGTGCTGGGCGAGGCGCGGCCGCAATACGTGGTTCGGTCGCGGTTTTATTCGGGCCGTTTGCTGGTGGAAGAGGGAAGGTTTGAGGATGCGGTTGCACGGCTTGGCAAGGCGCTTGGGGATGCCGATGGGGTGCTGGGCGATGAAACCAGGCTGTGGCTGGGCGTGGCGCAGGTGCAGACCAAACGGTTTGATGAGGCAATCCGCAACCTGAGCGGGCTGCACGAGGCGGAGGCGCTGCGATGGCTGGCGCGGGCTCAGGTGGGTTTGGGCGTGACTCCGGTTCAGCAGCGTCAGAATGGGGCGGGGATTCTGCCCAGCCAACAGGAGCGAAAGGCGAGCTTTGAGTCGGCCATTGAAGTGTTGAAGAAGGCGGTGGAGCTGCAAAGTTCGTTGCGCGACAGTCGCGGTCCGGATGCCGATGAGATTCGGACGATGATCGAGCTGGCGGATCTGCTGCGGCGAGCGGAGCATTTTGATAAGGCCGCGGAGATGTATGCGGAGGCGGCCAAGGGCGGTGGGGATTCACAGTTGGCGGAGGTGGCGAGATATCGGGGGGCGGTGGCGTTGCAACTGGCGGGCAAATACGCGGAGGCGGATGCGGCGCTGGAACAGTTCACGGCGGCGTTCCCCAAGAGTGGGCTGCTGGCGGATGCGGCGGTGCGATATGCGGAAGATGCACTGCTGGCGAGGCATTTTGAGGAGGCGATGAAGCGATTTGCGGCGGTGGGTGACCAATATGCAAAGACGGAGCAGGCCCATCTGGCGACGCTGGGGGTGGCGGGCACGCAATATCAGATGGGACATCTCGATGAGGCGGTGAAGATCGCTTCGCAGATTCCAGAGGGGGAACGATTGGGGGATTTGTCGGCGGCAAATTATTTGATCGGGGATTGCCTGTTGCGCAAGGCGCCGCGGGAGGCGGGGGATGATGCACTGGCGACGGCGCGGCTGATTCAGGATTTGTCGGATCTTTCTGATCGGTTCAAGAGTTTTGTGCTGGCGCATGATGGGGATCCACGGATGGTGGATGCATCGCTGAAGATGGGATATTGCCAGCAGCGGATGGCGTCGCTGATGGCCGAGCCGATGGAGCGAAGAAAGCCGCTGGCGGCGGCGCGGCGGATGTACATGGGGTTGCTGCGGCAGTTTCCGGACCATCCGCTCTATCCGATCATGGTGCTGGAGAGTGCGCGTTGCACGTCGCAATTTGGCAGCCGGATGGCGGAGAACGAGCTGGCGCGATTTCAATATGAGCCGCTCAAGAATTCGCGGCTGGCGCCGGTGGCGCTGGTTCGGCTTGGCCAGGTGATGCGAAATACGCGGAGGACCGATGCGGCGGTGAAAATGTTGACGCAGGCGCGGGCGGATCATGAAGGTTCGCTCATGAAGGATCCGGCGAGGAGCGCCTGGGCGGCGGCGCTGCGGTATGAGCTGGGGATGGCGCTGAAGGAGGGTGGGAAATACGCCGAGGCGCAGGAGATCCTGCAAAGCGTGCTGCGGGATTTCCCGAGCGATCCGCGGGCCGCCGAAATTCCGTGGCGAATCGCCCAGTGCCAGCGCGAGGCGGCGATGGAACAGTTGCTGCCCAATCGCAAATTGTTTGGGAGGCGGGACACGGCGGAGCAGGCCCGCATCACTTTGGCCGCTGGCCTCGAGCAGATGCGTCAAGTTGCGAAGGTCATGGCGGCGGAGGCGAAGGCGAAATCGCCTGAGCCTGAGCTGGCAGCGCAGATCGCCTATGAGGCGGGGGGGTGTTGGCGGACGGTGGCGGATTTCGAGGCGGAGTCCGCGCGGATGGCCGCGCAGGAGGAGGCGCAGAAGCAGAAGGTGCGCGGCAAGCAGCGAGCGCTGGCGCCGGCCACGAAACCTGCGGCCACGCAGCCGGCGGCTGCGCCGGGACACGATTCGCAAAAGGAGGCTCGGGCCTGCTACCGGACCATTCTGGAGATTGCGCCGGATTCTGCGACGGCCGCTGACGCGCGGATCGCGCTGGCCGAGCTCGATCAAACGGGTCCAGCGCGACCGTTGCAGTTGGGCAGAAGGAGAACGTCGGCTGTTGTCGTTCCGACGCGCACGGAATTGCCGCCAGTGCTGAACATCGATGGAAACGCTGATTTTCCGAAGCTGGAGCCGTTTGTGCGCACCGCGTCGGCGGATTTGATGGATGAAGAAACGGCAACGCTCGACGATGGCTTGATCGATCGAACATTCTCCCTGCCGGAAGAAGCGATCGCGATCCCAGCGCATCAAAATTAGCCACGGCCGCGGGCCGTCTATAGAATCATCCGCGAACCGGGCGTGGCGGAACGGCAGACGCTACGGACTTAAAATCCGTTGGGGAGTAATCCCCGTGCGGGTTCGATTCCCGCCGCCCGGAGTGAAATCGTCGTTTTGCCCCAAAATCGCCGCATCGCCCGGTTGTGCATCTCCCACTTTGGGGTTGCCACGGGTTGTGGTGGTGGGGCAGCAAGTGGGCCAGCAGAATCAGTCCCGGTCATCGCCAGCCGGATCGGCTTCACGGTCGGCAACAATCCCAGCGTTGTCGCCAGAGATTTTTCGCGGACATGGATGTATCGCTCGGACGTTCTGGCGGTCCTGTGATTCAATGATTTCTGAATGGCCGACTGTGGCGCGCCCGACGATGCCAGCGCCGAACCGTGAGAGTGACGCAAGCTGTAAAAGTCGGCCCGTTCCCCCGCGTGATTCACGTCCGCCAGAAAATCTGACTCATGCCGCCGCTGGCGTTCTTCGGCATCACCCTTAGCTTCCTCTATCCATGCCGTCCGCGCCTCATTCAAATCCTTCCGCAGCATCCGGGCAAGCTGGAATTTACTTGGCATCTTCAACGCCGGCGCGGTCGGCACTTTGGCCTTGAACAACTCGCGTAGCTCGGCGGCCATTTCGGGGATAATCACTTGAACGTGCGCCCGGCGGCCTTTGGTTGTGGCCGCTGCTGCTGCAACGGTGGGAGGATCGGTATCCAGATTGAATGATGATTTTGTCAGCCGCCGGACCTGCCCCGGCCTCATGCCCGTCTCAAAACAGAATCGGTAAAGCAATGCACGATCCGCCGCCGCCATGCCCGGCCACTCATGCCCCAGCTTCAACACTGAATCCAGCAAATAGCGGATTTCCTCAACTGAAAATTCCCGCCGTCGATCCGCGTCTGTTTCGGCGTTGCTTACCTTCCGCAGATTCGCAAGTGGATTAACGGATATACGGCCATCCTCAGTCATCCACCGCAGCAATCCGCCCAATGCGCCAATGAATTTGTTGTACGTCGATCCATTGATTTCCCCCGCCGTCCGCAGCCCGCCCAAAAAGGTTGTCACCGACGATGCGGCCCCCGGCCGCCGAAGATCGGCGCAGGTGACAAACGCGCACGCATCAAAAATCCGTTGTATCCGCTGGATCGTCAAATCAACATGCTCGGCCGTGTCGCCTTTGGCCTCAAGCGCCTGCCGGTATCCCGATGTGACAATCTTCC
>DASYUA010000220.1:0-24238 GCA_036001665.1 Tepidisphaeraceae bacterium
CCAGCAGTATAACTATTTTCCCGAGGCATATCTGGAACTCAGTGTCGGAGGATACGCGTCCTGTTGGCCCGTCCGGCTGCGAAACTTGCTGAACGGCAACCAGGATGTGTTTTATTGCCCGGCCCAAGATCCGCAGTGCCAGTGGAAGCCGGATGCGCCTGGACCGGTTGTCCTGGCAGGCGCTTTCGCGACAAATGTTGGCTACCGCTTGGGAGAAAGGCTTCTTCTTAGCCAAGGGATGTATTTCAGCTACGGAACCAACGATGTCGGCGCGTGGGGAGGACCCGGCTTTCCATCGCCGAGAGGAATGAGCAATCTGTTCTACCGGCTTGTCGATGGAAGCTATTGGGTCGGAGCCGCGCAGCGATCGAGTTCCGTGAAATCTCCGTCTGAATTTATCATGATTGCCGATACAGGCGCGGATGCGTATGGCGATTTCGAGATTAAGGCCGTCCAAGGCTCACCTGACCAGCAGCTCTCGCTCGCGGAAATTCACAGGGGCGGGAGCAATATTTTGTTTGCAGATAGCCACGTGGAATGGCGTTTGAAAAGCGACCTGTTCACGCAATGGCCGCCCGTGCCGGAGGAGGCGTACAAGCAGCGGTTTTGGAACGCGGATAATCAGCCTGCGCGTCCTTGGCCATAGGGTGCGCGGGATAGCCAGGGCTTTGGCTTCTTCGACAAGTTTTTGAGCCCACAAACGCGAATTGAAAACTGCGTGTTCGCCGAAGCGAACGCGATTGGAGATTCTCTGCCTTTATTCTTGGAAAGGACTTCTTATGTCATCGAAGCAAAAAGAGCGTCAGCATGTAGTTTGCCGAGCGGTGCTGGTCACAATCGAGCAGTTGGAGCAGCGGAGGCTGCTCACCTCATGTGATGTGGTATTCGATATTCTTACCGTCTCCGGGGACGACAGCGTGAACAACAACATGACCATCTCGTACAGTGCGGGAAAAGTCACGGTGACCGATAGCGCCGCGTCAACGACAAATTGCGCTGACAAACTGGATATCGGAAGGATCATTGTGTATGGCGGCTCAGGTCCCTCTGCCACTTCGACCGGCGCAGATACAGTCACAGTTGCCTCAAGCATACCCTCAAGCATCGCAACGACACTTTACGGACAAGACGGCAACGACACCCTGAAAGGCGGAGCGGGAACGAACGACCTCGAAGGCGGCGATGGGGCGGATTCGCTCTCGGGCGGGGATGGGAACGACACGGTGAGCGGAGATTCGGTCACCACGTCGGAGGGCGCGGACACGCTGAAGGGCGGCGACGGGACCGATTTCGCCGACTACAGCCTGCGGACCGACAACCTGATAATCACGATGAACGATGGGTCGGCCAACGATGGGGCGAGCGGGGAGAATGACTGGGTGGAAGATACGATCGAGAACGTGACGACGGGAACGGGGAACGACAATGTTACGGGCAATTCGGCTGCAAATACGATCCACGGGGGAATGGGCCGGGACAGCCTCTCTGGTGGTAGTGGAGAAGACTGGCTGTACGCGGATTCGATCTCCGGGGCGAGCGGCGGGGAAATCCTGTCTGGTGGTGATGACGCCGATCACATGTATGGCGCCGAAGGGGATGACACGCTGACGGGCGGGGCTGGGGCGGACGAAATGCACGGCGGGGATGGGAACGACGTTTTCCACAGCAAGAATGACGGCTCTGTGGATACTGTGCGCGGCGAGAATGGCACCGACGATGTCACTGATACGGATGCCGGCGACGATGTGCTCACATGAATGAGCTGAGGGGGCGAATGGTTGGGAATGACACTTAAGCAGCCCCGGCGGAGGCCGGGGCTATTTTTTTTGGCGGCGGAGGAGGAGGAAGGTGAGCGGGGTGAGGGAGAGGAGGGTGGAGGGCTGGGGGACGGAAGATGCGCCAACAGAGGCCGCGAAATTGGAAAGGATCTGTTGGTCCTGGGGGCTTACGGGGAGCACATCACCGGCATAGCTGCTGTTGAAATTGCTGGCGAGGTCGATGAAGTCGGAGATGGTGACCTGGCCGTCGTAATTGAGGTCGCCTTCCTGCCAGGTTGCGCTGGAGGTGTTGAAGTGGGAGGCGAGATCGATGAAGTCGGAGATGGTGACCTGGCCGTCGAGGTTGAGGTCGCCGACGCGGGTGGGGCGGAGGAAGATGAATGGATCGCCGTGGGGGTCGATGAGGAGGGCGAGGCCGAGGGCGGAGTTGGGGTGAGCCCCCCCTGCCCCCCCTGACAGGCCGGAATCGTAGATGCCGTCGCCGGGATTGTTGCGGGCGTTTTGGATCTGGGCGTAGAGGAAGCTCTTCATCTGGGCCGAATTGTAGGGGGAAAGCATGGGGTAGAGGCGGACGGAGCGGAATGCGCCGGGGGTGGCGGGGGTGTTGAGGTCGAAGCCCTGGGGGCCGGGCTCGGTGGTGGTGGTGGTGGAGATGAAGGCGAGGTCCTGGTCCGCGCCGAGGACGACTTTGGCGGCGTTGCCGGAGATGGAGAGGACGAGGTTGGCGGTGGCGGGATCGGCGAGAGTGGCGGGCTGGCCGGAGTTGGAGTTGAGGTTGAGGCGGCCGGCGGCGAGGGTGAGGGAGGCGTTGGGGCCGTGGTCCTGTGAGCCGGCGATGGTGAGAGTTCCTTCGTCGAGCTTGGTGATGGGTTTGCCGTTGGGGTTGGAGATGGCGGCGAGGGAGATGGATGCGCCGGGGGCGGTGGTGATGGTGAGTTCGCCACCGAGGATGGCGCGGGCGGTGATGGAGTGAGAGCCGCGGAGGACGTTGATGGAGGCGGGGGCGAGGTCGGAGCCGAGGGTGAGGGTGGAGGAGGCGGGACCGGGATCGATGAAATAGGAGTTGGTGTTGTCGAAGGTGAGTGCGCCGGCGGAGCGGTTGCCGTTGAGGAGGATGTGGGCGGAGGGGGCGGAGGCGAGTGCGCTGAGGAAATCGGCGCTGGAGGTGGGCGAATCGGGGATGATGCCGGCGGACCAGTTGGCGGGGGAGTTCCAGTTGCCCTGGGTGTTGTTGAGAGTCCATTGGGAGACGCGGCGCCCGAAAACGAGGCGGGCGTTGAAGCCGGAGTTGGGGGAGGAGGTGGTGAGGTTGAGGTGGAATTCGAGGTCGAGGACGCCGTCGTTGTCGGAGGTGATGGGGCCGAGGTTGAGGAGGTTGTTGGTGAAATAGGTTTGTGCGGCGGCGAGGGTGGTGAAGGTTTGATCGAGGATGAGAGCGCCTTCGCGGAGGAACTGGAAATTCAGCTCGGTGAAGCCGGGGCCGGTGACGATGGGGTTGACGAGTCCGAGGAGCAGATCGTCGCCGGGGGAGAAGCGGGTGGAGATGAGGCCGGAGGTGATGGTGGATTTGTAGGTGATGGGATCGGCGGGGACGGCGGAGGGGGAGGTGGAGCTGAGGATGCCGAGGCCGAGGACGCCGCTGACGCCGCCGAAGGCGGATTGAATGGCGGGAGTGGAGGAGGTGGCGGAGGTGTAGTCGGAGGCGAGGGGGAGGCCGGTGGCGAAGGCGGCGGCCTGGAGGCCGGAGGCGGAGGATTGGTTGGGCGTTGGGCGGGAGAGGGAGGCGCGGGCTTCGGTGTCGTTGATGCCGTTGAGGGGGACGATGGCGAGGCTTTGGATGTAGTGAAGTGATCCGCCGGCGGAGCTGGCGTAGGAGTCGGTGGAACCGGAAGCGCCGCTGGAGTGGGAATGAGCGAGGGCGGCGCCGCCGCGGGTGGAGCCGGGATAGCCGGCGATGCTGAGGGAGTGAACGGTGACGGAGCCGAGGCCGGAGCCGGTGGCGTTGGAGGTGGCATCGCCGCAGAAATGGACGCGATCGTTGATTGCGCCGCCGCGGGCGTCGGCGGTGACGGAGATGGAGGTGGAGATGGGGCCGGTGGCGAGGGCGGTGGCGGTGGCGTTGCCGGCGTTGTTGCCGAGGCTCCAGACGTAACCGTAGCCGCTGTCGCCGCCGGTGGCGGCGGCCTGGGCGTTGAGGTTGCTGTCGGCGGGGGAGGAGGCGGTGGCGGAGGCGATGGCGTCGCCGCCGCGGCCGGCGATGGTGTAATCGTTAGCGCCGCCTGCGCCGCCGTTGGCGATGGCGGCGGAGGCGGCTGAATGGGCATCGCCGATGGTGGTGGATTGGGAATTGGCGGTTGCGGAAGCGCCAGCACCGCCGGCGGAAAAGGTGGCGCCGCCGCCAGCGCCGGCGTTGGCAGTTGATTGGGAAGCGGAGGAACCGGTGTTGTTGGCGGCGGTGGCGGAAGCGGTGGCGGTTGCGCCGGGGGCGGCAGCGCCGAGGAATGCGCTGCGGTAGCCGCCCATGCCGCCGGTGGCGCGGGAGACGATGTCGAGATCGGAGACGCTCTTGGTGCGAGAGAGGATGCTGGTGGCGGAGCCGGCTGCGCCGGAGAGGCCGGTGTTGGAGTTGCCGCCGTTTCCGCCGGTGGCGATTTGTTCGAGGTGCATTAGGGAAGTGGGGGAGGCGGTGGCCTCGATGGCATCGGTGAGGGAGACGGAGCGGCCGTTGCCGCCGTTGCCGGTGTCGAGGGCTGCGCCGCCGTGGCCGCCGAAGATGCCGGCGGTGAGCGAGATTGCGTTGTTGGATGATCCGAAGACAGTACCGAGGGAAGGAGCGCCGCCGTCGGCGCCGCTGGCGCTGGTTTCGCCGTTGCCGCCGTTGCCGCCGGTGGCGTAGGCGGTGATGTCAAAGGAGGAGTCGTTGGTGAGATTGACGGTGGAGTTGGCGGAGCCGCCGGGTGCGGCGATGCCAGCGCCGGTGCGGGAGCCGCCGGCACCGCCGGTGGAAAACACCTGTACCTGGAGACTGGAGAGAGTTGGAAGGGTGAGGCTGGAGGTGGCGTTGCCGGCGGGGCCGGGAGCGCCGTCGGTGGCGTGGCCGCCTTCGCCGCCGGTGGCGATCTGAGTGAGGGAAACGTATGGCTGATTGGGATTGAAAGGATTGTTGAGGACGGAGTCGCGGCCGGCACCGGCGGATGCGCCGCCGGCCGCGTCGCCGCCGTGGCCGCCGGTTTGTTCGACGGTGAGGTAAACGCCGCTGCCGGCGGTGGAGGAGCCGGAAGCGTTGGCGGTGGCCAGTCCGCCGAGGCCGCCGCTGTGGCCGGGGCCGAAGCCGAAGCCGCCCTGGCCGCCGATGGCGGTGGCGCGGCTTTCGACGAATGAGTTGGGACCGTTGTTGTTGGCGGAGGCGTTGGCGGTGGCGGCGCCGCCTGTCGCGCCGGTGACGGGGAGATCGCTGCGGGCGGCGCTGTTTCCGCCGGCGGCCATGGCATCGGCGCGGGCATCGCTGTCGCCGGATGCATTGGCGGTGGCGGTGGAGGTGGCATTGCCTCCGACGCCCGGGGCGAGGTTGGAATTGGCGGCGTGGCCGGCGGTGGCGATGGCGGTGGCGCGGGCGGGGTTGAAGTCGCCGGTGGTGTTGGAGAGGGCGGTGGCGGAGGCAGCGCCGCCGTGGCCGCCGGCGAGATCGCCGTAGGTTTGAGCGAAGCCGTGGCCGGCGTTGGCGGTGGCGTAGGCGGAGGCAGGGCCGGTGTTGGTGGCGGTGCTGGAGGCGGTGGCGGAGCCTCCGGAGGAGGGGGTGCCGGCGGGATCGAGGAGAGTGCCGGCATCGCCGCCGCGGGCTTCGGTGTCGACAATGAGGTCGGCGACGATTTTGGTGTGGGAGAGAATGCTGGTGGCGTTGCCGGGAGCGGGGACGATGTTGGCCGAGCCGCTGTTGCCGCCGCGGGCGGATTGATGGATGCCGAGGCTTAGCGGACTGTCGCCGTCAACGGCGTTGTTGAGGTTGATGGATTGACCAGCGCCGCCGGCGCCGCCGGAATTTTGATCGCCGCCGCTGCCGCCGGTGGCGGCGCCGAAGATGGAGACGTTGCCGTCGGTGGAGGAGGAATAGACGGGGCCGAGGGTGGCGGTTCCGCCGGGACCGGCGAGGTCGCCGCTGCCGCCGCGGCCGCCGGTGGCGGTGGCGGAGGTGTAGAGATCCAAGCCGCCGGTGAGATTGATGGAGGCGGTGGCATTGCCGCCGGCGGCGGAGGAAGAGCCAGTGGAGCCGAAGCCGCCTGCGCCGCCGGTGGCGATGGCGTCGGCATTGAGGGGACCGTTGAGATAGGAGAAGGCGAGGGTGGAGATGGCGTTGCCGCCAGCGCCGCTGATGGCGCCGGCGTCGCTTGCGCCGCCGTCGCCGCCCAGGGCGGTTTGACTGAGTCCGAGTGTGCCGGTGGTGGAGCCACTGACCTGATTGATGAGGATGGAGTTTGCGCCGGGGCGGGCGATTGCGCCAGAGTAGCCAGGGCCGCCGACGCCGCCGACCTGGTGTGCGGAGACAGTGACATTGCCGCCGCCGGTGGAGACGCCGCGGGCGTTGGTGATGGTGGCGAGGCCGGGGAGGCCGCCGCTGTTGCCGATGCCGTAGGCGTAGCCACCTGCACCGCCGTCGGCTTCGGCGGAGACGTAGATGAATTCGGTGGGGGAGGAGCTGGAGGCGAGGATGTTGAGGGCGGTGGCAGCGCCGCCGTTGCCGCCGTTGCCGCTGGCGGAGCCGCCGCCGGGGCCGGCGACGGCAGATGCGGAGGATTGCACGGCGTTGAGGCCGGTGAGATTGAGGGAGACGTCGGCGTTGCCGCCGAGTGCGCCGGTGATGGTGGAGGCGCTGCCGCCGGCGCGGCCATTGGCGTAGACAGTGCCGTAGAGCGCGCCGCCGGGATTGGTGGTAGTGAGGCGGGAGACGGCGTTGCCAGCGCGGCCGGGGGTTGCGCCATCGCTGGATCCGCCAATGCCGCCGACGGCGTTTTGGATGAGAGTGAGGGGGCCGGCGGATGATCCGGAGATGCTGTCGATGATGGAGGAGTCAGCGCCATCGCCGGCGTTGGCGGAAGCGATGCCATCGCCGCCGTTGCCGCCGACCTGTGCGACATTCAGGGAGACGCGTCCGGTGCCGTCGTTGGTGGCGGAGGAGGCGTCGAGGAAGGCGAGCCCGCCCGCGCCGCCGGAGAAGCCCTGGCCGAAACCAGCGCCGCCAGCGCCGCCGGATGAACCGATGTAGATGTCAATTTCGTTGTGATTGATGAAATTGGCATAGGAAGTGGCGGAGGCGCCGGTGGCGGAGGCGTGGGCAGCGCCGCCCTGGCCGCCGTTGCCGAAGTAATTGGATGCGAAGCCGCTGCCGCCGGAGCCACCCTGGGCCTGGACGTTCATGATGAGCCAGGTGTCGGTGGTAGAGAGGCCGAGGAGCGAGCTGATGGCGTTGCCGCCGAGGCCGCCGGAGCCGCTGGTGGCGGGAGTGCCGACGCTTGCGCCGATTGCGCCGCCATTGCCGCCGAAGGAGAATGCGCCGCCGGAGATTTGGGTGCGGAGTGGGTCGGTGTTGGAGATTTCGGTGTGAGCGGAAGCAGCGCCGCCGCTGCCGCCGGAGCCGGCGTGGCCGGGATTGCCGGCGGGGCCGGGAGGATCGCCGAGGCCGCCATCGCCGCCTTTGCCGCCGGTGCCGCCGGCGGCGGTGGCGGTGTTGAAGGTTTCGGGGATGGTGGAGGATGCGCTGGCGGGGTCGCCACTCTGGCCGTTGGCGCCGTTGGCGTGGGGAGTGGCGGCGTCGATGCCGTTTGCGCCGTCGGCACCGGTCTGGGTGTCATCGATGGCGCGGGTGACGCCGGCGAGGGTGAGGGAGATGGCGAGGGCGAAAGCGGAGCAGCGTTTGGCGAATGTAGCAGAGCGCAGAAGAGGCTTGATGCGACAGCGCACGGTTTCTCCCTCCGATCAGTTGTGAATCAGGCGAATGTGAGTGGAAATGCGCGGGGATGCCCGCGGTAGCCCTCACTCAATTCAACCCTCGGGATCGATTATAAAACTCTTGTGCGGGGATGAAAGGATTTAATCATTTAATGATTTAACCATCTGATCATTGAAGCTTTCGACGACGACGGGGCAGGGTGGCGGCGGCGAGGGCAAGAAGGGAGAGGCTGGTGGGCTCGGGCACGGATGCGCCTTGGGCGGCTGCGAAACTGGAGAGCGTTTGCTGGTCCTGAGGGCTGATGGGAAAGACTTCGCCGCTGTAGGTGGAGTTGAAGTTGCTCGCCAGGTCGATGAAGTCGGATATCGTCACTTGTCCATCGTAATTCAGGTCACCCTCCTGCCAGGTTGCGCCGGAGCTATTGAAATGGGCGGCGAGGTCGATGAAGTCGGAAATCGTTACCTGCCGATCCAGGTTCAAATCGCCAATGAGCGTATGCCTTACCAGAATCTCGCCTCCTGCCAGCCCGCCGATGCCGTCGAAGGTCGTGTAAATCGGAGCGCCCGCGCTTCCGTTACGAATCGCCCCGAGCCGCCGGCCTGATTCTGCACTGCCAACGAGCCCACCGCTACCATCCAGGCCATCCTTGATCTGGTTGGTGATGGTCAGCAGGTCGCCATTGCGCACGATCAGGGAATTGTTGGCCAGATCGAACAGACCCTGCCAGGCATCGCTTGATCCGTCGATCGTCAGCGCGCCAACGCTGCTGGCGGCGGCGGAGGTGCCGTTGGGCCGCACTTTAAAGAGCCCTCTTACGACCACCAATGATTCCTCCACTCGATCCACCGCGACGGAAGCCGGTTCGGAGACCGTAGTGGAGCCTGGCGTCACCAGCGCGGCCAGGCTGGATGAGCCGGACTCGAAGAATTTGGCGCCAGCGCCGACAAAAGATCCGCCGCCGCTCACCGGTGCGAAAAAGACCGCCGTGCTCCCCGTGCTCACCTGCACCTGACCATTGTTCACGAGCGGAGAATAGAACGTCGCGTTGCTGTTGCCGGAGATGATGATTCGCCCGCCGGAATTGTTGGTGACGTTGCCGAAGATGTCGTTGGTGCCGAAGGAGAGGGCGACGTTGCCGCTGTTGGCCAGGCCGCCGTTGAAGCGAAGAATTCCGTTGCGGGCCGCGATCGTGCCGGTCGCTGCGCTGTTGGAGACGAGGGCATTGAACTGCATTTCCCCGCCGATGAGGCTGATTTGCCCGGCGTTGGTGATCGGCCCGCCGAAAATCAGCCGATCGCCGGTAGTCGTCTGAATCTGTCCCGATGGGTTGTTCTGCACGTTGTTTTTCACCACGCCGCTTCCGCGAAGCGTCCCGGAGTTGATGAGCTGCCCGCCGCTGACCTGCGACAGCAAATCCGCAAGAACAATTTCGCCCTGGTTGGTCATATTGGATACGGACGAGACTGAACCGCCCTGAAGGATCAGCCGCGCCCCCGGGTCGATCGTGGCTGAGCCGCCCGTGTTGATGGTTCGGTTGGCCAAAACCAGCGTATCGCCGAAAAACCCGGCGCTGCCGATCGTGAGATCATCGAGGGTCAGGTTCAGCGTTCCGCTTTTGAACAGAAGCGGCGAGCCTGCGGGCAGATTTCCGACCGAGAACGTGCCGCCATCGACGACCAGAAGCGTGTTCAGGGCAGCCGTCCCGTCGACCGCCAGATGTTGCAGCGGGCCGATCGTATGAGCCTGGCCCAGCAGCGTGTCCATCGTCGTGTCGTCCAGCACAGCGTCGTCTGTGAACTTGAGCGTTCCCGCGGTGAAGTTGAAGATGGCGCCGGGAGTGAGGGCGGCAGAGCCGATGCTGAGCTGTCCTCCGTTCAGGTTGACGGTGCCGCCGCTGGAGATGCTCAGCCCGCTGGCGGCGCTGGCGCTCCCCCCGGCATTGAGGTTTAGAGTCCCCTGGGTTCCCACGGTGATCGGCCCGTTGTTGATCCAGCTCGCTCCAGCCACTCCGACGTTGACCACTCCTTTGGCGATGCCCCCCAGCCCAATCCGGCCCGAGGAGTCCTGGACGGTTGCTCCATTGGTAACGTTGAGCGTTCCGAAGCCGATAAGGCCGACATTCAGCGTGCCACCATTGATCCAACGTGAATTGGGCCCCTCGACAGTTACGGTACCGATGCTGCCGGCGTTGGCCGCGACGACGCCGTTAAAATTCTCCACTTTGGCTCCGGCGGAAATCCGCAAGATTCCCTCGCCGGCCTCACCAACGGTCAGGTTGCCTGAATTGATCCATTGCGAATTGGCATCTGAGATCAGCACCTGACCAACGCTTGTCGCGACGCGACCGACAAAACCGTCGGTGTTCTGCACCACGCCCCCGGCGAATATCTGAACAAACCCAGATCCGCCATCGCCCACGGCAAGGCGATCTGTATTGTTCCATCGCGAATTTGCGCCAAGCACGCTGAGAGATCCGACGCTTCCGCTAAGTGCGCCCAGGGTGCCCGCCGTGTTCTGTACTTGAGCGCCCGTGTCGATTTGCACAATGCCCTGTCCACGGTTGCCAACCATCAGCGTACCGGAACCGGTCCATCGGGAATCAGGCCCAGAAACAACGACATTGCCGCTTCCGCCGATGCCCTGACCCACAGAGGCGTTGATATTTTGAACCACACCGCCGGCGCTGATGTTCAACGTGGCCGAGCCCAGGTCGCCGACAACCAGTTGATCGGTGTTGGTCCAAGTGGAACCCGAGCCGGAAACGCTCGCCGCGCCGATGCCGCCCGCGCTGACAGCCATCGTCGCCGAAGTGTTTTGAACATGCCCGCCGGCGGTGATGTTGAGCGTTCCCGAGCCTGCGCTTCCGAGTGTGAGCGTTGCCGAACTGATCCACTGGGAATTGGCGCCATCCACGTTGACCGTGCCCGAACTGTTCGTCTGACTGCCCGCGACGGTATTGGCGTTGGTTTGCAGCGACCCGGCCGTATTGATGTTGAGCGTGCCGGCGCCGAAGCTGCCGATCGTGAGCGGACCGGCGCTCCACACCGAGTTTGCGCCCCTGATCGTGGCCGTGCCGGTTGCTCCTGCCGCGTTGCCGATGCTGGCCGCGGCGCTGCTGGTGGTCAGGAGACCTCCATTCTCGACAATCAGCGTACCGGAACCGAGGTTGCCGACGGACAAAAGAGGTGAGCCGGTGAGCGATCCCCCCGCGCCGATCGTCAGGGTTCCGGAGGCATTGGCGATGCTGCCGATGGGCAGGTCAGCCCCGAGCGCGGTGAAGTTCATCGCACCGCCGAGGATGGTCAGTTTGCCCGATCGCCCCGACTGGTTTCCGATCTCCGTACCGCCGGCCAGAGTCAGGGCATAAACTCTGGAATTGAGGTTGAACGTCACAAAATCGTCTTCAATCTTCAGCGCCTGGTTGGTCGCATTGGCGGAAAAATCGACGAAATAGATGCGCTGAAGCAGGGTCGGGTTGGTGGTCAGGCCGAAATGAGCGACATCACTGGCCCCGGCCACGCTGCCGCCCTGCCAATTGACCGGGTCGCTGAACGTGCCGCCGAAGGTGTTGCCCCAGAATTTGTCGGCAGCGCGCGATTCGGCGCAAAACACGAAAAGAGGAAGCGCGAGCGCCAGACAGCGCCGCTTTCGCCTGTTGATGAATTGTTTCATCCTTCGCCTTCCCATTTTTCTGCCACGCAAGATGCACCCTGCGGCCAGAGAGCCGAACACAAGAAGCGCCGACGGCTCCGGAACGGATACACCGTGTGCGGCCGCAAAGCTGGAGAGAGTTTGCTGATCGTCGGGGTTGATGGGGAAGACTTCGCCGCTGTAACTGGTGTTGAAATTGCTCGCCAGGTCGATGAAGTCGGAGATGGTAATCTGGCCGTCGTAGTTCAAGTCGCCTTCCTGCCAGGTGCCGGGGCCGTTGAAGTGAGAGGCAAGGTCGATGAAGTCGGAGATGGTGACCTGGCCGTCGAGGTTGAGGTCGCCGATGCGGGTGAGACGGATGAAAACGTTGGGGTCGCCATGGGCATCGTTGACCAGCGCCAGGCCGATGCCGGAGTTGGCGTGCAGGCCGCGGCCGGAATCGAAGATGCCGTCGGTGGGATCGAGAGCACCGGGGGCGAGGGCGTTTCTGAGGGCGTTGTAGAGAGACGTCTTGGCGAGGGCCAGATCGCTGGCGTAAACGTGCACAGCGCGGAAACCGACGGCGGGGGAGTTGAGGTTGAGCTGCTGGGGGCCGGAGTCGGTGGTGGTGATCTCGAGCTCGCGCAGGTCCTGGTTTGCGCCGAGGGTGACGTGGCCATCCTGGTTGATGTTGAGGGAGAGGTTGTGGGTGGCGGGTGAGCCGGCGGAGGCGGGGGCGCCGGCGTTGGAGTTGAGGTTGGTGAGGCCGCCGGTGGCGGCGAAGGTGGTTTTTTCCTGATGAGTCTGGGGGCCGGAGATGGTGAGGGTTCCGGACTTGCTTTGGGTGAGGGTTTCACCAGAGGCGATGGAGAGGCCGCCGGAGAGGGTGAGCGAGGCAGCGCCGGAGAGGGCGGCGGTGATGCTGGTGGAGATAGAGAGGGGGACGGAGATGGTGTGGCTGCCGTTGGCGACGGTGATGTCGTTGCCGGAGGGATCGACGCCGCCGGCGATGGTGAGGGTGCCGCCGGCACCGGGGGCGATGGTGTAGGAGTTGGGGTTGTCGAAGGCGATTGCGCCGACGGTTTTGTCGCCGTCGAGGGTGACGGTGCGGGGGGCGGTGATCTTGCCGAGGAAGTTGGCGAAGACGGAGGGATCGTTGGGGACGATGGTTGGGGTCCAGTTGGCGGCGGTGGACCAGCTTCCGTCGGTGTCGACGTTCCACTGGGGCGGGGGAAGGGCGCCGGCGTTGAAGTTGAGGAAGAGGTTGTTGCCGATTTGGTTCAACGCGAAGGAGCCGGCGCCGATGGGGTTGGTGAAGGTGGAGGAATCGAGGGTGAATTTGTTGGTGGCGAAGCCGGTGATGCCAGTTGTCGTGGAGGCGATGAGCCAGGAATAGTTTTGGGTGTTGTTGAAGTTGGCGGCGTTGCCGGGGGCATTGCCAGGATCGAGGGAGGCGATGGAGACGGTGAAGCGGGAGTTGGTGGTGGCGCCGGCGGTGATGGAGAGGTCGCCGGTGATGTTCCAGAGGTCCCAGTTGACGCCCTGGGTTCCGGCGGCGTTGTTGATTTCGAAGAGATAGCCGCCGCCGGGGCCCCAGGAGACGGAGCCGGTGGTGACGGTGCCGGGGGAATTGCCGGGGGAGAATTTACCGCCGTCGGTGACGTTGACGGGACCGAAGGTGCCGGAGCCTTTGGCGAGAGCGAGGAAATTGACGTTGGTGGTTCCGGTGATGGTGCCGTTGTTGACGAGGAGTGCGCCGTTGAGCTCGAAGCCGGGACCGGCGTTGAGTTGGCCGCCGGGATTGATGGTGATGCGCGAACCGCCGCCGCTGGTGAGCGTGTTGCCGGAATTGGTGAGAACAGCGCCGTTGTTGATGGTGATGACGCCGGTGTTTTCGAAGCCCTGGGTGTTGAAGGTGCTGTTGACGGTGATATTTCCGGCGGGGGTGTTGAAGCCGCCATCCCAGGTGAGGGGGGCGGAGCTGGTGATGCTGCCGGCGTTGGTGAAATTCACCAGGCGCGTGGGCTGGGGCTGGATGATATTGGTGCCGGTGAGGGCGGTGACGCCGTTGAAGGAAGAGTTGTCGTTGATCTGATGTGTGCCGGGGCCGCGGAGGAAGCCGCCGTTGACGGTGGCGCCGGTGTAGGTGAGCGTCGAGCCGATGTCGACCTGGAGGGAGCCGTTGTTGAGGTTGAAGGTGCGAGAGGTGGTGGTGTTGCCGGCAACGAGAAGCTTGCCGCCGTTGTTGGTGGCGAGGGCGCTGGTGGCGGCGCCGAGTTGGTTGTCGGCGGAGATGCGGAGGATGCCGCCGTTGACGAAGGTGTCGCCGTCGTAGGTGTTGGCGGCGGTGAGGATGAGCGTTCCAGCGCCGACCTTGGTGAGGCTGAAGGCGGATGCGCCATCGGTGATGACACCGCCGATGGTGAGCTGGCTGGCGGCGTCGACGCCGATGGCCACGTCGCTTTGAAGGGTGATGGGGCCGTTCCAGGAGGATGTGCCGGTGGGGCTGCGCATCGCGCCAGCGCCGAGGATGCCTGTGCCTTTGAGATTAATCGCGGCATTGATGGTTGCGTTTTGGACTTCGACGGCCGCGCCGGGAGAGACGGCGGCCGAGCCGGTTGAGGGGAGTGCGGCTGAGCCCTGAAGGCTGAGCACGCCGGTGTTGACGTTGGTGCCGCCGGTGTAAGCGTTGGAACCGGAGAGGATGAGCGTGCCGGGTCCATCCTTGTTGAGGGTGAATGCGCCGCTGATGGCGCTGGGGACGGTGAGAGTGCCGGCATTGACGCCGATGGAGGAATTGCCTTGAAGAGTGATGGCGCCGCTCCAGATATTGCTGCCGGTCAGGCTTTTGAGCGCGCCGCCGTCGGATGTTCCCAGGCCATTGAGGCGGAGGGGATTGGCGACATTGATGGAGTTTTGAAGGTTGATGGAAGCCCCTGCGTTGACGGTTGTCGTGGTGCCCGCCGGAAGCGCGTTGGAGATCGGCAGGATGAGATCGCCGCCGGAGACCGTGGTGTCGGCGTAGTCGTTGGTGCTGCTACTGAGGATCAGGGAGCCGGGGCCGACCTTGGTGAGTCCGGCGAAGGAAACCGACGTGGCGGTGATCGGGCCATTGATATTCAATTGATCGGCTTCGACGCCGATGCTGCTATCAGTCGATAGAGAGATGTTGCCAAACCAGATGTTGTTGCCGGAGATGTTTCGCAGGGCCCCGGCGTTAGAAACGCCCGTGCCATTGAGGCGGAGGGGCCTGCTGACGATGAGAGAGTTGTTGGAGGTGGTTTTCTCGAGCTCGAGAGCACCGCCGGTGAAGACGTTGGTAGTTCCGAAGCCGAGGGCCAGGTTGTTGCGAATCCGGAGCGGCCCTTCGGAGATATTGGTATCGCCATGGGTGTTGGCGGCGGTGAGGGTGACGCGACCGGGTCCGAACTTGGTGATCGCGAAGTTATTGCTGATGACGCCGTCGATGGTGAGCAATCCAGTGTCGGCGCCAATTGAAACATTGCTTTGAAGCGCGACCAGGCCGGAGAAGACGTTGTTGTTTGCGAAGTTTCGCAGCGCGCCCGTGGTCGCGCTGGTTCCCGTCCCGTTGAGGAACAAGGTCTTGTTGATGGTGATGCCACCCTTGAGATTGAGGGCCGCGTCGGTGGCGACGATGACGCTGGAGCCGCCACCGAGCGCCCCGTCGGCGGAAACGGTGAGGGTGCCTTCGTTGACGAGACTGAGTCCGCTGTAGGTATTGCTGTTGGCGAGCTCAAGGGTGCCGTTGCCGACCTTGATCAGGGCAAAAGTTGATGCGCCGTCGCTAACCGTACCTTCAATAGTAAGCCTTGCGCCGGCGTTGACGCCGATGGTGCTGTTGCTCTGGAAACGGACGCCGCCGGTGATGGTGGAATCGGCGAGGCAGCGCAGGACGCCATTGCCGGAGATGCCGTTGCTGTTGAGATTGATCTGGTTGGGAGCGATAGCGACGCCATCAAGGCTGAGGACTGCGCCGGCCGCTACCGTGATCGTTCCGCTGCCACCGCTGTTTGAGACGAGTTGGAGAGTGCCCGCATTGACCGCAGTACCTGAATAAAATGAACCCGTGAGATTGTTGCCGAGCACAAGGGTGCCAGCGCCGCTTTTGGTGACACTATAGTTGCCACCGTTCTGGAGGATGCGATCGACGCTGAGGGAGTTGGAGCCGTTGATGTTCCAGACGCTGTCGTGCTGAATGAGGACGGCGAGATTGATTGCATGGACACCCTCGACACCGGCCACGTCGTTGCGAGTGACGCTGCCACTGTCGATAATGATGTCGCTGCTGGGGCCGCTGCCGACCACGCTGAAGGCCGTGGCGGTGTTGATCGTCAACGAATTGGTGAGCATATTGCCGGCGGGAACGACGATGGTGTGGCCGGAGGCGAAGCCGCTTGCAAAGGTCACATCGGTGGTGAGATTGGGAACGCCGTTGGGATTCCAGTTGATGGGATCGTTCCAGGCTGCCTCGTCGTTGGCGAAGGCGGTGCCGCCGCCATCCCAGGTGCTTACGGCAGCGCGCAGGGGGGCGATACTGGTCAGGAGGCTGGCGGCGGCCAGAGCGAGAATGCGAGAACGAGCAGAGGCACGTGTCATGGCAACTTCCTTTCCTGATTGCGAAGGTGACGGCGCCGCCCGAAAAGGAGACAGGCTCCGGCGGGGAGGCCCAACACCAGAGATGGCTCGGGGACGGCGGTGAAGTGCACCGAGAGTTGGTTTTGATTGCTGATGATGGAGAAATGGCCGCTGGCGAGACTGTTTTTGAAGGCGGAGGTGTCGAGGGAGATTGCGGCGGGGTCGAGGCCGGCAATGCCATCCTGTGCATGCAGGATTATCCAGTCATAATCGCGATGAGGATCGAAATTGAGGGCGGGGCCGGGGGAGAGATCGCTGAGGGACGCCAGGGAGATGGTGAAGCGGCCGTTGGTGGTGGGGATGGCGTTGAGAGTGAGGAGGCCATTGATGTTCCAGGTGTCCCAGCCGGTTCCGGGGCCGGCGAGGGCGTCGGAGATGTCGACGAGGTAGCTGCCGCCGGAATTCCAGGTGGTTGAGCCGGTGGTGACGGAGCCGGGGGAGTTGCCGGGGGAGAATTTGCCGCCGTCGGTGACGTTGATCGGGCCATAGACGCCGGAACCTTTTGCGAGGGAACCGTAATTCACGTTGGTCGTGCCGGTGATGGTGCCATTGTTGACGAGCAGGCTGCCGTTTAGTTCAAAGCTGGGGCCTGCGTTGATGGCGCCGCCGGGGTTGATGGTGATGCGAGCGCCGCCGCCGCTGACCAGGGGGCTGGTGGTGTTGGTGATAGCGCCGCCGGAATTGACGGTGATGATGCCGTCGTTTTCGAAGCCCTGGATGTTGAACGCGTTGTTGACGGTGATGATGCCGGCGGAGGTGTTGAAGCCGCCATCCCAGGTGAGGGAGGCGGAGCTGGTAAGGCTGCCGGCGTTGGTGAAATTGACGAGGGTCGTCGGCTGGGATTGGGAGATGTTGGTGCCGTTGAGGGCGGTGACGCCGGAAAAGAGGGAGTTTGCGCCGATGGCGTGAGTGCCCGGGCCGCGGAGGAAGCCGCCGTTGACGGTGGCGTTGGTGTAGGTGAGGGTGACGCCAGTTGCCACCTGGAGCGAGCCGGTGTTGAGATTGAAGGTGCGGGATGAGGTCATGTTGGCGGAGACCAGCAGCTTGCCGCCGTTATTGGTGGTGATGGGGGCGCTGGACAGGCCGAGGTTGTTGTCGGCGGAGACGCTCAGCGTACCGCCGTTGATGATGGTGCCGCCCCGGTAGGTGTTGACGTTGCTCAGAACAAGCGTGCCGGGGCCGACTTTGGTCAATGGGAACGCCGCCGGATCATCGCCAATGCTGCCAGAGATGGTGAGCTGAGTCGTGGCATCAGCGCCGATGGCGGCATCGCTGGATTTGAGGGTAATGGGACCGGCCCAGGTGTTGGTGCCGGCGGGATTGCGCAGAGCGCCGGCGTTGAGGATGCCGCTACCACTGACGTTCAGGGCGGCGGTGGGGGCGACGCCGCCGCGCAGTTCGACGGCCGCGCCGGCGAAGACGGTGGCGATGTTGTCCGACGGAATACCACTGTTGTGCTCGACGCTGAGGACTCCTCCGTTCACATCGGTCTTGCCGGTATAGGTGTTGGCGGTGAGAAAGGTGAGCTTGCCAGCGCCGACCTTGGTCAGCGCGGCATTTCCGCCGATGGCGCCGAACATGCGCAGTTCGCCGGCATCGACACCAATGGAGCTGCCGGATTGGAGGGTCAGAGCATTGTTCCAGGTGTTGATTCCGGTGGCGCTGCGAAGCGCGCCGGCCGAATTGAAACCGGGGCCGTTGAGAATCACATTGCGATTGATGGTCAGTGGCCCGGATATCTGGGTGGTGCCACCGCTGTGAACGGTGACCGTGCCGGCCGCGGGCAATGCATTCGGATTGGTGATGCTGAGTATTCCATCGTCGACGATGGTGTTGTTGTAGGAATTGCTGCTGCTGAAGACGACAAGGATGCCCGGGCCAACTTTGGTGAGATTGAAGGCGCCGCTGATAGCGCCGGTGATGGTCAACTGATCAGCATCGACGCCGATGCTGGTATTGCTCTGCAAGGTAACTGCGCCGCTCCAGATGTTGTTGAAGGAGACATTGCGAAGCGCTCCCGCGCCGGCCACGCCGTCGCCGTTGAGTGACACTGGCCGGGAAATGTTGATGGCGGCGTTGGCGATGGTTTCCTGCACGGCCAGCGTGCTTCCAGCCGGAACGATGGTGCCGGTGGTGCTGAGGGCGGAGGGGTTGCGAACTTTTACTGTTCCTTCGGAGACGGTGAGCGTGCCGGTGTAGGTATTGGAAGCGGCCAGCGTGACCGTACCGCCGGTTCCCACCTTATCGAGATTGAAAGCGCCGTTGATGTTACCCGTGATCAGCAGCTCTCCAGCGGAAGCGCCGAGAGTGGAGTTGCCCTGGAGGGTGATGATGCCATCCCAGGTGGCGGCGCCGGTCTGATTGTGCAGCGCTCCTTCGCTAAATGCGCCGGTTCCGTTGATGAATGCGTGGTTGGTGAAGGTCAGGCCGCTGCCGGCGACGAGCGATGCGCCGCTGGCGACGGTGATATTGGTGTTGTTGGCGGCGGTGGCATTGTTCAACCAGAGGATGCCTTCGCTGACGGTGGTTGCGCCGTTGTAGGTGTTGGCGTGGGAAAGCAGAAGGGTGCCAGCGCCGACTTTGGTGAGCGTGCGAGTGTTTACGCCATCGTCGATCAGGCCGGAGATGGTGAGTGCGCCGCCGGCAACGCCGATAGTGCTGTTGGTGGCGAGGGTGACATCGCCCGACCATATGTTGGAACCGGTGGGTGAACTGAGCGCGCCATCGCCGCCGACGCCGGCGCCGTTGATGGTGACGTCGTGGCTGACCGTAGCGCCGGAACTGGGCTGGATGGTCGCACCGCTGGCGACGGTGACAGTGCCGGAGCCGAGGCCGGTGGAGCCCACACGCAGGATGCCGGCGTTGACGCTGGTCGTCCCCGTATAGTTGCTGGCGCCGGAGATGACGAGCGTGCCGGCGCCGCTCTTGGTGAAGGTGATGCCGGCCACATTCTGCTGGATGCCGGCGATGGAAAGCGTGCCGGTGCCGTTAATATTCCAAACGCCGTTAGCGTTGAGCAGCGCTGGAACATTGATGGAGTGAGTGCCGGCGCTGGCGGCGGTGCGGGTGAGATCGCCAGTCTCAAGATACAAGGCGGTGGACGAGAACGAAGTATTGATCTGTAAGGCATCGGGGCAGGCGATGGTGACGGAGTTGGCCACAAAATCGATCGCGACATTTGTGCTGGTGACGGAAATGGCTGCTCCGATATCGGGAAAGGTTACGATACTCGTTTCATCCGGAATGCCGTTGGGGTTCCAGTTGAGACCGTCGTACCAGTTGTTGCTGGTTGAACTGCCGGCATCCCATGAAAAATCAGTGGCCAGCGCGGGGGATGCCATGGCGAGAAGGGCGGCCGCAAATTTAGCCAGATAAGTGCGCGAACGATGGGTACGAATAGAGATATGACGATAATTGCGCATGATTCGTCCACCTCCCAGGGACAAGAAGTGCAGTCAAAGCCTGATATGGGGGTGAGCCCTTCCCACTCCAATGGGACCAGCCATTTTCACAACGCAAAACGCGAAGTCCAGCTTAAAACCACAGCTTATTGCGTCGCAGAAGTAGCGCCGGAACCGAAACGAGCAAGCAGGCGAGGGAAGGCTCCGGGACAGAAATGAAATTGATGTAAAGCCCTGCACTGTCTGAAGAAAGGGTGAAATGGCCGCCGCGAGTATCATTGGCGAAGCCGGTGGCGTCCAAGTTGAGGATGAAGAGGTCGATTTGCTGTAAAGAGTTAGTGGGGCTGAGGATGCGCCAGTGATACTCGTGGTTTGGGTCGAAATTGGCGGCAAATCCGGGCGCGTTGGCGGCCAGAGAAGTCAGCGAGATCGTAAAGTGGCCGGATGGATCGGTTGAGGCGTTTGTGAGGAGGTCACCGGCGATGTTCCACAGATCCCAGCCGGTTCCGGGGGCTCCGAGGGCGTCGGCGATTTCGACGGTATAGGTGCCGCCGGGATTCCAAGAGACGGAACCGGTGGTGACGGAGCCGGGGGAGTTGCCGGGGGAGAATTTGCCGCCGTCGGTCACGTTAACCGCGCCGTAGACGCCGGAGCCTTTGGCCAGCGAGCCAAAGTTGACGTTGGTGGGGCCGGTGATGGTTCCATTGTTGACGAGCAGTGCGCCGTTGAGGTCGAGGGCATTGTTGGTGACATTCAGCGCGCCGCCGGAATTGATGGTGATGCGTGAGCCACCGGTGCTGGCGAGGCGGACGCCATTGTTGGTCAAGGTGGCGGCGTCGTTGATGATGATCCTGCCGTTGTTTTCGAAGCCGGAGGTGGTGAGCGTGGAGTTGAGGGTGAATTCGCCAGCGCCCGTGTTGTAGCCGCCATCCCAAGTGACTGAAGCGTTGCTGACGAATGTGCCGCTGTTGGTGAAGTTGTTGAGGTTGGTGGAAGCGCTTTGGACGATGCTGCTGTCCGACAATGCAGTGACTCCACTGAAAGAGGAGTTGGCATTGATCTGATGAGTTCCTGGCCCGCGGAGAAAGCCGCCGGAGACGGTTGCGCCGTTGTAGATCAGCGTGACTCCGGCGATCGGCTGAAGGCTGCCGTTGTTGAGATTGAAGGTACGGCCGCTGGTGGTGTTGGCGGTGATGAGGAGTTTGCCGCCGTTGTTGAGGATGAGCGATCCGGCGGAAGCGCCGAGGCGGGCGTCGGCGTTGATGGAGAGGGTGCCGCCGTTGACCACAGTGCCGCCGCGATAGGTTTTGCTGCCGGTGAGGACAAGCGTGCCCTGGCCGGATTTTACCAGAGGGAGAGGGATGGCATCGTCGGAGATGAGGCCGGAGAGGGTGAGGGTGGTTCCGCCGGCGACACCGATGGAGGTGTCGGAGATGAGGGTGATGGGACCGGCAAAACTATTGGCGCCGGAGGTGTTGAAGAGTGCGCCCTGGCCGGTGGCGCCCTGGCCGGAGAGGCGCAGGGCGGCGGTGGCGCTGGTGGTGATGTTATTGCTGAGCTGGAGGGTTGCGCCGGGGGCGACGGTTGCCGTCTGGTTGGGGGGCAGGGCACTTGCGGCGCGGGCGGTTAGAAGGCCTTCGCTGATGAATGTGTCGCCGTAGCTGTTGGCGGTGTTCAGAGAAAGCTCGCCGGAGCCGCCTTTGGTGAGCATGAATGCGCCGGAGATGTTTCCGGAGATCGTCAACCGGCCAGCGCGGACGGTGGTGGTGCTGTTGGACTGAAGCGTGATGGGCCCGGACCAGGTGTTGTTGTCAACTTCGCTGTCCAGTGCGCCAGTGGAGGGAGACGAGCCGGTTCCATTGAGGTTGAGGGTGCGATTGAATGCCGCAGCACCGGAGACGCTCAACGTGCCGCCGCTTTGTACGGAGATGGGGGCGGCAACGGGGATGGGGGTTTGCGTTGTGAGGCTGAGTGTGCCGGCGGCAATATCGAGCGATGAGAAGCTGTTTGACGCGTTGGTGAGTTTGAGCGTGCCTGCTCCCACTTTTGTCAGGCGGAATGCGCCCGAGACCGGGCCGGCCAGGGTGAGCGTGTCGGCCGAAACGCCGACAGATGAATCCAATTGAAGGGCGACGGAGCCGAGCCAAGTGTTGTCACCGGAAGAGCTGGAAAGAGCGCCGACGCCGGCGGAGCCGGCGCCGGAGATCTGGAGGGGGCGGTTGATGGTGAGGTTGTTTTGAAGATCGAGGGTGGCGCCGTTTTGGACGGTGCAGAGGGGGCCGCTGGGAAGGATGGTGGTGGTGCGAAGGACTCCGCCGGCGACGATCAAAGGACTCTGGGCGGTGTTGGGGCCGGAGAGAATGGCCATTCCGGGGCCGGTCTTGGTCAAGGTGAAGCCGGTGCTGTCGAGGAGGGATCCGGTGAGATTGAGCACCGCGGTGTTGGAGACATCAATGGCGGCATTGTCAGTGAGGGTGATGGCGCCTGAGGTTGAGCCGTTGCCGGCGGCGGCTGAGAGGGTGCCGCCGAGGTTGATGGGACGGGGGAGATTGATGGTATCGGCGATTTGCAGTGTAGCGCCGGGATCGACGAATGTTGTGCCATTGCCGAGAGCGGAATTGTGGCCGGCGATCAGCGTTCCTTCGACGACGGTAGTGTTGCCGTCGTAGGTGCCGGGCCCGGTGAGGATGACGATGCCTGCGCCGCCTTTGGCAAAGGAGAAACTGGCGGGGCCGTCGGTGATGCCGCCAGAGAGGAGCAGGGTACCGCTGTCGGAGTTGACTTGAGCGGCGGAGGTGAGGGTGATCGGGCCGCTCATTTCGGAAGCGCCGCTTATATTGCGAAGGGCACCAGCGCCTACGAGTCCGCTGCCAGCGAGGAAAACGGGGGAAATGAAATCGGTGCTTTCGAGCTGCAACGAAGCGCCCGTAGCGACAGTCGCCTGTGTACCGGTGAAGAAACCGACCCGAAGAATGCCCTGGCTTACGGTTATGGCGCCGCCGATAAAGGCCGTCTGAACAGCAAGAGTCCCAGCGCCGGTTTTGGTGAAGCTGTGCCCTGCGAAGCCGTCGGTCAGAGTCAAAACGGACAGCATGCCCTGGCCACGCACATCCCATAGGCCATCATCAGCGATGCTGACTTTTTCAATCGTTTGATCGGCCTCGGTTCCAGGCAGATCCACGCGCGTCAGATCGCCGGTGGTGAGGGTCAGATACCAGGCGGACTGGCTGGGAGAAATGGTGAATTCGTTGAGGGTGGCTACGGTGAGTATGTTGGCGAAAGCGCCCGGGTTGCCGACGACAATTGTCAGGCCGCTGGTGATGCCGGCGCCCAGCGTGACATCGGTGGTGGCGGTGGGAACGCCATCGGGATTCCAGTTGGTGGCGGTATTCCAGTTGTGAACGGTACCGCCAGCGCCGCCATCCCACGACGCGGGGGCCGCGAAAAGTGCGTTGGAGCCGGCCAGCAGGGTGAGGGCGGCTGCGTTTGCGATCCAGCGACGGCTTTTTGTTACCCGCCTGCGACGAATGAATGCATTCATCACTTCCTCCCGCACATAAACATCAGAAGCGACGACGGCGCGCCGACCAGAGCGCGGCTACAACAAAGAGGCCGATTGCGGCCGGCTCGGGAACCGCGGCGAAGCGCACGTAGAGATCAGTTGAGCTGCTCTCCAGCGCGAAATGGCCGCCGCCGAGATTATTGCGGAAGCCAGAGACATCGAGCGCCAGTTGAGCCGGATCAAAGCCCAAGATTCCATCGTCGGCGCGAAGAATGAGCCACGAATAATCGCGGGTGTTGTCGAAATTGGCGGCGAATCCGGGGGAATTGCCGGCCAGAGAAGCAAGCGAAATCGTAAACCGGCCGGATGGATCGGTTGAGGCGTTTGTGAGGAGATCACCGGCGATGTTCCACAAATCCCAGCCGGTTCCAGGGGCTCCGAGGGCGTCGGACATCTCTACGGTGTAGTTGCCGCCGGGATTCCAGGAGACCGACCCGGTGGTGACGAAGCCTGGGGAGTTGCCGGGGGAGAATTTGCCGCCGTCGAGGACGTTAACCGCGCCGTAGACGCCGGAACCTTTGGCCAAAGAGCCATAGTTGACGTTGGTGGCGCCGGTGATGGTGCCGTTGTTGATGAGCAGTGCGCCGTTGAGGTCCATGGCGGTCGAGTTGAGGTTGATTTGGCCGCTCGGATTGACGGTTATTCGGCTGCCACCGCCGCTGACGAAATTATTGGCGGTGTTGGAGAGGAGGCCGCCGTTGTTGACGTTGACGATGCCGGTGTTTTCGAACGCGGTGATGTTGAAGGCGTCGTTGATGGTCAGTGTGCCGGCGGAGGTGTTATAGCCGCCATCCCAGGTGAGGAGGGCGTTGCTGATGAAGCTGCCGCTGTTGGTGAAGTTGCTGAGGGTGGTGGGGAAGGATTGGGTGATGGTGTTGCCGCTGAGGGCGGTGACGCCGGAGAAGGTGGAATTGGCGCCGATGGCGTGCGCGCCGGGACCGCGGAGGAAGCCGCCGTTCACGGTGGCGCTGACGTAGGTGAGAGTGGCACCGGCCGCGACCTGGAGGGAGCCGGTATTGAGATTAAAGGTCCGGCCGGAGGTCGTATTGGAGGTGATGACGAGCTTGCCGCCGTTATTGAGCGTGACCTGGCTGGAGGCCGCGCCAAGCCCGGCGTCAGAGCTGGTCGAGAGCGTGCCACCGTTGACAAACGTGCCGCCGTCGTAGGTGTTGGCGGCATTGCCGAGGACCAGCGTGCCCGCGCCGACTTTTGTGAGGGTGAAGACGCCTGCGCCGTCGGAGAGTGCGCCGCCAAGCGTTAACGTGCT
>DASYUA010000221.1:0-7877 GCA_036001665.1 Tepidisphaeraceae bacterium
CTTCGCATTAACCGCAATCTTCCTCCCCTCCTCAAACACCGCCGAAAACTTCCCCAGCGCCTCCCGCACATCATGCCCAAACCCCGCCAACTCATCCAAACTACTCCCCCGCGCATCCAGCGCCTCTAGCAAACTCGCCCCCGCCGCCAACTGCCACCCGGCCGCCTTCTCCCCCGGCGCAACCATCACCGCCGCCTTCCCGAGTTTCGACAAATCATTCGCGCCCCCCGCCGTCGCAATCAATCGGCAGATCATCTCCGTGCGTCCAGCCGATTCCCCAGCCTTCAACACCTCTTCCAAAATCTCCGCTGGCTCCGCCGTCGCCGAGCTTAAAACAGCCGCCCGAAACCACGCATCATCGACGTGGTCACGCGCCAGATCGCAAAGTGGTCCCACAGCACCGGCATCTCCCAACGCTAAGGCTCGCTGAAACTCGACGGCAATGTCCGAGTCTGGGAAATAGGGCAGGTAACCGGTCGGATGGGAACCGTATTGAGGAAATAGCTCAATCACATTCCTTCGAACCTGAGGCGGCGCTCGAACAGCCGCACGACTCAGCATTAGGTCGTTCATTTTGCCAAGCTGGTGCAGCAACCACACCGCCTGCACTCGCACCGCCGGACGATCGCTCCGAGAAAGAGCGGCCAGAACGTTCACAGCGTCTTCATTGTTCCTCTCCACCAACTCCCTCTGTACCAAATCCCTCACCGTCCCATTCGCCGTATCCAACTCCTTCGCCAACTCCTCCCCCTTCAACTTCCCCACCCCCACCCACTTCCTCGGCGGCGCATTCTTCGCATACACTCTCCAAATCCTCCCCCTCTCCGCCCCCGCCCGAACATCCAGTTGCCCCAACCGCTCCGGCGTGATCCACCGCGGATGCTCAATCACAAACCGATACATATCCACCACCCACAGCGCCCCATCCGGCCCCGTCCTTACTTGAACTGGCCGAAACCAATTGTCCGTCGAAGCCAAAAACTCCGACTTCTCCTCCCCCTTCGCCCGCCGCCCGCTGAACGTCACCCCCTTCTGCTCCAGCACCAACCGATGCACCAAATTGTGCACCGGCTCGCACACAAACGCGTTCCCATAAAACTCCTCCCCCATCAGGTTGTCTCGATAAATGCACGGATTACACGCCGACGTCACATGATTCGCGCTCGCCGGCTCATTAAACCGCTTCAACGTCCTGCTCACCGGATAAACCCGATTGCTCCCCGGATAATCCGCCACCGCCACCCTCGGATTCGGCGACGGCACGTGCGGATTCCTTCTAAGATACTGCTCGGCCAGCGGATAGTGCCACAGCACCACGCTGTTCTCATTCCCAAACCAGTTCCCAAAATCATCCCGCACCCTCCCAAACTGCGTCCGCCCCGCCGCCGCCTCAAACTCCCCCGTGTCCGGCCTCATCCGAAAATCCCGCCCCCCCAACTCCACCTCTTTCCCCGTTTGAATGCATTTAATAACATTGTTCCGTATGCTGCTCGCCCCATGCACCCACCCATCCAACCCCCAGCTAAACCCATTCACCTCCCACTGCTGGTTCTCCGGCCCAAATCCGCTAAACAACACCCTCTTCACATCCGCCTTCCCATCCCCATCCGTATCCTCCGCATAGATGATGTCCGGCGCAGCGCATACAAAAGCCCCCCTCTTCCACGCCATCACCCCAGTCGGATAAGGCAATCCATCCAGAAAAATCGTCCCCTTGTCATACTTCCCATCCCCATCCCGATCCTCCAAAACCTTGATCCTCCCCCCCGCCTTCCCCTTCCCATCCAACCCACTCGGATAGTCATACATCTCCACCACCCACAACTTCCCATCCGCCCCCCAATCCACCGCAATCGGCGACGCCACCATCGGCTCCGTCACCACCGCCTCAATCACCAACCCCTCCCTCAATCGAAATCCCTTCAGCGCCTCCGTCGGTGAAAGTGGAATCGGAAACTCCGCCTTCGACTCCTCCGCCCGAAAACTCTTCGGCAACTGCTCATGCACCGCCTCGATAATCAAGTCTTCGACGGCCGGCGCCAACCGCGTCGGCCGCCCGTAATAAACCATCGCCCCCTCCGCCTCATATCCCCCCTCACTCAAAATCCTCCGCGACGGTATGTAGCACGGCACATCATTCGAATACGCCGAAACCCACAGCCGCTTCGCATCAAAATCCTTCTTCAGCCGCAGCGAATAATCCACCACCACTTCCCCCGCCAGAAACACCATCCCCAGCTCATCCCCAAAATTCCACGTCTGCACGATGTACGGCAGCGTCGGCGAAATCTTCTCCCCCCGATCCAGCTTCGCGAGCTGCTGCTTCGCGTTATACCCAATCGCATCCTCCCGCCTCGCTAACTCCTCCCACTTCTCCCGCGTCGGCAGCTCATCAAACGGCAATTCAAACCGCTTGATATGCATCTCCAATTTCCCACTCAGCGCCTTCAACCCCGCCCCAATCAATCTTTCCGCCTCTGTGGCAATTTCCTTCCCATGCTCCTTCGCATCATCCAGCTTCCCCCGCGGCGCGGGATTCGCATCCGCCCCGCACCCAATGCTCACCATCGCCACCGCCCCCGGATGCTCCTTCTCAAAATCCTCCTGCGCATACCCCGCCCAATCCCCGCACGTCTTATTGATATCGCTCCCCAGCGTCGTGCAATGACACGCATAATTGATCAGCACCGCCCGGACTTTCCCCTCCCCATCCACCGCCGCGATCATCGGCATCGCCCAATCCACCGGCCCCCCCTTGGTCCTCCGATTGGCCGCAAACTTCGCCTCCCCCTGCCCCCACATCAGCTTCGCCGGCTTCCGATCCCCCACCGCTTCCACGCACACCTTCTCCAATTTCTCCACCAGCTCCTTCGTATATTTCTCAATCGCCGCGATCTGCTCCGGCGGCAACTGATACCCAAACATATTCACCAGTGCCCCATTCAAACACGGCGCACTGTGCGTATGGCTCGAGCACAGCACAAACCGCTCCCGCGGCAGCTTATATTTCTGCTCCATCCTCCGCGCAATCTCATCGCTCACCGTATCCGGCACGGCCGTGTTATCGACCGTCACAATGATCGCCAGCTCATCATCCCCCCCAATCGCCATTGCCTTGGCCCACAATTTCTGCTCCACCCCCTCCGAAGGCGTCTTCCTCGCCGCATACCCACACAACCTCACAGCATAATCCGGCGTAATATCCACCCTCCCCACCCCCACCGGCCGCATCTCCTCCGCCGCCAGCACCGAATTCAAAAATAAAAACAACCCAGCCAGAACTGCGAATCTCATGGTGAATCCTCCTGCCGTGGCACGGGCGTCTCGCCCGTGTCTCTCGCTCGTCCCACGGGCATCTTGCCCGTGTCTGCCAGATGTGGCACGGGCGCCCCGCCCGTGTCTCGCTACTTGGGATTTTCCTTGAGACTCACCAGGTATGCAATCAAATCCACAAACTCCTCCGGCCGCAGCCCCGTGTGCAGCCCCTCCGGCATCAGCGAAATATCACTGAACTTCCTCGTCTTGATCTCCGACTTCTTAATCACAATCTTCTGCCCAGCAGAATCCAGCAGCGTCACCTCCCCATCCGTCTCCCCCCTCACCGCCCCCGCCTCCACCGCATTCTTCTTCGTCCGAATGATCGTCTGCTGATACCCATCCAGAATCTGCCGCGACGGATACAGCACCGACTCAATCAACTTCGCCTTGTCATATTTCGCCCCAATCCCGCTCAACGACGGCCCCACTTCCCCTCCCTCATTCCCCACCTTATGGCACTTAATACATCCCGCCCCACTCTCCAGCGCGAATATCTTCCTCCCATTCTCCGCATTCCCCTGGTGCGAACCCGCAAACTTCTCAAACGCCTCCGGCGCCAGCTTCTTCACATCATACTCAAACAATTTCCCCGCCCGATCCCCGCTCGCCGCCACCGAAAACTGCCACGCCCCGCCATTGTTCCCAACCTTCGCCACCAGCACATTCTTCCCTTTCTTCAGCATCCCCTTCACCGCATACGCGTTGGCCGACCAGCCATGCTCCCCCAGCACCTCCAGGATTTGCCGCCCGTTGAGCCACAGCGTCAGCGTATCATCCGCCCCGGCCGAAAACTCGATCTCCCGGTCCTCCTTCGACTCGATATACGTCACCCCATACGCCGCCGCATCGCTGTTCTGCCCGATCGTCGCCGCCAAATCGATCATCCCCGTCCGCGCCTCACCGCTCATCTTCTTGAACTTCACGCTCTTCCCCTCTCGCCCCACCAGCGCCTTTTTCGTCTGCGGATTGGCCAGATCAATCGGCGCCGTCGTCGCCCCATCAAACGGCCCCACCATCTGCCACTCCCCAATCGCCAAAAACGTCGCATACACCTTCTGCAACTCCGCGATCACCGTCGTCGGCAGCGGATTCGTCTCCAATCGCCTCTCGATCAGCGGCAGCGCCTCCACATGAATCGCCCCCACCGCCCCTCGGCATTTTTCTCTCACACTCTGATCCCGACTCGCCAATCCCTCCAGATAAACATCCAGCGCCCGCAAATCCGCCACTCCCGCCAGCGCCACCGTCACCTCCCGGCTCATCTCCGGGTCCTTATACCCCGCCAGCAGCGCGGGTATCGCCTCCTTCGCCTTCATCCCCCCCAGCGCACTGGCCGCCGCCCGCCTCACCCCCGGCCGCTTCTCATTCAGCGCCTCAACCAGCGCATCTCGCGCCGCCTCCCCCCCAATCGCCCCCAGCGCGCCCGCCGCCTCCTGCGCCACCTTCAAATCCTCATGCCCCAACCTCCCCGACACCGCCACAACAGCCTTCTGATCCTTCATCCTCCCCACCGCCTCCATCGCCACCACCAGCGTCTCCGCATTGACATCCGCCGGAATCACCGCCGCAATCGCATCCGCCATCCCCTGCCCCCCAATCTGCTGCGCCACCACAATCGCATCCGCAATCAAGGCCTCGTTCTTCTTCGCATCCCGCAGCACCTCCCCCACAAAATTCCCCGCCACCGCCGCCTTCGACACCGCCAGCGCCCGCAATATCGCCCGCCTCATCCCCATCTCCTCCTCACTCACAAACATCTTTGCCAGCATCTCCGCCGCCCCCGGATCGGGCGCAACCACCAGCGCCTCCACCGCCGCGCGCCTCACCACAATATTCCCATCCTTCAGCGCCACCGAAATTGCCGCCACCGCCGGCCCCGTCCCCGCCCACTCAACCTCCTTCGCCGGCGGCCTCCCCTGCACCGGCTGCGTCCCCCACCACTTGCCATTCCACGGCTTGGGCTGCTTATACAACGGCGCCAGCGCCCGAAGCGCGCTCGCCCGCCCCTCCGCCGAATTCGCAGTATCATTCACGAACGCCGTCAACGCCCCCACCACTCTCTGGTCGTAAGTTTCCCTCATCGCAAACACCGCCCCCTCCCGAATCTCCGGCTTCTCACTCGCCAGCGCCCCCACAATCACCTCCCACGCCGCCGGATTCGCCCGCCCAATCCGATTCAGCGCTTTAAAATTCGCAAACCTGGCAAACAAATCTTTCTCATCCAGCCTCTTCACCAGCGCTGCCGCCGCCCCCACATCCCCGATCCGTCCCAGCGCTATCGCCGCCCGAAACCTCACCGCCGCATCCACATCACTCAACAGCGCCGCCATCGCACTCGCCCCTTCGGCCGCCTTCCTCGTCCCCAATTCCCGCGCCGCCTGCATCCTCACCGTCGCCTCTCCATCGCGCAGCCGCGCAATAATCTCCGCCCGCGCCATTTTCCCCCCATCCATCCGATCCAGCGTCCAAATCGCCGACCACCGCGCATACGCCGGCGCTTTCACATCCTTCAACAACGCAATCACCATCGGCCCCGCATCCCCTCTCTCCGCCACCCTCCTCTGCGCTACCAACCTCACACTCTGCGCCGGATGCCGAAGCCCCTCCACCAATTCCTTTGTCGTAGCTGAGAACTTCTCCCCCTGCGCTGCCGCCACAAACCACTTCGGCTTCGGCTTCGCCTGACTCGCACCCCCATAAGTAATCTTGATCAACCTCCCCGCCTCCAACTTCGCCTTCCACCCTCCATAATTCCAATCCGTCACATAAAACCCCATCCCATCCGGCGTCACACAAATCCCCACCGGCCGAAACTCCCCCCCGCTCCCCCTCGACAAAAACTGCGCCTCCCGCTTCACGATCTTGTAAGTCGCCCCCGCCCGCTCCACCACAAACCTCTCCAAATTCCCCTTCCCCCACTCACAGTGAAACAAATTTCCCCGATACTCCTCCGGCAGCGCATCCTCGTTATATCCCACCGCCCCCGTCGGCGACCCTCCCCCAAACTCATCCATCCTCCACAACGTATACGGATACCCCGGCCGACTTCCCTTCTCCTCCCGCCACTTCGCCAAAACCTGCGTATCCACCGGCCGATAGTCATACGGATACCCATAGAATCCCCCATCCACCATGTGCGTCACCCGCGTCCACCACCCCTGCCCATCATCCGTATTGTCATACGTAAAAATCTCATCCTCGGCATTGATCGAAATATCCAGGTGATTCCTCGTCCCCGTCGAGTAAACCTCCAGATCCGTCCCATCCGGCCGAATCCTCAGCACCCCCCCACCCCGAATCTCCGCCTTGCGATGATCAACCTTGCTCTCACACTGATAAATCCCCTTGTCCCCCGTGGACATGTAAAAAAAACCATCCATCCCCAGCCGAAAATTCGCCGGAATGTGATCGTTGAATCCCCCCGCCGTCGGATCCGGATTCGTCGTGTCAATTAAATCCACCCGATCCTTCCCCTCCCCATGATCATCCACAAACACGCTGAATTTCGGCACGTGATGCACATACAGCTTCCCATCCACATACTGCATCCCATAAACCGCGTGCAGCTTCTCCGCGAAAACCGTCTGATGCCCATCCGGAAAAATACAAAGAATCCGATCCGCCGGCTCATTCGACGGCAACCCCATATCCATCGGATCCTCGGCCACAAACACCCGCCCATCCGGCGCGCACGTCACCACCGAAGGCGAATGAATCTCCGGCGCCTGCCGGATCACCTCCACCTTCCAATCCGCATTCGACTTAAACGCCGGATTCGCCCCCCAAACCGCCCCACCCATCAACCCAACAACGACAAGAATGTTTTGAATTCGCACATACGCATCTACTCCCCCGCCCCAACTTCGTTGGTCCCCCAACCGTACCACCAGCGTCCCGCCCGTCTCTCTTCTCGTAGCACGGGCGTCCCGCCCGTGATTCTCTCTTCGTCCCACGGGCATCCTGCCCGTCTTCTCTTCTCATCTGTGTGCATCTGTGCTTCCCTCCTCTTCTGATCTGCGCCAATCTGCGTCATCTGCGTCATCTGCGTTTCACTCCTCTCCCCATCTGTATGCATTCGTACCCCTCGCGTGCTTACTGAACCTGCGGCCACCCCGCCACCCGCTCCCCCACATTCGTAACCTTCATCACCTCCACCGCCATCTCACACAACATCGGCCGCGACACCAACATCGCCACGCCCCGCCACAACATCCTCCTTCTATTCCAAAGCGCCCTGAATTCTTTCTGCAACCGCCTCTGCACCGAATCCAGCGTAGGGTGTGCTTCAGCACGCCACTCCCCAACCCTCTCCGCCGCCATCTCCGCCGACCTCATCGCCAACCCCATCCCCTCCCCCCCAATCGGCTCCAGCGCCGCCGCCGCGTTCCCCACCGGAATCACCCCCACCGGCCAATCCCCCCTCACTCCAAACCTCGGCAACGGACTCGCCATCCACTCCGAAACTCTCCTCCCCCCGCGCATCACCTCCGCGAGTCCCCGATTCTCCCCGACCATCTCTAAAAATATCTCCTCCAAATCCTTTCCCCTCTCAATCCTCT
>DASYUA010000222.1:0-30905 GCA_036001665.1 Tepidisphaeraceae bacterium
TGATTCAATGACTCAATGACTCAATGACTCAATCATTAAATGATTAAATCCCTCCTCCTACTCGCCTCCCTCCTCCTCGCAGTCCCACTCCGCGCCCAACCCCTCTCCCCCTCCGATTCCATCTCCGCCATGCACCTCCCCCCCGGCTTCTCCGCCACCCTCTTCGCCGCCGAACCCGACCTCTCCCAACCCATCTCCTTCGCCATCGACGATCGCGGCCGACTCTGGGTCGCCGAAGCCTACAACTATCCCAAGTGGAAACCCCAAGGCGCCGACCGCATCCTCATCTTCGAAGACACCGACAACGACGGCCATTTCGACAAACGCACCATCTTCTACGACAAACTCAACTACGTCACCGGCCTCGAAGTCGGCTTCGGCGGCGTCTTCGTCCTCTCCCCGCCCCATCTGCTCTTCATCCCCGACAAAAACGCCGACGACAAACCCGACTCCGCCCCGCAAATCCTCCTCGACGGCTTCGGCCACCAATCCCCTCACAACATCGTCAACGGCGGCATCTGGGGCCCCGATGGCTGGCTCTACGGCGGCCACGGCGGCACTTCCAACGGCGAAATCAAAATCGCCGCCACCGACAAAAAAATCTTCTACGACGGCGGCGTCTGGCGCTATCACCCCACCAAACATCTCTTCGAATCCGTCATGGAAGGCACCACCAATCCCTGGGGCATGGACTACGACCAGTTCGGCCAGATCTTCATCTCCAACTCCGTCACCCCCCATCTCTATCACGTGATCTTTGGCGGCCACGTCGAGCGCCGCACCGCCAGCCCGTATTCCCGCCACGCCTACGGCCTCCTCCCTCCCGCCACCGATCACCTCCACTGGGTCGGCCCATCCTGGGACAAATCCAAAGGCGGCGCACCCCAACAACTCGCCGTCGGCGGCGGCCACGCCCACTGCGGCCTGCTCATCTACCAGGGCGATTCCTTCCCCGACTCTTATCGCAACACCCTCTTCATGGTCAACGTCCACGGCGCGCGCATCAACAACGATCTCCCGCAGCGCAAGGGCTCGGGCTTCACCGCTCACCACGGCGCCGACTTCCTGACCACCACCGACAACTTTTTCCGCGGCCTGCATCCCAAGCTCGCCCCCGACGGCTCAATTTACCTCTCCGACTGGTATGACACTGGCGAATGCCACACCCTCAACCCCCAGCGTGGCAACGGCCGGATTTACAAGATCAGCTACAAAACCCCAAACTCCTCCAAACCTCCGCCCGATTTCTCAAAACTATCCAGCAAGGATCTCGTCGCCTCGCAGCTCGACACCAACGAATGGTCCGCCCGCCACGCCCGCCGTCTCTTGCAGGAACGACGCAGCGACAAGGACGTTCATGCATCCCTGCTCGAAATCCTCAATGGACAGCGAAACCTCGTCCTCCGCCTCCGCGCCCTCTGGTCGCTCCACGTCACCGACGGCCCGATCGATCCCGCACTGCTGGATGATGAAAACGAGTACATGCGCGCCTGGGCCATTCAGCTCCTGATGGAAAGAGGCCAGCTAAAGCCCGACAAGCTCCTCAAAATGGCCGAAAAAGATCCCTCCCCCCTCGTCCGCCTCTATCTCGCCTCCGCCGCCCAGCGCCTCGATCCGGCCGATCGCTGGGCGCTGGCCGAACGTCTTGCCATGCACGATGAAGATGCCGCCGACGCCAATCTTCCCCTGATGTACTGGTACGCCCTCGAGCCCCTCGTCCCCGCCGACCCACAGCGGGCTCTCACCCTGGCCGCCAAAACCAAAATTCCTACACTGCGTGAATTCATCGCACGAAGGGTGGCTTCAAAATGAGCAAATCAACTCCGGAACAAATCCGCCAGCGCTTCGACAACGACGTCGAACGCTTTTCCAACCTCACCACCGGCCAATCCGCCCAGATCGATTCACCCCTCATCCTCGACCTGATCTCCAGCTCCGCGGCCGCCACCAATCCCACCGCCACACGCATCCTCGATGTCGGCTGTGGCGCCGGCAATTACACGCTCAAGCTCCTCCAGAAACTGAGCAGAAGCAACCTCAACATCACCCTCATCGACCTCAGCAATCCCATGCTCGACCGCGCTATCCAGCGCATCACCCCCACAACCACCGGCTCGATCACCCCAATGCAGGGCGACATCCGCGACCTCGACCTCCCCCACCAAACCTTCGACATCATCCTCGCCGCCGCCGTCCTCCATCACCTCCGCGGCGAGGAAGAATGGCGCACCGTCTTCCGCAAATTCCACGCCGCCCTCAAACCCGGCGGCTCGCTCTGGGTCTCCGACTTCGTCAGCCACCAACTCCCCCAAGTCCAGAAAATCATGTGGGAGCGCTACGGCCAATATCTCACCGGCCTGAAGGATGAAGCCTATCGCGACCACGTCTTCGCCTACACCGATCAGGAAGACACCCCCCGCGACCTGATGTTCCAATTCGACACCCTCCGCTTCGCCGGCTTCGAAAAAATCGAGCTCCTTCACAAAAACAACTGTTTCGCCGCCTTCGGAGCAATAAAGTCCTGACATGGTCAAGGACATGCACAACCCGACTGCAACGGACAACGGACAACGGACAACTGACAGAGTTTTAACCTGCCGCCGCTGCGGAAAAACATTCACCCCGCCAACCACCAAAATCTTCCTCCCCTCCTGCCCCCACTGCGGCACATCGCTCCATCCCCTCTGGCACAAACTTCACAACAACCGCAACGCCGCCGTCCTCGCCGTCTTCGCCATCGCCGTGCTCACCGCAGGAATCCTTCTCCCCTTCATCTCCATGTCCCAACTCGGCCAGGAACGAATCTTTTCTCTCCTGGGCGGAATCCGCGAGCTCTACCAGCGCGATCACCTCTTCCTCGCCGCCATACTCCTGATCTTCAGCGTCATCTTCCCCTACGCCAAGCTGATCGCGCTTCTGATCGCCACCAGCCGCCTCGCCAATCTTTCCGGCCGCACCCGCCATCGTCTCCACAAAATCGCCCAATTCACCGGCCGCTATTCGCTCCTCGACATCCTCGTCGTCGCCATCATCATCGTCGTTGTGAAATTCCAGGATCTGGCCGAAGCCCGCGCGCTTCCCGGCACATATCTCTTCACCCTCGCCGTCTTCCTCTCCATCGCCGCCGGGTTTTGTGTTAATCTCGACCCGCCCCAATCTCATCATGAATGACACCACTACAACCGCCGCCCCCACTTCATCCGCCCCGCCGCCGGCCGCGCCGTTTCCATTCTTCGCCTACATTCTCCTCGCCCTCGTCTGTGCCTGTGTCGTCGCCGCCGGACTGGCGTTGATCTTCTGGTCACCCGACGCCCAGGATGCCGGCACCGTCCGCGAAGTCCGCATCACCGCCAAAAACAGCATCGATCCCCAGAAGTTCGAAGAAGTCCTCGACACCCCCGATTACTATCTCGAGTTGCTCACCGATCAGGGCTCGATCCGCACCCGCACATTTAAGGACACCCGCGTCGGCAGCGGCCTGACCTTCAAATTGCCCGTCCCCGTCCCGCTCGCGGCCGTCAAGGAATTGAAAATCTGGGACGAGGAAGCCATCGGCAAGGACAAGCAGATGGATCGCGTCGATCGCCCCGACCGCGAAGTCGACGGCGAAAAATTCCACTTCGTCCTCACCGGCTACATTCCCCCGCGCTCCCACCAGTGGAAACTCGGCCTCGCCCTCGCCATCTGCGCCGGCGCAATCCTGCTTCTCACCCTTCTCAAATTTATCCGAGCCCAGGTCGTCTAATGTGTTAATCAGCCATAAACGGGGGCACATATTTACTCAGATAACGCCAAATTTCTTCTCGCACACGTGTCCCAATTTTTCTTATCTGTGTGCATCTGTGTCCATCTGTGGCTAATTACTCTGCTCTTTCCGCTGCAACACCACCTTCCCCGCAAACGCCACCGCCTGCACCCTTCCCTTCTCATCCAGATACCACCGGCTGGTCTCGCCGCAGCCGTTGAGCTGAATGTTCCAGCAGCGCATCGCCTCGGCCGACCCCGGCAGCGTTCGCGGCATGTCAAAGGCCGGATCAAGCCGCAGCAAAATCAATCCCGGCGATGCCCCCGCCGTGGCCGGCATCGACTCGGTGCTCAGCAGCATCGGCTCAAACGGCAGCCGCCCCAGAACCAGCGGCAGCAATCCGCCGGGCACATAAATCGCCGAAACGTCCGTCGTCCCGCGAATCACCCCGTCGCCCGCTTCCACAATCTCCGTCTCCAGTTTTCCCTTGCTCATCCGCACGCTGTGCGAGAGCGATGCCGACTGCCCCGCCCGTGTCAATGCAAACTCATACGCCGACCAGTCGCGGGCCAGCCGCCACGAGAAAAACTCCGTCTCAAACGAGAACATCGGCAACCCCGCCGTCGTCGAGCCGCCAGCGCTGATCCACGCCCGCTCATCCCGATACGCTATCCGCAGTTGCGATGTGTGCGCCGAGATTTCGTCATACCATTGCCACGTCTCATTGGGATTTTCCCAGTCAAACAACACGTGCGCATCGGCCGGCAAACCCCGCCGCGCGGCCGCCCCGCGATTCAACAGCGCTGTCAAATCCCCCTCATCTTCAAATCGCACACCCTGCATGATCGATTGCCGCAGTGCGCTGACCCGATTCTGAATCGTCCGCGCGGACTGCGAAAAGCGGTCCCAGCGAAATTCCGCCAGCAGCGCCCGCCCATCGCTGCCGCATTTCAGCACCGCCATTCCTCCAAACAGCCCCCGCTCATCCCGCGCGCACATCCACGTCTGCTCATCAATCTTCTGAATCGGCCCCGGATGATATTGCGGGTCGCGCAACAGCAGCATCGCCGGCAGGCTCTGATCGTTCTCACGCGGGAAAGCAACGCACGGCGTCAGATCCACCCCCACCCATTCCTGCGAGTTGCTCATCGTCAGCCGCCGCCCGATGCGCAGCGGATCGCGCTCGCTCCCGCGCAGAGTTCCCGTCGGAACATTCACTCGAATTCCCCCCGCCAGCTCAATTTCTCCCCCCATCTCCGGCCGCTCGCGCTCGTTCACCTCCAACGCGTCGGCCACGCGCCGCACCAGGTCCTCATCGATGCTGCTGGCCGCCCCCTCGCCCTCCAGCCTCAGCAGCACCACATCCCCCCCCGGCATCACCGCGCACGCCAGCGTCCGCTTCCACATCATCTGCTGCCGCGCATCCACGCCGCTCATCATCCGCGTCTGCGACAGCAGTATTCCCGGCCATCCGCCGATGTTGATCGTCTTTACCACCTCCGCCCGCGGCCCCGTTGCCGCCTCCATCAACGCACTGGCCTCATGAACGTGCAACTCCCCACAGCGCACCAGGTATTCCATCGGCGACATGAAAATGCTCGAGCGGGCATAGCGAATCCGCAGCTTTCGCGGCGATGCCACACCCTTCCTCATCTCCTCCAGCAAAAGCCCATCATCATCCCGCCGCAGCGTCCAATCCTCGGGCCGAAAAACCGTCAATCCATCAATGATCACCGCTTCCTTCCCCAACACCACCCGCAGCGTTCTCGCCTGTCGCCGCGACACCCACGCCGCCAGGCCCAACGACGCCGCCAGCACGACACACAGCGCCCCCTGCATCAGCAAGGGGCGCCAGCGCGGCGGAATCTGGCCGACTATCGCCATGTCCGTATCTTACCGCACCAACCGGACGCGGCGGATCGCCGGCGGGTTTGCTCATCCATATTTTCCGCCGCCGCGCCTACGATTAAATGATGCCCGCCGCTCTGCAAAATTTCTGTACCGTCTGCGACGCCGCCGCGGCGACCGCCAGCAAGCTGAAAAAGCAGGAAGTGCTCTCGAATTACCTGCGAACGCTTGACGAAGACGATCTCCGCCTTGCCGTCCGCTTTTTCGCCGGCCGGACCTTCTCCGAAACCGACGAGCGCAACCTCAGCGTGGGCGGCGCGATCGTCAGCGATGTCATCTTTTCCATCCTGAAACTCGATCCCCAGCAGTTCTGGCCGCTGGTTGTCAAAAGCGGTGAAGTCGGCGAGGCCCTCGCCCAGGTCTGGCCCACTGAAGGCGTCGGCTGCGCCGCCGAAGACCCCGCCACCATGCTCCCCGCGCCTCAAATCGACGGCCAACTCACGCTTCGCCAAATGGCCGACGCCTTCGACAATCTCGCCCGCACAGGCGTCCTCCAGCGCAAGCGGGAACTCCTCCGACGACTCTTCACACGATGTATCCACCCGCGTGAGGCCGCCTATCTCACGAAAATCATTTTCGGCGACATGCGCACCGGCGTGCAGGGAGGCGTCTTACAGGCCGCCATCGCCCAGGCCTTCGACAAACCGCTCTCGAAAATTCAGCGTACCCAACTCCTCATCGGCGATCTGGACGAAGTCGCCATCCTCGCCAAACATAATGATTTGGAATCCGCCCGCTTCCGTCTCTTCCACCCCATCCAGTTCATGCTGGCCACCCCGCAGGAAACGGCCGACATCGCCGTCAAATCCATGGCCGGCCGCAGTTTTTTCGCCGAGGACAAACTCGACGGCATCCGCGCCCAGGTCCACAAATCCGCCGACCGCATCGCCATCTACACCCGCACCATGGACCGCACCGATGAATCCTTCCCCGACGTCGTCGATGCCATGCGCAAAGTTCCCGGCGAATTTCTTCTCGATGGCGAGATCGTCCCCTGGTGTGACGGCTGCGTCCTCCCCTTCGCCCACATCCAGAAACGCCTCGGCCGCAAAAACCTCAGCCCTGCCATCATCCGCGAAAATCCGGCCGTCTTTATCGCCTTCGACATCCTCTACCACGACGGCCGGCTGCTGATGGATGAACCACTCCGCGAGCGCCGCCGCATCCTCGAAGAACTTGGCGAATCACTCTTCACAACCTCCCCCTGCTCCGTCTCCTCGACCGACGAGATCACCACCTGCTTCTCCGCCTCGCGCAATCGACGCAATGAAGGCATCGTCCTCAAAGACCCCAATTCCCCCTATTCCCCCGGCCGCCGCGGCAAAGCCTGGCTCAAAATCAAAACCCATCTCCCCACCCTCGACTGCGTCGTCACCGCCGCCGAGTACGGCCACGGCAAACGAAAAAACGTCCTCTCCGACTACACCTTCGCCGTCTGGTCCGGCCAGCAACTCGTCAACATCGGCAAAGCCTACAGCGGCGTCACCGACGAAGAAATCGCGCAACTGACGGAGCTATTTCACAAGCTCTCGCTCCATCACCGCGGCCACATCCACATCGTCGAGCCCAAACTCGTCCTCGAAATCGCCTTCGACCAGATCCAGCGCAGCGACCGCCACGCCAGCGGCTACGCCCTGCGCTTCCCCCGCATCAAGCGCATCCGCTGGGACAAACCCCCTGAAGAAGCCGACCACTTGGAGCGCGTCGCCGAACTCTACGACAGCTCCGCGAACACCGCGCGAACGCGCGAACGGCCGCCAACGCCACCACCTCAAGCCGAGCCGACGTTGTTCGATTTATCGGACTCATGAACCATCCCTCGATATGTCGATAGCACATTGGCGTCGAATCTCGCCGGGGACTTTCACGGATGGAGTCGAGCATGAGCCGTTTGATGTTGCTTCAATCAATCGCGGGACACCTCAGCCTCCTCTCACAGAAGTATCCAAAAAAGGCCGCCGGCCCCGTGGCCAAGCGCACCCGGCGCTACATCGCCCGCCTCCGCCGCCTCGCGGCCTGAGCGAACATATCACACGTTGATGAACCACGGGGGTCCGCGTAGAATACCGCGCTCGATTGAGTGTTGGCGGATCAGCACCTTTAGCTCAATTGGACAGAGCGTCGGCCTACGGAGCCGAAGGTTGAAGGTTCGAGTCCTTCAAGGTGCGTTGAAAAAGTATGGTTCACGCGGGCGCAAAGGTACTTGAAGGCGAAGAACCTGCCGAAATAACGCCTGACAGGCTCTGCTCCCTTTCCAACCTGTTAACTGGATCGTTTTAGGTTCGAGCCCTCGTTGACTGCGCATTCCCGCATGTTAATATCGCAGCGCCTGGAAGAGGGCTTCATGGGCACCATCGGTTGATTTCACTTCTCTTTGCCGGGCCTGGCAGAGCTGTTTAAAAAAGCCAGAAGACTTTTTCTCGAGTGGGACTCAGTCCCACAGGAGAGCAGCAATGTCGCGCAGACCGTGGCTTCGCGGACTGGGATCATTCCTCGCCTCAAATCGGGCAACTAACCAGAAACCAAATCGCCGGCATCGAGAGCGCTGGCAGCCCTCGGTTCTACAGCAGCTCGAGGCGCGCGTGCTGCTGTCGGTTCCGCCCCCAATTGACCCGACCAGGGGCGAGGCAAAGCTGCTGTCGATCATCGACAGTCCTCCATTGCGCGACATCAAGAATGCGCTGGATAACTTTCCGGTCCCCTTCGTTGCGCGTACCGATTGGTTTGGGCCGCCAACCGGCTCGCAAGCCGCCGCCACAGCGCTCAAAACCGTTGTCGTGAACAACAAGGCCGGGGCTCCATCCAAGATCGACATCGATGACAACAAAGCCACCGGTCGCGGGGGATTCGATATCCAGATCGAGGTGAATACCGTGCTGCTGCCAACGCCGCACCTCACGCTGGACATCACGCGACTGGGCTCAGCGCCATTTGTTGAGAATTTCCAGGTCCTGATTGCCTTCCCGTTCAGCGCGTTTTACAGCGGCCCGCCCCTCCCCGGCGCGCCCAACCTGTTCATGGGCTACCGAACCCTGGCGGCCGGAGGCGAGCCAGGGGGACATGCGCCGGCCAGGGAACAAATCGATTTCACTGCCGGCAATCTCCCCGGAACTGCGCACTTAAACAGTGTGACTCTCCGGACAGCCGGCTCGGACAATCCGCTCCTTTTTCTTCAGGGTCATTTTGACGGGACGTTCGCCACCGGCGCCCTCAACGCCGCGGCCTTCGGCGTTGAACTGGAGACCACAGCCCACCGCGTGCCCCAGTTGGTGAATATCGGCCTGAACGTCAATTCGGCGCTCATCGGAACGCCGATCAACGCTTCCGTTGGCATCGACTGGGTGGCCAGCGAGCGCGCCAAGGCGACGTTCAGCTATATCGAGGCCGAGGAGCTATTGGTAGCCGACGCCGATTTCGCCACCAGCCTTGCCGTCGATCAGATGCCCCTGCGGGAAAGCTTCCAATTCAAATTCCAGCCCAACACCGGCGTGCAGTTGTCGCACCGGGGAAGCTCGCCCATCGATCATGTCGTGTTCCGACATCAGCGGCGCGATGGCATGCTGATCAAGGTCGAGGCGAACGACGTGCCCACCGAAGTGGACATGCTCGTCAACATGTCGCTGGCCGGCGATGCCGCCATCACCCTGAACGTCAATGCCAACACGATGGACCTGACCATGCAGGCGGTCCAGCTTGGCGGGTTTCCCAACACCTCCGCCCTCCTGGGCTTCAACCTGGGCTATGTCGAGTTTGGGATCAAAGATGCGGTGGATCTGACGGCCGGCTATGTCGCCAGCCAGCCCATCATCGGCGCGCTGGTCGATCTCAATCGCGATAACCACACCGATGGCAATGACACCGGAAAGCTCGGCGGCGTCAACATCATCGCCGGCCTGGCCGATCTCAACGGCGACGGCCACATCGATGCCCTGGACACCGGCGTCCTCTTTGGCTTCAACGTGATCGCCGGGCGATTCGACGCCAATGAGGACGGGGTCGGCAACGCGGCCGACAACGCGACGATTTCCGGCATTCTGTCGGCCTTCCCGAAGAATCCGGGCGAGTCGATCAAGAGCATGGAGCTGATCGGCGATGACGATGCTCATTTTGAGCCCGATCCTCTCGACACCAACAATGAGGTGCTGGTCGGGCTTCAGTTGCCCCCAAGCTGGCTCGATTCGCCGCCGCACCACATCTTCTCGCTCATCGAAGATGGAACGCACGGCACCGTGGCCGCGCGCATAGTCAATTTCCAGCAAGCCGTCTTCCAGCTCAATGCCACTGACCTGGCCAGCGCCTATCACCTTGTGACCAGTGCCGCCGCGCCGATGCAGGCCTATTTGAAATTCGGCGAGGGATCCAATTTCCTTCAGGGCCCCAACGACGATATCGAGGCCGTGTGTGACATCGATGATCTGCCCGCCGGCGAAGTGAAGCTCTTCTTCACACCGCCCACAGACATCGGCTACGTTGTCAATCCGCCCCAGCCCATCGACTCGATTCACTGCTTTGGCCACATGGGGCTGGCCAACTTCGACATGGCCCTGGGCGGTCTGCCGCCGCTGCTGGCTTTCCATCTCGACCCGGCTGCCTCATTCTCGCTGGTCGCGGAAGATGGCCTGGGCGGGCCGGCCACGGTGGATTTGTTCGCGCTGCGCCTCTCCGAAACGCAGGTGGCCTTCATCGACGGCCTGGTGGACATCAACACCGACAACGTCATCAACACCGCTGACGATGGCGCGCTCCTCAGCTATACGGTGATCGATGGCCGGCTCGACACCAACGGCGACGGCCATATCGACGCTTCCGACATCGGCCTCGCGCTCGGCTTCCACGTCATCGGCGGCCAAGTCGATGTGAACGGCGATGGCGTCATCAGCGCCGCCGACGATGCATCGCGCGAGCAGATCAGCCCCGGCCTGGCCAATACCGGCTCACTGCTGGGCCTGCCCCTGCGCGACGTCCGCCTGCGCGTGGATGACATTCCCAGCCTCGATGGCACGTGGGGAAACATCGTCAACGTTCCCTTCGCAAATGGCGCGGGGCTGCCCCCGCCGCGCGAGGGCGATGTGCTCCTCGACACCGCCACCGGCGCAACCGGCATCGTCCATCTCAACTCCCCCGGCGGCGCCGTTGGAAGCATTCAGCTCGTGCAGGTGCGCGATGGCAGCTTTGACGCGGGCTCAACGCTGGATCTGCTCGATCGGCTCAATATAAAAAACGTCAGCGCTGCCTTTGCGTTCGGTGAAGAAATTGTTGGGGCCTCCTCCGGCGCACACGCCACCATCCGCCGCTTTGACCAACTTGCCGAGCGCGGCACTCTTTTCCTAAGCAACCGCACTGGAACGTTCCTCCCCGGCGAATCGCTGCTGGTGAACAATCTCTCTCGCGGCAATGCCAACGGCGGCCTCATCGTCGCCTCCCCGTGGTCCGCTCAGGTTGCCGCCGCCAGCAGCACCGATGGCTTTGCCGTGCACGTCGGCACCACCGCCGGCAACGCCTTCGTCGGCGGCGTGCAGGTGGCGCTCTCAACACAGGTCGGCCTCGCTCCGCTGGCCGCACCTGCCGTCAATTCAGCCCATTACTTCACCATCCACACCGGCGATGCCGCCGTCCCCGGCCGCCCCGCGGACCGACTGGAATTTGGGGTGTTTGGCTCAGACGAGATCGAAGTTACCACGACCAACTCCGGCGGCGTCGATGTGCACGTGGCCGCCGACGCCGCGCGGCCCGCACACTTCCTTCTCCAGCGCGACATCGCCCCCGGTGTCCCGCAGGCCGTCAAAACTTCCCTGGACATCAGCAATGTCTCCCAGTCGCTCGATCTAAGCGCCAACTTCTCCTCCTCCGTCTTCGACCATGTCGGAAGCGCTCCCATCGACTCCATCCACGCCGCCGGCTATCTGGATCTGGCCAACTTTGACGTTCTCATCAGCCATATCCCGCGCGCTTTATCTTTCCACGTCGATCCGGCCGCCGCCTTCTCGATGGTAGCCGAGGACGGTGCGGGCGGGCCCGCCGTCGTCGATCAACTCGCGTTGCGCATCTGGGAAACACAGGTGGCAATCATCGATGGCCTGGTTGACATCAACACCGACGGCATCATCAACAGCTCCGACGATGGCGCGCTCCTGAATTTCTCCATCATCGACGGCCAGCTCGACACAACCGGCGATGGTGCAATCGATGCCGCCGATGTCGGCTCCGTTCTTGGATTTGACGTCATCGGCGGCCGTGTCGATGCGAATGGCGACCAAGCCATCAGTGATGCCGACGATAAAACTCGCAATCAAATCGGCGCCGGCCTTCCGGGCACCTCCTCGTCCCTGCTGGGCCGTCCTTTGCGCGACGTGCGCCTGCGCGTCGATCACATTCCCAGCTTCACCGGCGCATGGGGCAGCGTGATCAATGTCCCCTTCGACAACGGCGCTGGCTCGCCTCTGCCCCAGGAAGGCGACATCCTCTTCGACACCGTCACTGGCGCAACCGGAATCGTCCACCTCAATGCCGCTGGCGGCGCTGTCGGCAGTGTGCAACTGGTCCAGGTCCGCCGCGGCAGTTTCGCCCAGGGCTCCACACTCGATCTGCTCGACCGGCTGGAGGTCTCCAACGTGGCCGCGCCTTTCCTGCTCGATGAGGTGATCGTTGGCGCATCCTCGGGCGCGCACGCCACCATCCGTCGCCTCAACCCCATTCTCAACCGCGCAACCCTGTTCTTCAGCGATCGCACCGGTACGTTTACTCCCGGCGAGCTCCTGCTGGTCAACGGCGTTGTCCGCGCCACTGTCGTCGGCAGTGTTGTCGTCGCCTCGCCATGGTCGGGCCGAGTCTCCGCTGCACCGGCCGCCGATGGCACCAGCATCCATCTCGGCACAACCGCCGAGGATGCATTCGTAACCGGCGCGCAATTGGCGCTCTCCAGTGAAGTCGATCTGGCGCCCATTTCCGATCCCACCGCCGCTTCCCCGCACTATCTGCGCCTCACCACCCGCCAGAGCAACGACGCCAATCGCCCCGCCCCCGCCAAACTCGAAACCGGCGTCTTCGGAATCGACGATGTGGATGTCACGATCAACAGCGCCGGCCTCACCGCCGAATATGACGCCGACTCGCAGCGCGCCGGCCAGATTCTTGTCCACCGCGACTTCGCCGCCGATGTTCCCAGGCCCATAAACGTCCAGCTCGACGTCGATCTTGTCCCGCAGTCGCTCACTCTCCACACGAATTTCTCTTCACAGTTCGATTACATCGCCAGCAGCCCGATCGACTCCATCCATTCTTTTGGATTCGTCGGCCTGGGCAACTTCGACGTCGATCTCGACGATCTGCCGCGCGCCATGGCGTTCAACATCAATCCCGCCGGCTCTTTCACCATGCTGGCCGAAGACGGCCTTGGCGCACCCGCCACCGTTGGCCAATTGACGCTCCGCCACTGGGAAACCCAGGTCGCCTTCATCAACGGATTTGCCGACGTCAACACCGATGGCCTGATCAACACCAATGACGACGGCCCGCTCCTTAACTACACGGTCATCAACGGCGGCATCGACACCACCGGCGACGGCATCGTCAACGCCGACGATGCCGGTCTCTTCCTCGATTTCAACATCATCGGCGGCCGCGCTGACATCAATCGCGACAACGTCATCAGCGCAGCCGATGATGCAACCCGCGCACAAATCAGCACCGGCCTCTCCGATACCGCCGCGCTCCTGGGCCGGCCATTGCGCGACATCCGCCTTCGCATCGATGACATCCCCAGCCTCGATGGCTCGTGGGGAAGTGTCCTCACCGTTCCCTTCGACGGTGGCCTGGCACCCAGCCCGCCGCGCGCTGGCGCTGTCCTCTACGATCACGCCACCGGCGCAACCGGCATCATCCGCAAAAAAGGCCCCAGGAATTCCGATGGCGTGCTACAGGTCTCACAGCTCCGCGGCAGCGGCTTCGCCAACAATTCCTCGCTCAGCCTCCTCGATCCCATCAAATTCACCAACCGGATCTCCGCTTTCGCTATCGACGATGTCGTCGTCGGCGCTCTCTCACACGCAAGGGGGACCATCCGCCGCCTCGACGAGATTGCCGGCCGCGGCACGATCTATCTCAGCGACCGCTCCGGCGTTTTCATCGCCGGCGAGCCATTGCTGGTCAATGGCATCGTCCATGCCGCCAGCGCCACCGGCCTGCAAAGTGTAAATCCCTGGACCGCCACCGCCGCCGCTGATTCCAGCGTCGCCGGCATGGCCGTCGATTTCGGCACGAGCGCGGAAGATGTCTTCCTCCCCGCCGTGCAGCTTTCGGCCTCCACCGAAGTCGAGCTGGCCGCCCTTCCCGATCCCACCGCCACATCCGCTCATTTCGTGCATCTGACCGATGTGAAACACAGCCTCTCCAGCCACCCCGTCCCCGGCCGCCTCTCATTTGGATTCTTCGGCATCGACGATGTCAGCATCGCCGCCGCGGGCGGCTTCGAGGCTCATTTTGATACCGATGCCTCGCGCACCGCGCAATTCACCATCCAAAGCGATTTCAACGGTGGCTTCTTCAAGGACAAGGCCATCGACCTGGCCGTGAACATTCTCGACGTGCCCCAGCAGATCGATCTTGAAACCAACCTGACCAGCCGCCTCGACTACAGTGCCAGCAGTGCGATCAACTCGATCACCGCCGTGGGCGTCATCGACGGCCAGGATGATGGCATTCAGAATTTCCGCATCATCAGCGGCCTCATCGACCTGGACAGCGACGGCGCCATCACCGACGCCGACAGCGGTCTGATCGGCAATCAGGCCGTCGAATCCGGCCAGATCGGCGGCGTCTCGCTCGATCTCAATGGCGATGGCGCGATCAATTCCCTCGACAGCCACGAGCCCAACGGCACCGAAGTCCTCTTCGGCCTGGTGAATCTGCCGGCTGAAATTCATCTGAAGGCCGCGCCCAATACCGTCGCCGTCGGCAGCGGCCAGCTCAACGTCAATGCGGATCAATCCATCGACGGCGACGATGATGGTGCATTCGGCGGCATCGCAGTCATCGATGGCAAGCTCGACATCAACGAGGACGGCGTCGTCGATGACGATGATGATGGCACGCTGCTCGGCCGAACCATCATCAATGGTGAGGTGGACCTCAATGCCACCGGCGACGTCACCGCATCCGACACCGGCGCGTGGAACGGCGTCGAAATTCACATGTCCGATCAGATCCAGGATTTTGAGCTCCTCCTGCGCAGCCAGAGCGATGAGCTGGGCGTGCTCGGTGGCGACAATCGCCTCGTGCACATCCAGGCCCACAATCTCCCGGCCAACTGGCTGCTGGCCTCCTTCGGGCTCAGCCTGGACTTCAGCGCCACCAGCGACAACGGATTTATCTTCGAAACCACCAACGCCAACGGTGATCCCGCTCCCTTCGGAAACATTTCCGCGCTCATGGCGACCAGCCAGGAGAATGCGAAAATCACCGAGCTGCGCCGCGCCTTCAGGCAGACCACAGCCGGTCCGGTCGGCGCTGTGCTCGATGGCTCAACGCCGTCGCGCATCAACTACTCCGGGTATCTCCAGGAAATCGATGCCGCCTACTATCAGGCCGGCGATGCCGATTCCGTCCTTACCCGCCTGGCCTCGCTCTACGCCGATGGCGCCATTCTCAACACCGACAACGACCACGTCGCCGTGCGCCAGGCCGGCGGAACAGGCGTCTTAACCGACATCCTGCTCCATGGATTCCAGAAGATCGAGGGAAACTGGAAGATCGTTGATAACCCCATCGACACTTCGTTCTTTAGGATCATCGACGATGCCCACCTGACCTTTAAGGCCCCAGCCGCCGGCTCCCACCCCTTCTATTTCGGCCTGGCCACCAGCGACAACAACGCCAACGATGATGATGACGGATTTTTTGCCGGCCACGAAGTCATCAACGGCCGCCTCGACATCAGTGACAATTCCTCCATCAGCGCCGCCGACGTTGGCGTCATTTTCGGCCGCGGCGTCATCGACGGCGAGCTGGATATGAACAATGACCTGGTGGTTGATGAGCATGACGATGGCTTCATCCGCGGCATCGGGGTCATCGACGGCCGCCTCGATGTCTCCGAACAACTCGTGTCGCTCGACATCGAAAATGTCCCCGACGAAATCACCGCCGAGCTGAGCATCGATGCCCAGCACATCGGGTTCACCGGCAACGCCTCGGCCGGCGACATCGACTTCTACGCCGGCACCGTGACCATCGCTCCGGATGAGACCCAGGCCATCCGCCTGCGCCTCCAGGAGGCGCCGCGGTTCGTCAACTTCACCTGGGATGCCAATCTCCTCAACGGCGGCTTCAACGTCGACGCCGCCGATGAATTCGAGGCCCTCATCCTGATTCAGGTCCCCGCCCTGGGCGCAGACACGATGCGCTTCGTCGGCGGTCTGCACATGGAAGACATCCAGGTCGGCTACAACGTCGATCTTTTCAGCTTCGACGTCGCCGAGTCGTTCGATATCGTCATCGGCAACAGCGTCATCAACGGCCGGATCGACATGAATGGCGATCATGAGATCAACAACCAGGATGATGGCGGCATCGATGGCAAAACGATCATCAACGGCTTTGTCGATATGGACGGCGACGGCGACATCACCGCCGCAGACAACGGCACCATCACCCTCTTCCAGTGGATCGGCCTCGTTCCGCTCCTGGAAACACACGCCGTCATCGGCGGCAGCATCGACCAGAACAACAACCTCGGCATCGGCGGCGGAGATGACTATGACAACCGCATCATCTCCATCCCCACCGCCTGGGACCTCTTCCGCGCCACCGCCGGCATCGACAACAACGCCGAAAGCAGCGACATCGGGCCCGATCCCAATAACTCGCCGATTAGCGGTTTCTTCGACGTCTACACGCTCAGAAACAATCCCGCCGAGCTCGACCCCGACGTCCATGCCGACACGCCCGCCTCCCATCAGAAGGAATACGTGCCCCTGATCTCCACCGTCCTCGACAATTTCCGCTCACTCAATTACACCGTCGGCCTGACCCTCGACCCCTTCAGTCCCAACATCGTCTTCCCCCTGAGCGTCGATTCTTCAATCAACCTCTCGCCCGCCTCCACGGTGATCTTTGATTTCTGGATCCAGGATGTCTTTGGAACCCCCAATCCGTTCGTCATCGATTTCCCTGATGACGTCAACATTCTCGGCTTCGAGATCGATTTCCCCGATGACATCTCCATCGGCCTGCGTTTCGGCGGCGACTACGCCAACAACAGCCCCCTGCACCTCTTCCCCATCACCATCTTCTCAGCCCCCAATCCCCTGCTGTATGTTCGCGTGGAGACCATCGCCGGCATCCAGACCCTGACCGAAATCCTGCTGCACCTCTTCGGCGATCACGAGGATCCATTCCTCTGATGAGCCTGCGGTGTCGTCGGCATGGGAACCTGTTCAAGATCAGCGGCCGCGGGCCGATGCTGTTTTGCCGGATAAAAACGCACCGACTTGGTGCGCTGGTGTGCGAAAGGGTCCGACTCGCGGAATCGCCCAATCTCACGCCGCCAGCGACAGCGCCGGCAGCGAACCCAGCGTTTTCACAACCTGCGGATCAAACTGCGTCCCCGCGCACCGTGTCAATTCGGCCTGCACGAGTGTTGCATTCCGTGCATGCCGATACGGCTGGTCCGTGCTCATCGCAGCGATCGCATCCGCCACCGCCAGGATCTTCGTCCCCATTGGCTGCGCTTCGCGTGTCCTCTTCTGATACGGCTCAGCGCGGCCGCGCACGCAGTCCATCGTCGCCTCGTCGGCCCCCAGCCGCAGCGCCATCCGGCATCCTTCGCCCATCGCGAAGCTCATCAGCCGCCATTCCTCTTCGATCAGGCTGCGCGGCTTCGAGAGCAATTCCTCCGGCACCACCAGTTTCCCCAGATCGTGCAACAACCCCGCCAGCTCCACCTGCCGCACCGTCTCCTCCGGCAGCTCCATCTGTCGTGCGATCGCCCCGGCAATCTTGCTGACGTGCCGGCAATGTTCCGAGACATGCTTGTATTGCGCCTTCGCCAGCACCGGCACGCACAGGTGTACCAGCATCTGCCAGCGCGCTGTCGGATCGAGCTGCTGTCGCTCCGATTCCGCCAGCGCCTCCTCAACCTTCACCATCTGCGTCGAGCAGACGCGATTTCGGCCGGTGGACTTCGCCAGATACAGCGCCCGGTCGGCCTGTTCGATGGCCGAATAGCCCAGCCGCTGGTCCTCCAGCCTCAGGATCCCCGCGCTGATGGTCGTCGTCACCGCCTGGTTCTGGTGATAGAACACGTGCCGCTCCACCTGCTCACGAAGCCGCGCTGCCCACAGCCAGGTTTCGGTCAGCGAATCGCACGTCAGAAGCACAAGGAATTCCTCGCCACCCCAGCGGAGGGCGCACTCATACTGATTGACTTCAGTTCGAATGATGTCGGCCAGTTCCTTGAGGACCGCATCTCCTGCGCTGTGGCCGAAGCGATCATTGATCGTTTTAAAGTTGTCCACGTCCACCAGGATGATCCCCAGCGGCTTGCGCCGATCGGGATCGGGCGTCTCGGCGATGAGCCGGTCGAAGAAGTGCCGGTTACAGAGCCCCGTCAGCTCGTCGGTCTCGCTTTGCCGCAGCAGATCACTCAGCCGCTGATCCGCCCGTTTCTCTGTACTCCTGAGCCGCCGCCAATCGCCCACCATCGCCTCCACCTTGCGAATCAGGTGATTCCCCCGTGTCGCCTCCAGCGTCTGGATGAAATCCGTCACCCCCGCCCGGAAGCAATGAATTGCCGCCCGCTGGTGCATGCTGCTGGAGACGACGATCAGCGGCCTGCGCTGGGTGATGCGGCTGAGCGTCTGCGAGTGGTTCGTGTCGCAGTCACACATGTCAAACTCGGCAATGACGCAATCCACATCGTCCAGGGAGGATTCAATGTCCTCCCAGTCGAGCCGTATGACCGCAACATCAGGTCGATTGGATGTCAGGGCCGTGGAGAGAAGCGGAGCGCTGGCCAAAGTCCTCACGATGAGTGCAATTCGAAGTTCCATACCCTGCGATCCCGTTGCGGCAATCAATCCCGACTATGCCACAATCGTCGCGCCAATCCGTCACGATTAGTCATACCGTAGTTTTTTTAGTGTGCAGGATAATACCGCCCGTATCCTCTGTGGCAGGTTCCTCAGGCGGCCAGCGGCCGCGAATGCTCCAGCAACACCGCGTCTTCACGCGTCACTTCCTCCCCGCGCTTCAGCAGCCGCCTGCGCAGCCGCGCCAGCAGCAGCCCATAGGGCCGCGTCCGCCGCCCGGCCGCAGCGCTGATCCCGCTCAGCCGCCGGCAGCCCAGCGCGATCGCGTCGCCGATCTGCCGGAGCCACACCACTGCATAATGGGTGGGACCATTATCGCGCCGCATGTAGCGAACCGCGATCTCATCCCCCGCCTTGATCGAAGCGCAGAACCCCGCTTCGGCCAGCAGCGCCAGCCCTCCCTGCGACAAATCAAGCAGGCGACTGCTGATCAGCCGCGCGTCCCCCACCGGCCGCCAGATCACCGCTTCGTTTGCCGGGTGCATTCGCGGCTCGCGACGATTGTCTTTAGGACCCGATTTCATGGCCTTACCTCCAAACAGATTGGATCAACTCAGTTGCCCCTTGCTGATCTCTTCGGTCGGGCCGTCAATAAGATTAGCCAAATCAGCCGTGGCAGGGCAATGATTCTCTGACACTCATCACCATCGCGGCCGCTTTCCCCCTACCGTCGCTACTGTTTAGCAGCGAATCAGGCCGCCAGCGCCCTCGAACCACTCTTCAAGCATCGCAGCTGCGCCATCTGCGCGCCGTCGATGATCGAAAAATCCATCAGCGCGCAACCAACCGCCGCCCCCGCCTTGCCGTGGCCGATCCACTTCACCACAAACGGCTTCATCCCGAGCGTTTGATGCAGAAACTTCACCTGAATCTGATCCCCCACCCGCGGAACATCCTTCGCGTCGTGCAGACGGAAGGAAATGCCGCATTCTGAAATGTTTCGCACTCGGGCGGCAAGAAGTGGCGTAATGAAGTGCTGACGCCAGAAAACCTGCTCGCAAATCGGATTGACACGCAGCTCGCGGCGAAGTTCCTCTGTGATATTCATGATTCCCACCTCCAACAGCAAAAGCAGGCAGCGCCCCGGCGCGCATGCTCTAATGCACCTGTGCAATGGCCTTAAGAGAGGATTTCCACGAACAGAAGCCGCTCGTTGGGCCCGGTTTCAACACTCCGGCAGATGACCGCGATGTGAAATCCGTGCCGCTGCGCCGACTGCGGATCGGCCGGAAAAACATAGGCCCCAGGCTCCACCGCATCGGGCGCTGCCACCGCCAATGCCATTCCATTGAGCGAGCGCTCGGTCACCTTTCCCTGGCGAACCCGCCGGCCCCGGTGGATTCGCCACTGGATCTGCTTTCCGGAGAACCATCGCTCGGAGTACCTTCGCTCCTTTGGCGTTGTAGTGTCCGTTTCCACCGGGGCCTCCAGCACTTGAGACTACTAACGCTGCCTGACTGCCTACAGTCGATTCGGTGGGGCTTCGTACTGCTATGAGAGCAAATGGAATCCAACGCGAGAATTTGCGTATCGACCCCCTGCATTCTTCTTCCTCTCCGGAATATCCCACAGAGCTTCGCTTTATTGCCGGACGCTGGACCCTTGCGTGGGGGAGGGCCGGATTCACAACCGGTTGGTGCAACCTCCAGAACCCTGTATCATCCGCACTGTTGCCGCAACATCATTCCGCGGCTGTGCTGCGACAGGAAAAATCTTTGCCGAGGAATTCGAAATGCCCAATGGCAAGCACGCGCTGGTTCTCCTGCTCTGTGCTCTCCCAGCCCTCTTTTATGTGCCCCGCGCAAAAGCGGCCGAGCCCACCACCCAGCCCGCCGGCGCGGTCTCCGGAAAGGTCACCTCTCAAGGCGAGGTCCCGCTTTCCGAGATGGTCGTCTATCTCGAATCCCCCGACCCCAAGCGGCCGATCGTTGTTCCCAAAAATCCCGTCAAAGTCTCGCAAAAGGGCGCGAAGTTCTCGCCCCCCGTGGTGATCGTTTGTGTCGGGCAAAGCGTGGATTTCCTCAATGATGAGGACCGCGCCATCGAGCACAATGTCTTCTCCAATGCCCCGGCCAAGCGCTTCGATCTTGGCCTCTATCCCCCCGGTGAGTCACGCTCGGTCAATTTCGACAAGCCCGGAGCGGTCTTTCTCTACTGCTCCATTCACCGCCATATGGATGGAGTGGTTTTCGTCTCACCCACCCCTTACACCAGCCGGGTCAATGAAGATGGGACCTGGAAGATCGAGGGCATCCCGCCGGGCATCTGGCTCGTCAAGACCTGGCAGCGCCGCCGGCGTTTCCCGGAACTTTCGACGCCCATTTTGTCCGAACCCGGCAAAGTCGCCGCCGCTGATCTGGAGCTCCGCCGCAAATGAGAATCTCCGCAACCCTCTTCGCGTCTCTCTGCGCCCTGCTGGCCGGATGCCAATCGGCATCTCCGCCCCCCGCGGGAATGGCTTCCCTGCGCATCCGCGTGGTGGCCGAGCCCAAGGCCGGCTTCACCTCCCCGGCAGACCGCGTGATGACCTACGATGCTCCCGCCAAACGCACGAATGCCTCCGGTGATTTTGAACCAGTGGACTATTCGGCATTGAAGGAAATCGTCGTCTGGATCGAGCCCGTCTCCGCAAACTCTGCCAAATCCCTCCAATCCCCCTCCTCGATCGACATCGATGCGCGAAAACCCACCACCAGCCTCAACCTCGCCGCATCGGTCGGCCAGCAAGTGACCATCCGAAACACCGGCTCCGCCTCCGGCAATCTCTACAGCGTCTCAGACGGCAACGACTTCAACCTCGGCTCGCTTCCCCCCGGTGGAACCGCCACGTTCACGCCACACTCCGAAGGCCTCATCGAAATCCTCAACGCCTCGCTGAAAGAACCTGTCGCCCTCGTTTACGCCGCCCCATCGCCGTGGGTCTCGCTCGCCAAATCCGGCGGCACCGTCGACTTCACCAATCTGCCCCCCGGCCAATACAGGATCATTTCCTGGCATCAGCGCCTGCCCGGCTCGCAAACTGACATCACCCTCTCCGCAAATCAGGCCAGCACCGCCACCATCAAAGTCGGGGTTAATGCTCTACCCAAAATTGGTTCCCGCTAGTGTCCGCCGCCATGCGAATCGGAACCAAAATCCTGCTCCTGATGCTGCTGATCACCATCGGCTCCTCCGCGATCGTCGCCTGGATTGTCACGTTGAACGTGACCTCTCACGAAACCGAGCGCGCTGACGCACAAATTTCCCACGCCATCGCCCGCTACCTGCGCCACCTCGACGATCAGCACCAGCAGGTCAGCCGCATCGTCCGCGCCCTCCTCGAAGCCCCCACGCAGCGTTCCCTGCTCCAGGCCGCCGGAGATTCGGCCAATCTCGGCGCCCGCGAGCAGTTGCGGCAGGAGGTGCTCGGCCGCGATGTCCAGTCCGAGCTCCAGTCGCGCGAGGGCAGCCCCGCTTTCCACGTGCTTCTGAATTTGGCCCATGAAGTCGTCCTGGTCTCCTCCTCTGATAACCAAATGACCGGCATCCTCTCCTCCGACAAAATTCATTGGCCGGTCGATGCCGTGCTCACCGGAAAATCCCGCCCCATCATTCAGTACATCGCCACCCCCGCCGGGCTTTTCCTGGCCATGGGCGTGCCGCTGCGCACTCAGCTCGATGAAGCGCCGGACAATGCCTATTTCGTTGGTTTTCGCATCGATGACAACTGGGTGCGGCAACAACTCCTGGCCGAACAGGCGACCACCGAATCGGCCATCGCCCCGCTGGCCGCATGGTTCTTCGTCGATGACAGCATCGTCGCCCGCGCCTCCTCCGATGCCGGCGATACCCACGTCGCCGCTTTGCGGGCCGACACGCCCCTCCGAACCGTCGATCACGCCGGTCCCACCACCACCAGGGCGGCCGACCACGTGGAATTCGATGTCCAGCGCGAACATTTCCTCGGCCAGTCTTTCAATCTCAAAGCCGACAACGCCAAATCAAGCCGCCTCGTCCTCGCCAGTTCCCTCGATCGCGCCCTTGCCCCGCTGCGCAGTTTGCAGCGGCAAATCGTGATGACCGCCGTCATCGCCTGCCTCATCGCCATCGTTGCCTGCCGCTTCATCGCCTCAATCATCTCCCGCCCGATCCGGGAGCTGGTTGACGGAACCCGGCGCATCGCCGCGGGGCAGTTCGAGCGCCCCGTGCAGATTCGCCGCCGTGACGAGCTGGGAACCCTCGCCGACAGCTTCAACGAGATGGCCCAGGGGCTGAAAGAACGCGACGGCCTGCGCGAAGAGCGCGTCAAAATCGAGCGCGACCTCGCCCTCGCCCGCAAAATCCAGATGGACGTCCTACCCAAGGAGCTTCCCACCTGTCCCGGCTACGACATGGCCGCCTTTTCCCACCCCGCCGAGCAAACCGGAGGCGATATTTATGATCTGATCGCCATGGCGCTCGACCCGGTCAATCCGGGTGAGCCGCCTTCGCTGGTGCTCCTGCTGGCCGACGCCACCGGCCACGGAATCGGCCCGGCACTCTCCGTCACTCAGGTCCGCTCCATGCTCCGCATCGGCGTCCGCCTCCGCGCTGAGCTGGAACATGTTTTCTCGCAAATCAACCGCCAGCTTTGCCAGGACCTGGGATCAGAACGCTTCGTCACCGCTTTCCTCGGGCTTCTTGACCCCTCCGCACACCACATCAACTATCATTCCGCCGGCCAGGCCCCCCTCCTCCACTTTCACGCCCAGACTCACCGCTTCGAGTGGCTTGATTCCTCGATGATCCCCTTTGGAATTGATGAAGAAGCCAAAAGCGACGGCGTCCAGCGCATGCAGATGGAACCCGGAGACCTGATCGTTCTCCTCACCGACGGGTTCTATGAATATCAGAATACCAGCGGGGAACTATTTGGCCAGGAGCGGATTTCGGAAATCATCCTGCGCCATCACCATGAGCCCGCGCGCACGCTCCTCAACGAAATCCTCGCCGCCACCCAGGCGTTCGCCGGCGGCGCTCCCCAGCTCGATGACATGACCGGAGTAATCATCCGCAGGCTTCCATAGACTGAAAACAACAAGGAAAGGGCTTGGCGACATGCGACGATTGACCTTCTCTCTGGCCATATTGCTCCTCTCGGCCCCCGCCTGGGCCCAATACGGCTCGGCCGACTTTTCCATCGAGCGCTGGGAAGAGGACTACTCTTTCCTCAAAAAATCCGCCAATCGCAAGGACTTTTTCGACCCCATCAAATATGTCCCCCTCAACTCCGCCGGCGATCAATATCTCTCCTTCGGCGGCCAGGCCCGCGAGCGCTACGACTATTTCAACAACAGCAACTTTGCCGCCGGAGCCCAGGATGAAGACGGCTTCTTCCTCACCCGTCTTCTCGCCCACGTCGATGCCCATTTCGGCAAAAACTTCCGCCTCTTCCTCCAGCTCAACAGCGCCTTCGTCCACGACCGCGTCGGCGGCGCACGCCCCGGCGACGCCGACTACATCGACATCCAGCAGGCCTTCGCCGATTTCCAAATTCCCATCAATTCTTCCACCTCCGCTCTGTTCCGCATCGGCCGCCAGGAATTGATCTACGGCGCCCAGCGCCTCATCGGCCCCAACGACTGGGTCAACGTCCGCCGCACTTTCGACGGCGCAAAAGTCTCCCTCTCCACCCCCAACAATGTTCTGGATGTTTTCCTGGTCCGCCCCATCGACATCCACAAACAATCGCTCAACGGCGAAGATGAAAGCACCTGGTTTGCCGGCATCTACAACGTCACCGCCCTCCCGGATCTCCTCAAGGGCGCGCATTCCAAGCTCGATCTCTATCTCCTCGCCCTCGACAAACAGCAATCGGAAATCAACGCCGTCGATTCCACCACCTACACCCTCGGCGCCCGCCTCCACACCACGCCCGAGCCCTGGGATTTCGACCTCGAGCTCGACGGCCAGCTCGGCAAATTCGACGGCGACTCCATCAGCGCCTGGTCCATCGCCACCGAAGCCGGCTATACCTTTTCGCAATTCATCTTCTCCCCCCGCGCCTCCCTCGGCCTCGACGCCGCCTCCGGCTCCCCCGATCCCGCCCATCGCTTCAATCAGCTTTTCCCCCCCACCTACACCTACCTCGGCCACATCTACATCTTCGGCCGCGAAAACATCATCGACCTCCACCCCGGCCTCATCGTCAACCTCACCTCCTCCGTCGCCCTCCAGCTCGACCAGCATTTCTTCTGGCGTCAAAACACCCACGATGCCGTCTACAATCTCGCCGGCGGCATCGTCCGCTTCAGCACCGCCTCCGATGAACCCTACCTCGGCAACGAGTTCGACTCCGTAATCAATTGGCAAATCAACCGCCACACCTCCGCCTACCTCGGCTATGCCCACTTCTTCCCCGGCGACTTCATCAACGACACCGGTCCCAGCGCCGACGTCGATTTCCTCTACGCCGCCGTCACCTTCACCTTCTGAGCTACTCCAGCACAATCATGGAATGAACATCCACTCGCGGCACCGCCACCTCGATCGCCCCTCCTGACTTCTTCAATTCCAACACCCGATGCCCCGGCTCCTGGAAGGCCGTCGCCACGTTCGCATTCGAAATTCTGATCTTGATGTCAAACACCGGCAAAATTTCCTCCCGCTGCGACGGATTATTCTCCGGAATCGCCCGATTCGCCGACGTATTCACCTCATTCAGCAGGTGAACAATCCTCCGCGTCCCGTCATTCTGCGTATAAAACGCCGCCTGCACGCACAGCGGCGCTTCCACCCCAATCGGCGCTTGATTCACCCCCGCCGCCCACCGCACCGAATTGCTGATCAACTTCCGCTGATACTGGTAAGGCGCAATGAAATACGCCTGCCCCATATCCGCCGCAAAATAAACACTCCGCCCCTTCTCCACCGAATTCAGCAGCATAAACGGCCACTCCCTCGGCGCCGCCAACCTTCTCCCCAGCTTCACCACGCCGGTAATCGCCTCCACATTCGTCATCCACCCAATGTATTGCAGCCGATCAGATCCCCGCCGATAGTTCGACCTCACCACCGCATCATCCGTAATCGCATGCAGATCCGCCCCCGCGATCCCCAGATAAACCTCCGTCGTCTTCGGATAATTCGGCCACCGCGCTGAAAAATCCTCCTTCCCCCGATAATGCGCCCCAAACACATCCGCCAAACCAAAATCCTCCCGCCGATCCCCAAACTCATCGCAAATCGACGACTCGTGCAGCGCCACCAACCCGCCCCCACCCCTCACAAACGCCCGAATCGTTTCATTGGCCTTGTCGCTCACGCACGCCGCGCTCGGCAAAATCAACACCTTGTATTGCGCCAGCGTCTTCAAATCCTCCACATCCTGCTCGATGACAATATCCAGCGGCAGATGATCCTCCATCATCGCCCGAAACACCCCGACTGCCGACTCCATATGCGCTGGCATCCTCCTCTCCCCCGGCGCGAGTTTCCCAATATCCGGCGTATCCACCCCGCTCCCGATCCACGCCCCCAACGGCACCTCCGTCCGCACCCCCGGCAATCCATAAAGCAGCCGCGAACTCTCCCCCACCAGCATCGCCGCCCACTTCAGCGACTTCGCCCCCCGCGTAAACGGCTCCCGCTCGGCGATCATCTTGTTGAAATGAGAAAGCGACGCCTCCGCACTCTGCTGCCAATTCCCCTGTGCCAACAGACACCCATTGTTCAGCACCGTCATCTCCCGCACCTCACACTCCGCCACCGGCGGCTGCGCATTAAATTGCCCCTGCTCGCACAAATACGGCAATATCCACGCCGGCCGATCCCCGCATAGCCCCCGGTAATACCGGCACGTAAACGCCGGCAGCAGATTCGAGCCCTGGTCCGCCGGAAAATCCCACAGCAATTCCACACACGGCGCAGTCAAAACCCGATGCATCGCATCGCTCCCCTCCGCCCCCGGCGCACCCATCCAATGCCACCACCTCCCCGGCCCGGTGGACCACGGCGCGGAAATGAAATCCGCCTTCACCTCTGTCATCGCTCGCGACCACTTGGCCACAAATTGCGTGTACCGGTCCAGCCTCCACTTCAGATAATGCCGAAACTCCGGCTTATTCACATCAGTCGTCGCCGGGATCTCCTTTCCCGTGTCCTTCAGATAACTCGCCCTGCACGCCGGACAGAAACAGTGCGACCAGCACCCAAATCCATCCATGTTGTATCCATCCCACCCCAGCCGTTTTGCCAGCACCAACTGACTTTTGATCCAGAAATCCCCATACCCCGAATTCCAGCACCCCAGCACATGCCGCTTCTTCATCTCCTCCACCGACACCGGCTTCTCCCCCGGCGAATTCACCACCTGCCACTCCGGATGCTCCTCCTGCAACCACGGCGTCATGTGCATGCGAATCACCTCCCCCAAAACCAACGCACCCCGCGCATGCGCCAAATCCACTCGCGCCCGCAGCTCCTGCAAAGTCTTTTCCGGCGCCGCCACCCCGCTCAGAATATCCACAATCTCCCCATTTTTCCCCAGGATGAACGGCCCACCCGCAAACCCAATCCCCGCCGCATTCGTGCCGCCGCAGATCGTATTGGTCCCATCCTTCAGTACCTGCTCGAAATTCTTCGCCGTCACGTCGAAGCACAGTCGCGCATGAATGTTCACCCACGACTCATCCAGAACCATCGCCGGATAACTCGGCCTCCATCGCTCCGCCGCCCCGACCCAGTTCGCAATCAAAACGATCGACACCACCACCCATGGTTTGGAAAAGCTCATTGCCAATATCTTCCCACTCTCTGCCACCAATCGCTACAGTATCGCCCATACTGACCAGGAGCCCCATGCGCTACCGATGCTTTATCGTTCTCGCTCTTCTCATCGCCGCCGGCTTCTCCCACGCCGACACCGACATCCTGCAAAAATCCCCCTCCCACTTCGCCAAACTCGCGGCAGACAACGGAACCCCCGACCTCAAAATCCATTACAAACTCCTCCCCGCCCCCCAAAACCGCAACAAGCCCACCCTCGTCTTCATCCACGGCTGGTGCTGCGACCTCACCGTCTGGAACGCGCAGGCCTCGGCCTTCAACGGCCAGCTCAACCTCCTCTTCATCGACCTCCCCGGCTACGGCCAATCCGACCATCCCCGCATCGACTACACCATGGACCTCTTCGCCAAAGCCATCAATGCCGTCCTCGAAGATGCAAAGATCAATGAAGCCCTCCCCGTCGGCCACTCCATGGGCGTCCCCGTCGTCCGCCAGTTCTATCGCCTCTATCCCGCCAAAACCAAAGCCCTCATTCTCATCGACGGCGGGCTCCGCCCCTTCACCAAAGACCCGGCCGAGGCCGAGAAATGGGTATCGCGCTTCAAAGAAGAAACCTTCAAAGACTCGGCCCCCAAAATGCTCACCGGCATGATTCCCGCCGACAACGCAGAACTCCGCCAGCACATCGAAAATCTCGTCTACGCCACCACCCCCCAGGTCGCCATCAGCTCTCAGCGCGCCATGATCGATGAATCCATCTGGAAAGAAGACAAAATCCAGGTCCCCACCCAGGCCCTCATGGCCCAGAATCGCTTCTGGACCGAAGACTACAAAGACTTCGTCAAACAGCTCGTCCCCAATCTCGACTACCGCGAATTCCAAAACGTCGGCCACTTCCTCTTCATGGAAAAACCGCACGAAATCAACGCCGCCATCACCGAATTCCTCAAAAAACAAAAATTGCTTTAACCCCCCCCGCTGCACATGTGGAAGCCCTTCGCCATCGCACTTCCGGCAGCGCTCGCCGCGCTGGAATTGCTTTACTACCTGCTTCATCTAACCAATTTTGGCGCCTATCCGATAGCCGAGTGGTATTGCCACATCGCCCCCATCCTCGTCGGCGTCATTCTCGCCGTCTGGTGGCAACCTTGCATCTACAGCCGTCGCGTAAACATCATCTCCGCCATTGTCTGTGCTTCGACTCTGCTGTTCTCAATTCAAATTATTGAGCTCCACACCTCCCCCGACGGCTTGAGCAACTCGTTCTCTGTCTACGGCGGCATTGTGATCAAGACGCGCTCCGACCCCCATGCCTACGCCGCAAACTCAAAGTACTATCGCGGCCGCGCTTTTTACGGATTCGGTCGTTTGGTTTTCGTCCGATCCGACGGCCACCGCGAAACACGGCTGATGTTCCACGTCTGGCCCGTAATCCTCTTTTCTGCCATCCCCTTGGCATCCTGGATTCGGCATTACATTCATACCCGCATTCGAGCGTCTCGCGCGGCCCGAAATCGGTGCATTAACTGCGGTTACAACTTGATAGCCCCCCCGACCGTTGCCCCGAGTGTGGCACCTTACAGCCAAATAAGAATTGAAGGTGGCCCTCCTCGCACCGCGCTAAAACTCCGCGCGCATCTTCGTGTCCTTCGTGTCTTCGTGACCTTCGTGTTTAATCCCCCGTCCTCTCCTCAAGCCGCCCACAACTCCCCCAACACCGGCCTCGCCCTCACCAACTCCTCCCCATCCACCAACAACTCCGCGCGCTTCCTCAACCACTCGCTCAATTCCTTCTTCCCCATCTTCTTCGCCCCCAGCCCCAACAGCGCCTGCACCCTCGCACTCGCCTCCGTCGGCAACATCTCCGCCAACTGCACCTTCTGCCCCACCCCCTGCATCATCTGCTCCCACGCTCCCACCCGCGCCAGATAATCCACCTGCACCACCGTCAGCTCCAGCGCCTCCCCCAGCGTCAATCTCTGCTGATACAACCCCGCCAGCGCCTCGTGAGCCCGATGCAAATCCCCCACATTCAGCAGCGAATCGGCCAATATCAATCGTGTCGATCGCGAAATCCCCCCCAGCGCCCCCAGCCTCTGCCCCAGCAGCGCCTGACACAACACCACCGTCTCCACCCACCGCCTCTGCGCATGCCGCAACACCGCCAGATGATGCAACGACCTCAGTTTCACCGTTCGAAAAAGCGAAAACGCCCGCAGCGCCTCATCGATGTGCCGCTCCGCCTGCTCGAAATTCCCCTGCGCGATCAGCGCTGGCGAAACCGCCGCCATCCGCGACCCCCGCACGCTTCTGTAACTCAAAACCAGCCAAACTCCCCCAATCACCGCCAGCGCCACCGACCCGCTAAACCCCTTCGGCCGCGCCACCGCATCCAACAACAAACAAAAAAACGCCGCACCCAGCATCAACCCCTTCAGTACAGACCCCAGCGTCAAATCCCTCCTCATCCTCGCTATGGCATCATTCACTTCGATCATGCGACCTCCCCCGGCGCACCCGCCACCTCATACCTCTCCTCCATCCCCCCAACCTCCGGATACCGCCGCTTCAACTCCCCCACCGGCGACAACAGCGTCGCCTTAAAAAATGCCTCCTGCGCCTTCTCCCCATCCCCCGCCAGATCAAACGCCTTCGCCGCCAGCGCATATCCATCGGCCGCCCGATGCCCCAATTGCCTCCGCAACACATTCTTCTTCTTCTCAAACTCCGCGATCGCCTCCTGCGGATGCCCCGTCTTCACATCCCGATAAATCTCCAGCAGCGCCAACCCCGCCGACTCCTCCGCGCGTTCCCCGCGCCGAAGCTCCCCCATCGCCCGATCCGCATCCACCAACCTGTCTTCTCGCAGCAGCGACATTGCCCGCGCCAATTTCATCCCATAAGCGGCCTCCCCCTCCACCAGCCGATTCTCCAGCAGATGCTCATAAACCGTCACCGCCTCCGCAAACCGGTGATATCGCGCCAATATCGCCCCCAGGTAAACCAACCCCTGCGTCCTCGCCCCCGGCGTCTTCGTCGGCTGCGACAGCATCCCCCCCACCAGCAACCCCGCCTCTTCCCACCTCCTCAATTGAATCAACTCCTCGATCGCCTCCAACTGCCCCTGCTCTTTCTGCACCGCCCGCGCCGCCGACCACGTCAGATACCCCATCCCGATCATCAGCCCCAGCATCATCAGCGAAGAAACCCCCTGCACGATCGCCCCTCCATTGGGCATCGACCGCTGCGCATACGCGCTCATCAACACCACCAGCAGAAAAAATCCCACCACATACCAAAACCATCCCCCCCGCGCCCTCGGCTGGCTACTCTCCAGCAGGGAATGCACATCCAAAAACCCCCCTCCCAGGTTTTTCTTCTCCTCAACCATCCCCCAATCCTCCCCCATCTCCTCACCCCCC
>DASYUA010000223.1:0-5949 GCA_036001665.1 Tepidisphaeraceae bacterium
TGCGTGCACCACGAAGATGTCTGAGTTGGACAGGTTTTTTAAGCCCTGCCCCTTCTCGTCTGCGCAACCCCGGGCCAATAAACCCAGAACCCGCAAACCCACATCCTCGCGGCGATTCGATTATTTAATTGTCAAAGAACAATTCAATTGCCCGACAAAGCCGTACGGATCCCCGTTTGGCTCGTGCGGAGCAATCAAAAAAGAACCTGTTCAATCGAGCGGCTGCAATCGTCAGTCGCCACGGTTCAGGCACCGCGGCCGATTACCGCCGGGGGTAGGTGAACCAACAGCGCGGCATTATGCCGGTTCCTGAAGGTCCTGTCAACAGCACCCAATGCCGGTTCGACCGGCCGCAGGCCGACAGGCTACTACAATACGTTGAAATTCGACGCCAGATCGATCAAATCTGCAATGGAAACCAAGCCATCGCCATTAAGATCACCGGTGCTCCAATCCTGCTCGGCCTGTCCGAAGTGCGCGGCTAGCGTGATGAAGTCGGCGATGGTGACACTGCCGTCCATGTTTACATCGCCGTCGACGAAAAAACCGTCGTGCAGATAGGCGTCGGCCGCGTGCGCGGTGTAGCCCTCGCTCCAGTTGAATTTGGCCTGCATGCGGGCGGCCAGTAGAAAATCTTCTGTATAGGCCGTGCCGCCCAAAGTGGCGTTGTAGGTGGCCACGCTGCGGGTCGGATCGCGGTACGAAATCAGCTTACCGCTGGCCGTCGGCTCGATGCCAGCGCGCCAGAGATTAAAGGATGTGTCGACGCGGTTGATCGAGAACCAGCTGCTGCTGTTTGAAACAGCATAATAGCGGTTGCCTGAGAATTGTTCGTAGGCCGGGTCGAAGACGCCCAGATGGGTAATAATCTGGGTATCGGTGGTGCGCTGAAAGTCATTGCCCCGCACCACAAGCCCGTTCAGGGCCGTAAAGCCGACCGAGCCCGGGATCAGATTCGCGTTCGTGTATAGCGCCTGGCCCCATCCGTAGATGACGTTCTTTTCAATCGTCAAATCGTTGATCCCCACCCCACCGCTGGGGAGCGGCCCTGTCTTTCCGTAAGAGAGTTGGATGGCGGGAGCATTGGTGTTGTCATCGCCGAAGAAAACGTTGTTGTAGATCGTGGTATTGCCGCCGGGGCTGGTATTGCCGATTTCGATGGCACAGCTACGGTTCTGCCCGTTGATGTCGCGGCTGCCGACGAAGACATTGTTATCGATTCGACCGCTGACCCCGCCGGGCGTTTCCGAGGAACCGTTAACCAGGCCGAAGGACATGCCGATGGGGTTATTGATGAACAGGTTTTTGACAATAATGCCGCCCGAGCGCGCCTGGAGGCCGTGGCTGGAGGCGTTGGCGAAGATGTTGTCGCGAACGACGACGTTTTTGTTGTCCTGCACGAGATAGACGTTGTGGTTGTAGAAGGTGGCCTCCGCGCCCTCAACCAACTCGTTCCAACCATTGTGATCGAAGACGTTGCCTTCAAGTGTCACGCCATCGATTCCACCCAGCAGCGCGCCGGCCGAATGGCCTATCGTGGAATAGGAATCGACGACGGTCGAGCGGCGGATGCTGACGTCTGATATGGGTCCGCTCAGCTCCGGGGAGATGAAGATGTTGGTGGAATACCCCTCCACCTTCGTATCTTCAATGAGCAGGCCTTTGCTCTCGACCAGCCAGCGAATTCCCATCACATCGGGTGAGCCCGTGAAATCCGGCGAAAGTGGGTCGCGGGAGCTGGCGTAGAAATGCAGCCCGATGATGGAGAGATAATTCACCGGCTCGTTCTGGGCATAGATGCCGTTAAGGTCGCCCGTCTTGATGATGGGCCGGCTACTGGCGGAGCCATAGGCGGAGATGAGCATTGGCTCGTCGGCCGAGCGCCCGGATTTTTTCCAGCTTCCCAGCGATTCGTTCCAGGTATCACCCCGGCGAAGCAGCAGCCAGTCGGGTGAGCCATCGCGAAGCAGCGATTTGCCCTGGGCGAGCGTCTGCACCGGAGTGGAAGGGGAGAGACCGTCGTTCTCATCGTTGCCCAACGCGCTGCTGACATAAATGCGATGGGTGTCTGGGCTTGCGCCGACCATTGTCCAGCCGTTGGCGTCGAGGGAAACGGAAAGCAGCTGGCGGATTTCGAGGGGCTCGAGTGAAAACGGGGAAACGGGCGCGAGGCTCTCGCTCATGTTTGCACCTGCCATTGTTGAGGGTCTAAGTTGTCGTGCGTACCGTGCGAGACAAAACGCCAGCACAAGAATGTGCCGCGTGAGTCGAACCAATCGCTCCAAATTGTCTTTGCCGTGCGCGACTTGGTGCGTCGCTGTGTGCCCTGCGAGCGTCAAGCCGCCGGAAAGCAATGCGCCTGCCCAACGCATCGCAACCGTGAGAAATTTTTCGAGGCCGTGCAACCCCGAGGCAATGCAAGTGATCTGCACTGCCGAGGGGGGAGTATAGACGCAAGATCACGCGTTGCCAGCGCGATTCTTGTTGTTTTTGAAATTTATTGCCTCAGAAAAAACAGATAAATGAAAAGGGGATGAGAAAGTTTTATTCGCCGGGCGGCTGGGGGCGCGGTAGACTATTGAGTTGAGGAACTACTATGCGAGCTGGATTCGGCCTGGTCGCGGTGATGGTTACGATCGCAATCATGATCTGGCTGTGGGCCAGCATGGTGAGCGAGACCGCGAAGTATGGAGTGCCAGCGCAGCGGGAAGCGCAGCAACTGGCGGGGCAGGATGAACACGGGCGGCGGGCGATGAGCTCCATTGAACTCGCGCCGGAGGAGCAGCACGGCAAGTTGCAGTACATGCTGGTGGATTCGATCAATCCGCAGGGGGCGATGGCCAAGTGGTTCCACTTGCAGACCAATGATCAGATCATCGCGGCGGGGCCGCTGAATTTCCGGGACATGAATTACGACGCGGGGATGGCCGAGGCGCTGATTCAGCAGGCGTATCAGTTCAAGCAGGAGCTGACGATCATGCGCGGGGGGAAGAAGATCGTGCTGCCGGAGGAGAGGGTGCTGGATGATGGATCTTCGCTCTCGCAGGGGGTGGCGCCCACGACAGCGCCGACGACCCGGCCGGCGGAGGCGAAGGGCTCGCCGCTCAAGCGACAGTTGGATGCGATTAGCGGTGGCGCGAAGTAGCAATCGAATCCCCCAATCAACCGACGAGGTCACAGAGGATCTGGCAGCCTTTTTGGAGGCGGTCATCGGTCGTCGCGTAGCTGATGCGGAAGTGAGTGTCGCGCTCGGAGAAGACGTTGCCGGGGATGATGAGTACGTTGTTCTCGATGGCTTTGGTGACGAAGGCGGAGGCGGTGATGCCGCTGGGGGAGCGGGGGAAGATGTAAAAGGCGCCTTGGGGTTTGATTACTTCGAATTTTTTGGAGAGGGTTTCGAAGGCGATGTCGCGCTTTTTGCGATAGGCGGCGACGTGGTCCTGCATGGGGATATCCAGGGCTTTGACGGCCGCGTACTGGAGGGCGGAAGGGGCGCAGACGAAGGTGTACTGCTGGAGCTTGGTCATCTGCGCGATGATGGCCTCGGGGCCGGCGGCGTAGCCGAGGCGCCAGCCGGTCATGGCGTGGGATTTGGAGAAGCCGCGGAGGATGAGGGTTTTGTCGTAGGTGCGCGCGGGGGAGGAAAGTGCTGAGTGCTGAGTGCTGGGTGCTGAGTAGAGGAAGGGTTCGTAGATTTCGTCGGAGATGATGAGGAGGTCGTGTTCGCGAGCGAGATCGACCGCGGCTTTCACTTCCTGATTGGTCATCACCACGCCGGTGGGATTGCTGGGGGAGTTGAGGATAAGGAGCTTGGTGCGGGGAGTGATGGCCTTGCGGACGCGGTCGGGGTGGAAGCGGAAGTCGGGGTAGCTGTCGACGATATTGGCCTTGCCGCCGGCCATGGTGAGCAGGTGCTTGTACATCACGAAGTAGGGGTCGAGGAAGATGGCTTCATCGCCGGGATCGATGGTGGCGAGGATGGCGAGGAACAGGCCGCCGGAGACGCCGGAGGTGATGAGGACTTCGCCGACATCGCGGCCGATTTCTTTGGAGAGGTCAGCGCGGAGGCGATCGCGGAGGGGGGCGATGCCCTGGGTTTGGGTGTAACGGTTGTGGCCGGCGTTGATGGCGTCGATGGCAGCTTGCTTGGCGGCCTGGGGGACGTCGAAGTCGGGGAGGCCGATCGAGAGATTGATCGGGTCCTTCATCTTCGCGGCGAGGTCGAAGACCTTGCGGATGCCGGAGGCATCGACTGCGTGGGCACGATGGGAGATGTAGGAGTCGATGCTGCGCATGTCACCCCTCCGCCAGAAGCGTGGGCATGCGAGTACGCCTGCCCACGCCACCCCCTTCACAGAAAACCAGACATGGGCGAGGCGCCCATGCCACGGAACAGAAGGCGGGCGAGGCCCACCCTACTTCTTCTTGCCGGCGGGGGCGGCGGGGGCTTTGCCAGCGGCGGCCGGGGCTTTGCCACCAGCGGGGGCCTTGCCCGCGGCGGCGGCGGGAGCGGCCGCGCCTTTGGCGGGTGCGCCAGCAGCGCCCTTGGCGGGGGCGGCACCAGCCGCACCGGCGGCGGGAGCAGCACCAGCGACACCCGCGGCTGCCGCGGCCTCGGCGGTCTCTTCCTTGACGGTCTTGGCGACGGCGGCCTTGCGATGGGCCACCTTGGGGAGGCCAAAGACGCTCTTGGCGTCGGTCCACTTCTCCTCTTCCTTTAGTTTCTCGAGACGTTCCGCGCGGGTGAGCACGTTGCGATGGCGGATCAGGGCGTTGGCGCCTTTCAAACTTGGATCGAGCGACATTGGTGTTCCTCAGAAACTTTCTAAACAGCCCATGGAAAAGGGCCAGATCATAGCGGACCCGCAGGCCCCGGACAACTTCGCCGGCCGGGGCGATGAACCGGGGAAGCGGGCGGGAGATGAATGACGGTAATTTCATACAATGTGATTGGGAATTCAAATTACAGAAAGAGGCTGTTATATTGTCTGCATGCCGTCCATTCTGTTGGTCGATGACGACCCGAATTTTACGGAACTGCTTTCGCGGTTTTTGCTGGACCAGGGATATTCCATTTTCACGGCCGCCAACGGGTGGGAGGCGCTGCTGATACTGGATGAGAAGCGCATCGACCTGATCCTGCTGGATGTGATGATGCCGGGGATGGACGGGATCACTTTTTTGAAGATTGCCCAGAGCGCACAACGGTCGCTGAGCGCGGCGGTGATTGTGGTCACAGCGCTGAGTTCGCAGGATGCGATCGCCAAGACGCGGGGGCTGGCGGTGGCGGAGGTGGTGCCCAAGAGCATCGCCGTGTTCGATCAGGTGATCAAGCTGGTCAAGCAGCATTTGCCCATGAGCCAATAAGGGTTGGACGCGCGGGACAAACATCTCGAACGATTGCAAGCACGAACGAGTTTGAGCACATGCGAAGTTGATGGAAAGGACACCGGGTATGTTGTTGTACGAAGATGTTCTGGAGTGCATCGACCGGCCGCTGGTTGAGAGCAACCCGGAAAAATCTGAGCCGCAGCCGAAGGTCAAGCCGTCGGTGGGACAGAAATCGTCGCGGATTTTGATCATGGAGTCCGACCCGGCCAGCCTGGAGGCGCTGCGGGAGATGTGCGGCGTGCTGGGATATTTGGCGGATGAAGTGGGAACGGTGGCGGAGGGGATGGCATATCTGGAGCGGTCCCGGCCGCGGTGTATGCTGTTGGCGATGATGCTGCCGGATGGGAGCGGAGTGAGCCTGCTGCGGCATGTGCGCGACCGGTTTTTGCCAATCAAAGTGGCGGTGATGTTCAATTCGGCGGAGCCGAGGGCGATGCTGGATGAGGTGAATCGGCTGAGGGCGGATGGACTGTTTTTGCGGCCGCTGAATATTCCGTCGATCGCGTCGTGGTTGTGGCTGGCGAATAATTGAGGGGGAAACGTGGGGGTAAAACGTAA
>DASYUA010000224.1:0-11624 GCA_036001665.1 Tepidisphaeraceae bacterium
CTACGACTCCTCCCAAAATCCACCTTGTTTACGGCGATCACGGCGGCGAAAACTCCCCCCCGATCATCTCCACCCCAACCGCCGCCAATCCGCCCGCCCTCAATCTCCAGTCCCTTGACCCGCCCACTCCATTAACCGACCCACTCGAAATCAATCTCCCGTCAACGCCCCTCAATTCTCCCTCCACCTCCATCAACGCCCCCCTCCTCCTCACCGCCAACGGCTCCGACTCTCCCGCCTTCGGTGTCGCCTCCAGCGCCACGCCCAAATTCAATTTCACCGCCCCCACCTTCCCGTCCTCCAACGGCTCCGAATCCAGCGAATCATCAACGACATCCACCCGCCCCGGCACGCAATCCGGCACCGACGTCGCCTCCATCCCCCAGCCCATCTATCCCAAAGAATCGCGCCGCCGCGGCGAGCAGGGCACCGTCATCCTCGAAGTCGAAATCAAACCCGACGGCTCCATCGGCGAAATCACAATCGTCCACGACGCCGGCTACCCCCGCCTCGCCAGTGCTGCCATCGAAGCCCTCAAAAAGGCCCGCATCGACCCCGCCCTCGAAAATGGCCAACCCATCGCCTCCACCGTCCGTGTTCCCTTCAATTTCGTGCTCCGCTAACACAAAAACCACCGTGATTTGAACTTTTTTGTCTCCCCCCGCGACCTCTCCTATAGGTCCGGCTCCGCCGGACGTTCCTCTGTGCTCTCAACTTTTCTCACGGTACGCTCTCCTCATGCGCTACTTTCCTCTCATCCTTTCACTTTTCTTCGCCGCCCCCCTCCCCGCGCAGCAACCCCCCAAATACTTCAAAATCCAAATCCTCGACGACCAAACCAACCGCGGCGTACCTCTCGTCGAGCTCACCACCACCGCCGACGTCACCTACATCACCGACTCCAACGGCCTCATCGCCCTCGAGGATCCCGCCCTCATCAACCAGAAAGTTTTCTTCCACATCAAAAGCCACGGCTACGAATATCCCAAAGATGGCTTCGGCTTCCGCGGCGCACGCCTCGACATCACCGAAGGCGGCTCCGCCACCCTGAAAATCAAGAGAACTAACATCGCCGAACGCCTCTATCGCATCACCGGCGAAGGCATCTACCGCGACTCCATCCTCCTCGGAGAAAAAACTCCCCTCAAAAATCCCCTCCTCAACGCCCAGGTCACCGGCCAGGACTCCGTCATGGCCATCCCCTATCGCAACAAAATCTACTGGTTCTACGGCGACACCAACCGCCCCTCCTACCCCCTCGGCCAGTTCGCTACATCCGGCGCAATCTCTGAACTTCCAACCAACGGCGGCCTGGACCCCAATCTCGGCATCGACCTCACCTATTTCACCGGCAATCCGGGGGAAAAGGGCTTCTCCCGCCCCATGATCGCCATCGACGGCCCCGGCGTGAAATGGCTCACCGGCATCATGACCGTCCCCGACCAAACCGGCCGCCAACGCCTCGTCGCCCGCTACGACCACCGCAAAGGCCTCGCCGAGCGCATCGAGCACGGCCTGCTTCTCTACAACGACGAAAAAGAAATCTTCGAAAAAGCCCTCGCCTTCAAGGCCGATGCTCCCCTCTTCCCCGACGCCATCCCCTTCAAAGTCAGTGGGTCGGGCACTCCTGCCCAACACAACGATTACTATTACTTCCCCGGCCCCTACACGCTCCCCCTGGCCCGCGTCAAAGCCACCCTTAAAGATGTCCTCAACCCCGACTCCTACGAAGGCTTCGTCAACTCCTCCTGGAAAGCCGCAACCAAACCCACACCCATCCAGACTCTGATCGACTTCGAAACCGGCAAACCCTTCGCCGGCGCCGCCGTCCTTGGCTCCGTCAATTGGAACCCCTATCGCAACCGCTGGATCATGATCGCCCAAAAAGGAATGGACCAAACCTACTACTTCGAAGCCGACACCCCCATCGGCCCCTGGGTCTACGGCCGCCGCATCGTCAAATACGACCACTACACCATGTATAACGTCGCCCTCCACCCTTTCTTCAACCAGGAAAACGGCCGCCTCATTTACTTCGAAGGCACCTACACCCGCGAATTCTCCGACGCCCCCGTCGCCACCCCGCGCTACAACTACAACCAGCTCATGTATCGCCTCGACCTCTCCGATCCCCGCCTCATCCTCCCCGTCCCCGTCTACAAAATAAAAGACCGCTACCTCCTGCGCGACGCAATCGAAAAACAAAATCTCTGGGACAAAATCGACTCCATCCCCTTCTTCGCCTTCGACCGCCCCCGCGACGGCCTCATTCCCGTTTATGTAGGGGCGGCTTTAGCCGCCGTTCCCAAGGGCAACCAGAAGCCTCTCTTCTTCGCTCTTCCCAAAAACACCCCCGATTCCCCCAATCTCATCAATCTCCCCGCAGAAAATCCATTCGCCCGCGTTTGGCGCAATCCTCAAACTGTACTGATTCTCGACACCGCCGCCCGCCCGCCCGAGCCCTGATTTCCAAACTTTTTTCTGTCATTCCCCGCATCGTCCGATAAACTGATCCCAGCGAGCTCGACATCAACTCCATCGATTCGGCAACACCTCGCTTGCTTTTGCAGAGCTGTGACATGAAACGGATCTTCCGCGATTTCCTCTCACGCGTGGCCACGGCCGGCCTCTTCATTATCCTCGGCGTCTGCGTCTGCTCGCGCGCCCTCAGCTATTCCAACCCCCTCGATCCCACCATGATCGCTCCCCTCCTGTGTGTCTTCCTCGGCATTCTTCTCGCCATGACCGGCGTCACCCTCGCCCTCCGCGGCGGCGATCTTCCTCCCGACCTGCCCGACCACGACCACTCCCCCTCCCAAAGCTCCTCGTAGGGTGGGGCTCGCCCCACCATCTTTCGCCGAAATTGATTCCCCTAACCGATGATTGTATAGTTCCCTCGCCATGATCAGCTTCGCCAACAGCACGACGCCCACTACGACGAGCACAATCGCCGGACGGTAATGTCGTCGCTAAAATAAATGCAGACGACCCGCCCGGTGCAAAACCGGGCGTTTTCGTTCACTGGTATGCCACAATCGTACGCACGAAACTGGGGTGGCATGGGCATCTGTACTCAGATGCCGGTGTCCCTGCCAGGTGAGGAATCCAATATGCCCGCAATCAAGCTCCCCGACGGCGCCATCCGCCCCGTCCCCGACAACTCAACTGTCCTCTCCGTCGCCCAATCCATCGGCCCACGCCTCGCCCAGGCCGCCCTCGTCGGCAAGCTCGACGGCAAGCTGGTCGACGTCTCCGCCAAAATCCCCCCAGGCCAGCACGATCTCCAGATCATCACCGATCGCGACCCCGACGGCCTACTTATCCTCCGCCACTCCACCGCCCACGTTATGGCGGAAGCGATAAGAAACCTCTGGCCTGACGTGCAGTTGGCATATGGGCCACCCCTTGAGAATGGGTTCTATTACGACATCGCTTTGGATACCCCCATTTCTAGCAATGATTTCCCCCGAATCGAAGCAGAGATGCAGAAGATCTTGCGGGAGAACCGTCCGTTCACACGCTACGACCTGCCCCCTGATATGGCGTTTCATAAACTGAAAAGTGAGGGCAACAAGTACAAACTCGATAATGCCAACCGTGCTGTGGCGGGAGGTGCGAGTAGTCTGAGCTGGTACGTCACGGGCAAGCCGAAGAAAGTGAAAGAGGACGGCGGCAGAGAGCTATTCGAGATTGCTCCGGGTCTCTACGTTCCAGTCGAATCGGATCAAGGAAATGTGATTGAAACAAACTCGATTACTCCCCTAAAGCACGGTGCATCCACATTAAAGCATGAGGATTGGGAAGACCTCTGCATGGGCCCCCACGTCCCCGCCACCGGCCGGATCAAGGCCTTCAAGATCATGAGCGTTGCCCAGTCCCACTGGCACGGCGACGTCAACAGCGACAAATTCCAGCGCATTTACGGCACTGCCTTCTTCGACCAGAAACAACTCGACGAGCATCTGCGTCTTCTGGATGAAGCCAAAAAACGCGACCACCGATTCCTCGGCCCCCAGCTCGGCCTCTTCACCATCGACGACGCCGTTGGCCAGGGCCTCGTGCTCTGGAAACCCAAAGGCGCCATCGTCCGCCAGGAGCTGCAAAACTTCATCTCCCAACACCTCCGCCGCCAGGGCTATCAGCAAGTCTTCACTCCCCACATCGGCCGGCTCGGCCTCTACAAAACCTCCGGCCACTACCCCTACTATCGCGAATCCCAATTCCCTCCCCTCGTCGACCGGGAGTTCATCTCCGAGAAAGCGCAGGAAGGCTGCTCCTGCGCTCAGCTTTCAAGCATCATGGAATCCGGCGAGATTGATGGCTATCTCCTCAAGCCCATGAACTGCCCCCATCACATCCGCATCTTCGCCTCCGAGCAGCGCAGCTATCGCGAGATGCCGGTGCGCCTCGCCGAATTCGGCACCGTCTATCGCTGGGAAAAGAGCGGCGAATTGGGCGGCCTGACCCGCGTCCGCGGCTTCACCCAGGATGACGCCCACCTCTTCTGCACCGAAGAGCAGGTCGCCCCCGAGGTGCAGGGCTGCTTAGAGCTGGTGAAGATCATTCTCGGCACGCTGGGAATGAACAACTATCGCGTCCGCGTCGGCCTGCGCAACCCCGACAGCGCCAAATACGTCGGCCGCCCCGAACAGTGGGACAAGGCCGAGCAGGCCTGCAAAGATGCGGCCGCCACACTGGGTGTCCCCTTCACCCTCGAGCCCGGCGAGGCCGCTTTCTACGGCCCCAAGATCGATTTCGTCGTCAAGGATGTCATCGGCCGCGAATGGCAACTCGGCACCGTGCAGGTCGACTACCAGCTCCCCGAGCGCTTCGATCTCTCTTACATCGGCCCCGACAACAAACCCCATCGCCCGGTGATGATCCACCGCGCCCCCTTTGGCTCCATGGAGCGCTTCATCGGCGTCCTCATCGAGCATTTCGCCGGCGCATTTCCCCTCTGGCTCTCCCCCGTCCAGGTCGCCGTGCTCAGCATCAGCGAAAAATTTAACGACTACGCCCGCGGGGTGGAATCAAAACTCAAGGAAGCCGGCCTGCGCGTCCAGGCCAATCTTAAATCCGACCAGATCAAGGCCAAAATCCGCGATGCCTCCCTCGAGAAAATTCCCTACATGCTCATCCTCGGCGAAAAAGAACAGCAATCCGGCCTGATCGCCCTCCGCCACCGCACCGAAGGAGACAAAGGACAGATGCCCCTCCCCGATTTCATCACTCGTGTACAGAGTGAAGTGGCATCCAGAGCCGCCTTCTCCACTTCAACTTCGTAGCCATCAAAACGGTCGCTATGAAACCGAAGCTGAATAATTGTCCCACCTGCGGTTCCACAAAGCTAAAACTCGTGCGCTCTGATTACACACTGAAGGTGAATAAGCGAGTCGTCGCAGTCCCCGGGCTCGAGCGTTATGAATGTCCGGTCTGCGGTGAAATTCTGTTTGATTACGATGGAATCAAGCGACTCGAGGATGCACGGCTACTCCGGCGAAAACTCTCCAAATCTGCGTAGGCTCGGCTTCTCTCACCTCACCGCGCCATCCAACTTCGTACTCCCATATCGCACCCCCTCCCTCGGCTTCCCCAGATACGCCGGCAGCCTCGCATTCTTCAAAAATCCCACATTCGGCCCCTCCGCCTCCGCCTGCTCCACCGTCCGCCCCTCTCTCAAGCTTAAAAATTCCCCCCTGCCCAAAACCCTCCCCGGCAAACAAACCCAAAAACCGCTCCCACCACTCCTCTCAACCACCATCTCATGTTCTGATCCACCGGAAATCTCCCGGGATCTGTCCCCCTTCCCCCACTCCATCAATCCCAATCCTGCCCCTCTCCGCCCATGTCATCTACACCTCCGAAAAACCACCCCCAACATTTTCTTGCAATCCGTCCCATAACCCGGCATATTATTGTTGTCCTGTATCGGCGTATCGCGGCTCGCTCTGCGGGGGAATGCGGGGCTCATTAAACCCCGTTCCGCACTCCATTTCGCGGCGGCCGCCGGGGTCACTCTGCCGACCGCTCTGTCGACCACACTGTCGACCGTTGCGTCGGCCGACCGTCGGTTAAGACCTCTTTGGCTGTTATCCGGGCCAAAAATCTGCCGATTTGGTGATTGTCAGCGCGTTGCGGCAATCTCAATATTGATTGTGGAATGTCTCTGGCCGGCATCCCAGGCACGTGCCGGGATCGGCTCAGGGGCGGCTTCAGCCGCCAGTCTTTTTAGGAGTGTACGACTATTTCTACCAACTTCCGTCACAACGAGCAGATCCGCATCTCGCCCATCCGCTTAGTCAATCAACACGAAGAACAAATTGGTGTTGTCTCCACCGCCGAGGCCATGCGCCTCGCCCGCGAGGCCGGCCTCGACCTTGTCGAAGTCGCCCCCACCGCCCGTCCGCCCGTCTGCCGTATCATGGATTACGGCAAATGGCGCTACCAACAGCAAAAAAAAGAGGATAAGTCCCGCGCCTCCTCCCGCGCTGGACAGCTCAAGGAACTCAAGCTCCGAACCGTCAAAATCGGCGACCACGATCTACAGATCAAGATCAACCACGCCCGCGAGTTCCTCAAGGAAAACAACAAGGTCCAGTTCACCCTCCAGTTCCGCGGCCGCGAGGTCGCCCACATGGACCTTGGCCGCGACATCTTCAAAAAGATCAAGGCCGAGCTCCAGCCCTTCAGCAAAGTCGAGCGCGATACCAAGCTCGAAGGCCGCCGCATGACCCTCGTCCTCCAGCCCGAGCACAAAACCGCCGCTGCCGCCGCGAAACCCGGTGCCGCCAAACCCCCTCCCTCCAAACCTGCCCCTGCCGGCGTCACCACCACCACGACCGTCCCCCGCCCCCTCCCCACCCCCGCCGCCGCACCCGCGGTATCCTGATACGGCCACGCCAAAACAATAAACTTGTCTCATGCCCACGCGCACTCGCGTGGGCATGTTTCTTTCCGGTATAATCTTCCCCAATGTCCCGCTTCTTCGCCTTCCTCACCCTCGTCGCTTGGTCTCTCTGGCTCGGCGGCCTCGTCACCCTCTTCCTCTGCGTTCTGGCCCTCTTCAACCACAATCACTCCCTCGCCGCCCAATCCGCTCCCATCCTCTTCGTGACCTTCGAACGCTATCAGCTCATCCTCGCCGCCATCGTTCTCACCTCCACCGTCGCCTGGCGCTTCACCACCAAAAATCTCCTCATCAACCTCCTCTTCCTTCTCCTGTGCCTCTCCTCCCTGGGCGCAATCGCCTCCCCGCTCTATTTCACAAAGCAAATGGAAGCCCTCCGCCAACAGGGGGAATCCAATACACCCAAATTCAAGACTCTCCACAGCCAATCCATGTGGGTCTACACCACCCAGGCCACCCTGCTGCTCATCTGCGGCTTCCCCCTCTTCACCGCCCTCCGCAAGGCCACCCCAACCCCCTCCCCCGATTCCAGCGTCTGAGTCTGAATCCCCTTCTGAATTCTGACTTCTGAATTCTGATTTCTTCCCCTACACCTGCAATATCTCCGCCTTCTTGTGCTCGATGATCTCATCCACCTTCCCCTCGTATTGCTTGGTTAGCTCCTGAATCTGCTCCTTGGCCTGCTTCGCATCATCCTCCGCGATGATCCCACCCTTCTCCTCCGTATCCACCAGCTTGTTCGCATCACGCCGCGCATTGCGGATCGACACCTTCGCCGCCTCCGCCTGTACCTTGATCGATCCCACCATTTTCAACCGAACCTCCTGTGACATCGGCGGCAAAATCAATCGCAACTGCTTCCCATCCGAATGCGGCGTCAGCGGCAACTTGGCATCGTTGATCGCCTTCTCAATCAGCTTCAGGTCCTGTGAATTAAACGGCTTGATCACAATCTGCGTCGCCTCCGGCACGCTGATCGCCGCCATCGACCGAATCTCCGTCGGCGTCCCGTAGTACTCCACCCGTATGTTCTCCACCAGCGCCGGCGTCGCCCTCCCCGTCCGCACCCCCCGCAGCTCGTGCTTCAGGTGCTCCACCGCTTTCTCCATGTGCTCTTCGCAATCCAATAGGATGTCGTCTACCGGCATGGTCAGGTCTCCTCAATGACTAATGACGAATGACCAATGACGAAAGAATGACTAAGCCCGAATGACGAACATTATTCTCGTCCTTCTTAGTCATTCGTCATTTAGCATTCCTTCGTCATTAGACATTCGTCATTCAGCCGCGCTTCACCTCGGCAAAATAGCCGTCCCCACCTTCTCTCCCATCACCACCCTCATAATGTTCCCCCTCTGCTTCAGATTAAACACCACCAGCGGCAGCTTCTGCTCCATCAGCAGCGTGATCGCCGTCAAATCCATCACCCGCAGCTTGTCCCGCAAAACCTGGTCATAGCTGATCTCGTTATACATCTTCGCAGATGGCTCCTTCTTCGGATCCGCGCTGTAAATCCCATCCACCTTCGTCGCCTTCAACACCACCTGCGACTTCAGCTCCGTCGCCCGCAGCGCCGCGCACGTATCCGTCGTGAAAAACGGATTCCCCGTCCCCGCCGCCAGGATGATCGTCCGGTTCTTCTCCAGGTGCCGCACCGCCCGCCGCCGGATGAACGGCTCGCACACGCTATACACGCTGATGGCCGATAATACGCGCGTCGGCTGCCCCAGCGACTCCATTGTCTCCTGCAACGCCAGCGCGTTGATCACCGTCGCCAACATCCCCATGTAATGCGCTGTCGCCTGCTGGATCCTCCCATCCTCCGCAAAATCGGCCCCCCTGATGAAATTCCCCCCGCCCACCACGATCGCCAGCTCCACCCCCAGCTTTGCCACCTCCACGCACTGCGTCGCAATGTTCTCCAGCTCCGCCGCCTCCAGCCCAAATCCCCCCGGGCTGCAAAATCCCTCCCCGCTGATCTTCAACAGCACGCGTTTATATTTCAGCTCTCCCATGACCGCGAATTGTAGGTCCGGCTCCCCCGGACGCAAAGAGGGGTGTCCGCCGCGGCCGGTCCTGCGCTCTTTTATCGGCCCCTCGATTGAGCGCGATTTTCCATCCTCCATCTTCGATCTACCATCACCATTCCCTCTCCCCCATCCGCCCGTTTGTCGATATCCTTCATGAACATGCTCGCAACACTCATGGGTTATCGCGGTTGTGGCAAGACCACCATCGGCAAACGTCTCGCCGACCGGCTCTGGGCCAAGTTCGTCGACATCGACGATCTGATCATCCGTCAGGCCGGCGGCAAGAGCATCCGCGACATCTTCCTCGAGCACGGTGAGCCCTATTACCGCGACATCGAATCCGAATGCCTCCGCGAGGCCCTCAAGCAGTCCGACATCATCCTCGCCCTCGGCGGCGGCACCGTCATCCGCGAGGAAAACCGCGTCATGCTCCGCGCTGACGGCGGCAAGATCATCTATCTCAAGTGCGACCCCGAAGAGCTCGACAAGCGCATCAAGGCCGACCCCACCTCCGCTCTTCACCGCCCCTCCCTCACCTCCCTCGGCGGCGGCGTCCAGGAAATCCGCATCAAGCTCGCCGAGCGCGAGCCCCTCTACCGCGAAGTCATGCACTGCGAGCTCGATGTCACCAACCTCACCCCCGAAGAAGCCGTCCACTACGTCACCCGCCTCATGTAATGCTCAACGCAATTGGTCATTGGTCATTGGGCATTCCTTGGTCATTGGTCCTTGGTCATTGGTCATTAGCCGCAGCCGCGCTCCCCGATCCCAACCCACTGACCTTCTACCACCACCTCACCTTCGTCATTTTCCTCTTCGCCCTCGGCGCCTCCATCGGCTCCTTCCTCAACGTCGTCTTCTGGCGTCTCCCCCGCGGTGAATCTCTTTCTCATCCCCCCTCCCACTGCCCCAAGTGCAACCACCGCCTCGCCTGGAAAGACAACATCCCCATCTTCGGCTGGCTCTTCCTCCGCGGAAAATGCCGCTACTGCAAAAACCCCATCTCCCCGCGCTACCCCATCATCGAACTCCTCACCGCCCTCCTCCTCGTCACCTATTACCTCCTCTTCTTCATCTCCCACGATGGCCCCTGCAATCCCCACTTCACCGACCTCCGCAACGACTGGCCCTCCTTCGGCCTGCTCATGTTCATGATCTGCGCCCTCCTCGCCGCCTCCCTCATCGACGCCGAAACCTTCACCATCCCCCTGCAAATCCCCTGGCTCATGGCCATCGTCGGCATCATCGTTCACACCCTCATCGACGATCCCAAAACCCCCAACCACCTCAACCTCTACCCCCAATCCATCTCCGCCCCCATCGCCCTCGGCGGCTCCATCGGCCTGCTCATCAGCATCACCCTCTTCCTCCTCCACATCATCCCCCAGAGCTTCTCCGACGGCGAACCCGCCCTCGAAATCGACGAGGATGAATTCCAAAAAGAACTCGCCCGCGCCAAAGCCGCTGGCGAAGAACTCCCCAACCGCCCCCCCGAATTCTCCCGTTCCGCAATCCGCAAAGAAATCGGCAAGGAAATGCTCTTCCTCCTCCCCCCCATGACCCTCGCCCTCCTCTTCGCTCTCATCCTCCACTATTCCAAATCCCTCAACTCCTCCTGGACCCATCTCCTCGAAAACCACAACTGGCTCACCGCGCTACTGGGCTCCCTCTTCGGTGCCCTCATCGGCGCATTCCTCATCTGGATCTTCCGCATCCTCGGCACCCTCGCCTTCGGCCGCATCGCCATGGGCCTCGGCGACGTCCACCTCATGTTCGGCGTCGGCGCTATCATCGGCGCTGGCCCCTCCGTCATCACCTTCTTCCTCGCCCCCTTCGCCGGCCTGCTCGTCGGCCTCTACATGCTCCTCTCCCGCAAACGCCACGAGCTCCCCTACGGCCCCTACCTCGCCCTGGCCACCGCCGCCGTCCTGATATTCTATTGTCCCATCGCCAACTACCTCCGTCCCGGCGTCGAAGGCTTCAGCATCGCCCTCCACAACCTCACCGGCTGGTAAAAAAGGGTGTCCGATAGAATGTAGGGGCGGTTTTGGCCGCCGTTTCGGTAGGTCGGGCACTCTTGCCCGACTTCCTTTAAAATGAAACACTCATGAACAACCTCTGGCTCAAATTCAAAATCTGGTTCAAGCTCATCCTCTTCGGCCTCATCGCCCTCTACATCCTCCTCTTCCTCCTTAAAAACTACGACACCCACGTCACCATGTGGCTCTGGTTCGGCCAATCCGGCGCCTACACCAGCTCCATCCTCGCCCTCGTCTTCGCCGTCTTCCTGTTGAGTGTCATCGGCACTCTCCTCACCAGCACCATCTGGCGCACCGTCCACCAGATCCGCGAAGCCTCCTCCCGCTCCCGCGCTCAAAAACTCGAGCGCGCCATCGCCGACATGAACGCCAAGGCCGCCAAACTCCAAACCCGCCCCGACCCCACCCCCACTTCCCCCGACGACCCCATGTAGGGTGCGGCTCGCCGCACCATCCTCCCGGTACCCCGGCATTCGTCCTTCTTTGAACGTTGAACGTTGAACGTTGGAAGTTGGAAGTTGAACGTTGAACGTTGAAACATCGAGCGTTCGACGTTCGACGTTCGACGTTCAATGTTCAATGTTCATCCATCCCCGCCACCTCCATCTCCCTCCTCCCCTTCTTCCCTCTCCTCCCCTCCCTCTCCTT
>DASYUA010000225.1:0-10608 GCA_036001665.1 Tepidisphaeraceae bacterium
AACTCCATAAGCATAATTGAAGAGCGGCGCATCCTTCTCCCCCACCAGCCCCTCAATCTCCCGCGCCGCCCACACATAAAACGCCCCTTCCGTTTTTTCCTTCGGCCGGTCCCGATCAACCGCGCTATCCGCATCCTCTGCCGAGTAAAACTGCCCATCAGCGCCGGTCATGTCGCGCAACACGTAATCGAGAATGTCCCGGGCAACACTGGCATAGAACTCATCGTGCGTAAGCTGATACGCATCCAGATAAACGCCGGCCAACTGCGCCTGGTCATACAGCATCTTCTCAAAATGCGGCAGAAACCATCGACCATCGGTCGAGTAGCGATGAAAACCGCCGCCCAACTGATCGTGCATCCCCCCTTTGGCCATCGCCGCAAGCGTCGCCAGCGTCATCCGCCGCGCATCGCCATCGGTGGTGCGCTGGTGATAGCGCAGCAAAAAATAAAGCACGGCCGGCCGCGGAAACTTGGGGGCCCGCCCAAACCCGCCGCGCTCCTCATCAAATTGCAGTTTGTACTCCGCCGTCGCCTTCGCCAGCAGCGGCAGCCGCATCGGCCCCGTTGGCTTGATCTCTCCGGCAAGGTCCGCCCGCAGCGCCCTGGTAAATCCCTCGGCCATCTCCGCCAGCTTCCCCTGATCCTTTTCCCACGCTTCGTGAATCTTGGTCAGCACCGTCGGAAATCCCCGCATCCCATCCCGATCCTCCGGCGGAAAATACGTCCCCCCAAAAATCGGCTTGAGGTCCGGCGTCAGCACCACCGTCATTGGCCACCCGCCGCCTCCGGTCGTCGCCTGCACGAAAAACATGTAGGCCCTATCCACATCCGGCCGCTCTTCCCGATCAACCTTGATGGCCACGAACCAGTCGTTCATCAGCTTTGCGATCTGCTCATTCTCAAACGACTCGCGCTCCATCACGTGACACCAGTGGCAGGTCGAGTAGCCGATGGAAAGGAGGATCGGCTTGTTCTGCTTCTTCGCCTTCGCAAACGCCTCCTCCCCCCACGGATACCAATCCACCGGATTGTGCGCATGCTGAAGCAGGTAGGGCGACTTCTCTTTGGCCAGGCGATTGGTATGAGCCGGATTTGTCGCGGGCGCGGCGGCGACGAGCAGAAGAATCAGCAGAGTGAGCCGGTGCATGCACGCATTGTAACTGTAGATGCCGGCCTAAAGCACATGGGTTGAATGCCGCCGTTATGCCGCATTCGGCAGCGCTTGCCTGGCAACCTCAACCCGATTCCCCCCACCCTGCTTCGCCCGTTGCAGCGCCTGTTCAGCCAACTCGACCATCGACATTTTCCCAGCGCCCTCCAGATCCGCGAATCCGATGCTGCACGTAATTCGGATCTGCTGGCCCCGGCAGGTCAGGTCGGTGTTGCCGATCGTCGCGCAAAGCCGCGTGGCCAGATCGACCGCGCCTTCGGCCGGCGTGTTCGGGGCGACAATCCCAAACTGCTCTCCGGCAAATCGGCAATTCACATCTTCAATCCGGCAATTGTTGACGAAGAACTGCCCCACCGCGCGCAGCACCTCGTCCGCCCCCGGATGTCCATATTGCTCGGTAATTTTTTCAAACCCATCGATCTCACAGATGAGACAGGAAACCGGCCTGCCGCTCCGCCGCGCCAGCGAGATTTCCGCCGTCATCCGCTGTTCAAAATACGGCCGATTCCACAGCCCGCTCACGCCGTCGATCATCGCCTTCTTGGAAAGCAGACTCAGAAAAAAGCTCGTCCGCAGCGCCGCCCACACCCGCGCCCGCAGCTCTACATCATCAAACGGCTTGGTGATGTAATCCATCGCCCCCAGCTCCAGCCCCCGCAGCTTCTCCTCGCTCTGCGTCGCCCCGGTCAGCAGGATGATGGGAATCTCCCGCGTCTTGTCGCCGGTCTTTAGCCTGTGGCACACTTCAAATCCATTCACGCCTGGCAGATCGACGTCCAATAAGATCAGATCCGGCCCCAGCGTGATGGCGCTGGCAATCCCGCCTTCGGCGTCGAACGCCGAATGAAGCTGCACCGGCTCATCCTTGAGGCGCACCGCCAGCAGCGCATGAATCGTCGGCGCAGCATCGATGATGAGCACTTTCTGCAAACCGCCTCCCAAAGGTAAATCGTACCCTTGCACCGGCGGGATTAGGGGCAGGTCGATTTTTAGATTGATTCTCGGACGCAGATCAGAACATCCTCATCTGATCCCGCTCGAAATCGAACTTGCTCTGCGGGTGATCGACGGGAATTTTGTAGTGCCCGCTCCAGCAGGCCGTGCAGTAGTGGCGGTTTTCCATCTTCATGCACGAGAGCATCCCCTCCAGCGACAAATAGGCCAGGCTGTCCACCTCCAGAAACGCCGCCACTTGATCGACCGTGCGATTGTGAGCGATCAGCTCTTCGCTGGTTGGAAAATCAATTCCATAAAAGCACGGATGCCGGATCGGCGGACAGGAAACCCGCAGGTGAATCTCCTTGGCCCCCGCCCGGCGAATCGCCCGCATCTTCGACTGTGTTGTAGTGCCCCGCACCACCGAATCCTCCACAATCACAATCCTTCGATCCTCCACCACATCCGGAATGATGTTCAGCTTCATGGCCACCGCCTGGTCGCGCTGAAGCTGATTAGGCAGGATGAACGTCCGCCCCACGAATCGATTGGGAACGATCCCCTCCTCAAACGGAATCCCCGACTCCTTCGAAAATCCCAGCGCTGCCGACCGACCCGAGTCGGGCATCGGCATCACATAATCGGCCTTCACCGGCGCTTCCCGCGCCAGTTGCTTCCCCAGTGATTGGCGGACGATGTGTACGTTCTGCCCGAATATCCGGCTGGCCGGATTCGCAAAATAGACGTGCTCGAACACACAATGCGCCCGATCGTCGGCCGGCGGCGAAAATGTCCGCGAGCTGAGCCCATCGCCATCGATCCGCACGATCTCCCCCGGCTCGACCTCGCGCTCAAATCGCGCCCCGACGGCATCGAACGCACAGGTCTCGCTGGCCACGCACCAATGCCCGTCGGCCGTCTTGCCGAGCGACAGCGGCCGAATCCCCCACGGATCGCGGCACGCCTCAATCCGATTGGGGAACAAAAACAACAAACTGAACGCACCCTGCAAGTGCTTCAGCACGTGCGGCATCGGATCGTGCTTCTCCACGTGCGTCGGCTTGGCCAGCAGATGAACGATGATTTCGGTGTCGGTCGTGGACTGGAAAATATGGCCGTGCTGCTCGTATTGCTGCCGCAGCAGCGCCGAATTGATCAGGTTCCCATTGTGGGCCACCGCCACCGGCCCCATCAGATATTGCCGCAACAGCGGCTGCGCGTTGCACAGTTTGGATGAGCCCGTCGTCGAATATCTCACATGCCCGATGGCCGCGTGGCCGGCCAATTCTTCGCGGAGCATCCGCGGGTTAAAGACCTGGGAGACCAGCCCCATTCCCGCATGGCCGTTGAGCGTGCCATTGGCCGAGACGGCGATTCCCGCCGATTCCTGCCCGCGATGCTGGAGCGCAAAGAGCCCCTGATAACAGATTTGCGACGACTCCTTGGGCCCCCAGATGCCAAACAGGCCGCATTTCTCCTTTTTCTCGTACTGTTCCAGCTCGACAACAGGAGCGGGCGGCAGCGCAGGCTGCATGATTCGCTCGGAAAGGGAAAACCTGCGGTGGCTTGGATGACCAACGTCGGCCAAGTGGACCTCCTGCAAGCTCTTACGGTAAAAGGCAATGAGTGCTGCGACCGCAACTTCCGCGACATGCTCCAGCACACCGCGATCATCCCGACCGCATCAAAACAGAGCATAGTTGGGCCGGGGGCGAGAATCAACGAGAGAGCTTGGCGATGACAGTTTGTTCAGGGCTTGCTGGGCTGGCCGATGACGCCGGGAGGAGCCTTGGGCTTGGGCTGGAGGATATTCTCCAGGATATTGGCCGGATTCACCGCCTTGAGGGCAGCGCCGGCGATGTCCAACTGCGGCGAGCGCAAAGTTCCCGTCACCGGAACCTCAATCATGTCCCGCAGAAGCTTGGTATCGCGGATGCCGGGAATGGCGCCCAGGAGATCCTTGGGAATCAGCATCACCATCTGCTCGATGTGCTCATCGCGCAGCCTCACCGTGCCCCGATTGCCCAGATTCTGGCCGCCAAAATTGAGCGTGATGTCGCTGGTGACCCTTCCATTCTCAAACCCGATCTTCGCATCGTGGATGTCCGCCGAGATCGTGCCGTCGGAGTTCACCTTGATGTTGAGCTGGCTGCCCAGCAGCCGCATCATGCCGTTCTTGAGCCGCAAGTCGGTGATGGAAAAGACCAGAGCGCCGCGGCCGGTGTCGCGCTTGCTGGGTTTGGTCAGCGCCTCATCGAGCGGCAGCTTTTCGATTTCGGTGACGGTGACACTGATCTTTCCGCGAGCATCCTCGGTGCCGGTGAACAGAGGGCTTGAACTCCCCAGATACGTATCCACAAACTCCTTCTTCACCTCCACATTGTCCAGCAGCTTGTAATTCTTCCGCAGCGCTGTCACCCGCGGATGATCGGCCAGCAGATCGATCGACAGCCCGCTCAGGTCGATCGTCCCGCCGCTGTATTTGGCGGCGTGCGTAAACTGGTTGTCGGGTTTGTCCTTGTAAATCGTCTGGAGGACGCCCTTGTTGAAATAAAGCGGAATCTCCAAATCTTCCGCCAGCATTCCCTGATATTCCAGTTGATCGAGATAGAGACTTCCCTTCACCGTCGTCGATTCCAGCGGGCTTTGCGCCACTCCGCGACGGTCCTTCTTCGGATCCTTGGGAAATCCGCCGGTGATGCTGAACTCCCGGTCCTTCACCACACCGGCCACCCGCAAATCCTTGAACTGCTTCTGCTGCTCGACGCTCAACATCGGCCGCACAATCGCCCACACCTTCGCCGCGTCATAACTCAACGACATCTTCAAATCATCGAATTTCCGGCTCTTCTCATAGTCTTCGATCTTCCCATTCTTAATGATCACCTCCAGCGCCTTGCTGTCCTGCATGTTCAGCGCCAGGTTGTTGATCGTGATCACATTGGCCTTCTGATCGATGGCCAATTCATTATTCACCGCCAGCAATCGCTCCTGAAACTGCGGCGCGTTGCGATTGCCGATCTTCAAATCCGCAATATTGACCTGCCCCGCGGCCGACATCGTCTCCTGCTTCGTGCTGATCTTCTGTGTCAGCGAATACGACCCGTGATAATCCGATAGCGTCCCCGGATCGACGAAACCCAACACCTCCAGAAAATCCGCCAGCGCCTCAATATCCCCGCTCGCCTTGATCGCCCCCGCCGCTTCCATCGTCGAATTCAAATTCTTCAGCGCAATCGGCTCCTCCAACCGCACATCAGCGATGCCGAGATTTCCATCCAGCCGCGTGATCTGCACATCCTGAATTTGCTCCGACATCGGCTTGTTTGGATCGGCCCCCGCCACCGGCTGGAGAAGCAGCGCCAGATTCAGCATCACATCCCGCGGCCCAAATCTCCCCTTCCCGCGGGTCAGCTCCAATTTCTGCCCCGAAAGATCCTGCATCTCCACCTTCAGCGCTTTTTCCACCCGCGAAATAACCACGGTCCCCTTCGCCGCTCCGCGGGCGATTCGCACCGGCTCATCGCCCGCCGGTTTCGCCGCATCGGGGGCCTGCCGCTGCGGGCCGGAAATCCGCTCCGTCGCTATATCACGATCCCGCGCTGGCGCCGCCTTCGGTTGAGCAGTTGCCGGCCGTGGCGTCCTGGATTCCGGAATAAACGCCATCACCAGCGAATACCCCCGCGCCAAATCCGGAACATCCATCACCATCCGCGCCTTCTCAAACATCTCCAGCGGCGACACCGGCGCGCCATCCAGCGGCCGATGAATCACCGTGTCCGTCAGCAAAACCCGCATGAACGAGCTTTGCAGATCAAGCTGGCCAAGATCGATCAACGAAAACTTATCGTTGGCTGTTGCCCGGATGGAAACAGACACTTTCTCATTGCGAAACAGCTTCTGCGGATCGCTGATGGTCAAATTGGTCGCATTGAGCTCGCCAATCAAAATCGTCTTGTCCTTCTCCGCCCGCACCAGCTCCAGCGTCCCGGCCAGGTTCCCGCTCTCAAGCTGCCCCGGCTCATTTCGCCCCGGCGGCGGAGTCGCGCTGGCCGCCTGCGCAATATCATTGAGTGCCTTCAAATCCGCATTCTTGATCGCCACCTTGCCATTGCCGGTAAACGACCCATCCGGCTGAAGATTGAAAACCAAATCCCCATTCCCCGCCTTCTCGATCTCCAGCAAATTCTTCTTATCCGTGAGACTTAATTTCGACAGCCGCGCATCAATCGTCTGCCCCGCCTGCCGCAGCTCCCCGACCATCTCCAGCGTGCCGGTGTAATCGTTCAACACCGTTTTCTTATCCTGCACAATTGTCAGGTTCTGCGGATTCACCCGCAGTGAGGTCAAACTCGCCCCATTTGCATCCAACTTCCCCGCCGCCTGCACCGAGATATTCCCGGATGGAAACGTCACCTTCGTCGGCGGAATAAACGCCGCGAACTCCCGCTGCACCGCCGGCAAATCAATATTTGATTGCAACACCTCAAACTTCGGCACCGCAAACGGCGCCAGCACCACATCCCCCACCAGGTTCACATCCATCGTTGGCTTTTCCGGCCGGCTGGTCTTCACGCCCACCGCCGCATTCTGCACCGACTTCAAAACCGTCTCTTCAAAAACCAATTTCCCCTTGGCCGTCGCCGCCAGCCAATCCTCGCGAATCTCATGCTCGGCAACCCCTTTAATCACCAATCCCCGTCCCGTCAGCGAAGCATCCACCGTCGGCATCTCATCGCGCCGCAGCAAATCCCCGACCGTATCCAGCTTGAACTGCACCTGCCCCGCCATCTCCGCCTTGTTGAAAAAGGCCGAAAACTGCCCCAATTCCCGCTGCGCCGCGGCCAGATCCACCGTGCCATCCACATGATGCTTTGCCAGCGACTCGCCCGTCCCATTGATCTGCGCAAACCCGCTCGTGAGCCCAATGACAAAGTTCCGCAAATCCGGCACCGCCCCCCCACCGCCCAGACTCGTCGCATCAAATGTGAGATGAACCGGCTTGGCCGAAATCGCCTGTCCCTTGCGCATCCCCCGCAACTCCGTCAAATCCAGCACCTGCTTGACCACTGCCTTGTCGGCCGACAGCGCCAGATTCATCACCTGCTTCAAATGCCCCGCCTCAATGCTCACGCCCTCCGGTAAATCCAGCATGTGCGGCAACTGCGCCGCCAGCGGTTTCAGCTCCACATCCACCGTCGCCGCCACCTGCCCGTCGGCCCCCGGCTTCTTGTTCTCCAAAACGTTTTGCAGCGCCCCGATCGGCGCATCCACCGCCACCACGATCAAGTTCTCATCAAATCGAATCACGATCGGCGTCGATGCGGCCGACTCCCCCGTCTTGATCCGCCCATTAACCCGCGCAAAACTCGTCTTTGGAATCTCCAGTACAAATTTCTTCGCCGAAAACGTATCCGCCTTCATCGCCGGCCCGCCCACGGCCAGATCATCAACCGTCGTATTCCCCTCCACCGTAAAATCATCCACCCCCGCCATCTTCAACTGCAATTTCGAATTCCCAACCCCGCTCAGTTTCGTAATCTGCTGCGCATCCAAAAACGGCAGCACGCTGGCCAGCGGCAGATTCTGCAACTCCACGTTCTCATCCGCGTTAAACCGCTCCTGGTCCACCTTGAACCGGTCAAATAGTTTCACCGACCCGCTGGCCACCAGCTTGCCGCTCTTCCCCTCGGCCGTCCTCACCTCGATATCCAACTGATTGACCAGCGTCGAATTGATATTTGGCACCTTCACCTTCGCCAAGCTGCGCTCAACATAGATCGTCTGCCAGTTCCCCTTCTCATCCTCCTGCTCCACTGTCCCCCGGAAATCGATGTCAAAATCCCCCTTCAAATCCGGCATCACAAACGGCGGCGGCTCCTTCGCTTCCTTCTGCCCCGGCGGCTTCTTCACCAGATTCGAAAAATTCGTCGTTCCATCGTTATATCGCTTGAAGTTGACCGCCAGCCCCTCCACCTTGGTCTTTCCCAGCGTGTAATAATCGCCAAAAACCACATCCCACACCGACAACTCCGTCCGCAGCAGCTTCATCTCCGCCACCTGCGCCCGCTTCTTATCCAGCAGCCTCACCCCGCGCAGCTCGATGCCCCCAAACCAGTTCAAGTCCCATTCCTTGGCCTCAATCGTCCCGTTCAACTGATCGTTGATCTGTCCCAGAACGATCGACTTGGCCCACCCCATGCTCGCCAGCGTCGGCGCCAACACCACCAGCAGAAAAAGCAAAACCAGAATCGATCCCGCCACAATCAGCCAGCGAAATCGGCGCACGAACGATTTGGGCTCCGGAGTCGTCGGACCCCAGGATGAAAGACCTCCGCCTTCGCCGCTTTTGGGTTTTCCGCCTGACATGATGGTCTATTACGGCGGTGAGATAAGGAACATCCCCTGCTGACGCAGCACCGGCCCCGGCCCGGGCTTTCTTATTTCAACCGGCGCTGACGCATTGATATCCAGCCCAATCACCTGCATCACGGGCAGTTGAATCTGCCCGCCGCCGCCAGGCTGTTGCCCCTGTTGCGCGCCTCCTCCAGCGCCTCCCACCGGGCCTCCCTGGTTGGCAATTCCAAAGAACTGAAAGTTCTCAATCCTTACCAACTGGGCGTTTTGGTATCGGCCGGTCAACGTCACATACTTCCGATCCGCCGACACCGTCGGCTGCACCACCAGGCTGTTCCCGGTGTTGACCACATCGATGATCGGATTGAAAAGACCGACTCCCCCACGATTGAAAAAGTTGTTGTTCTGCGCTTGGGCGGCCGAAGCACACAGGCAAATGAGAACGACGCCGGCGAGTAGCTCAATCCTTCTCATGGGGCATCTCCAGTTGTGATCCCCCAATTATACCCCCGCGCCTCACCCGCCAATAGCCCGATTCGCAGCGGCCGCCCGCTCCCCATCAACTCATCTTTATCACCTGAACCCTGCCTTCTCCCCGCCGTAATAGCTTCGCGAGGGCCGCCGGAGCCAATAAATCGGTTCCAAATCCGTCAATTACCGGACCTTTCCCCGATTTCTTGACTGGCCCCATACGCCTTTCATAATGACGATAGCGGGCGTCGGGCAAACACTCTCCGGAGACGTAAAAGAATGGATGTAAACAGCTCAGTTGTCGTTTGTGGCGGCGGCGGCTTCATCGGCGGCCATCTGGTCGGCGATCTCGTTCGCAGAGGCTTCAAACACGTCCGCTGCGTCGATGTCAAGCCCACCAGCGAGTGGTACCAGGTCCATGGGCAGGCCGAAAACGTCGTGGCCGATCTCAACCTTCGCGACAACGCCTACAAGGCTGTCAAAGGCGCTGACCACGTCTTCAACCTCGCCTGCAACATGGGCGGAATGGGCTTCATCGAAAACAACAAGGGCCTGTGCATGATCAGCGTCCTGATCAACACCCATCTGCTCCTGGCCGCCCGTGAACATGGCGTCAAACGCTTCTTCTACGCCTCCTCCGCCTGCGTCTATAACGCCGACAAGCAGAAGGACAAGAAGCTCGACGTGTTTCTCAGGGAAGAAGATGCCTACCCCGCCATGCCCGAAGATGGCTATGGCTGGGAAAAACTTTTCTCCGAGCGCATGTGCCGCCACTTCCGCGAAGACTTCAAGGTGCCGACGCGCGTCTATCGTTTCCACAACGTCTACGGTCCCTTCGGCACCTGGGAAGGCGGCCGCGAGAAGGCGCCGGCCGCCATCTGCCGCAAAGTCATCGACGCCAAATTTACCGGCAAACACGAAATCGAAATCTGGGGCGACGGCAGGCAAACCCGCTCCTTCATGTACATCTCCGACTGCCTCAAGGGCCTCAACCTGCTGATCGACAGCGACATCACCGAACCCCTCAACCTCGGCTCCGATGAAGGTGTCACCATCAACCAGCTCGTTGACATCGTCGAAGACATCGCTGGCATCAAGCTCAAGCGCAACTACAACCTCAGCGCCCCCAAGGGCGTCAACGGCCGCAACAGCAACAACACCCTGATCAAAAAGCTCCTCGGCTGGGCCCCCGACACCAAACTCCGCGACGGCATGGAGAAAACCTACCGCTGGATTTACGATCAAATGGCCAGCCGGTATGCACGGTGATAACGTCCCTTGGGGTGGCATGGTAGGGTTCGCTCCGCGAACCGGTTCGCAAAGCGAACCCTACGATCCCGATTAACACCCGCTTGAAAACCATCCTCATCATCTCCCAAGTCCTTGTCCCAGATCCCGCAAGCGTGGGACAACATATTGCTGATGTTGCGTATGAACTCGCCAAACGTGGCCACCGCGTCCTCGTCTACACCTCCCGCCGCGGCTTCGAGAATCCCAACGCCATCTACCCCGCGCATGAAGTAATCAATAAAGTCGAAATCCGCCGCCTCCCCTTCGCCTCCTTCGGCAAAAAAAACCTCCTCCTCCGCATCCTCGGCACCGCCACCTTCATGACTCAGGCCTTCTTCCGCGCCCTCTTCACTCCAAGACTCGCGGGACTTTTCTTCTCCA
>DASYUA010000226.1:0-1919 GCA_036001665.1 Tepidisphaeraceae bacterium
AATACCGCGAAGCCCACCCCCGAACCTACGAAGAAGAACCACCCACCACAAACAACCAACCACAAACCACAAACAAAGTTCAAAACGAACCCATTTCCCCCCCAACCCCTTCCCCCACCCCCACTTCCACCACCCCGCCACCCCCTCTCAATCCCCTCACCTCACCTCCCCCTTCGTCGCAAACGTCACCTCCAGCCAAATGCAGTCCAACTCCGTCTTAATAACCGGATTCTGCATCTGCGCCGGCAACAAAATCGTCTCTCCCTTGGCCAGCGTCACCGCTTCCTTGACCCGGTCAACGGTGATCCGCGCCCGCCCCTCCAGCATGATCCACACCACCGGCTCATCATACGGCACCGGCTCCTCGACCCCCTCCGTAAACCGCACCTTCTCCAGCTTGAAATACGGACAGGTGACCAGACGCGAAACCGTCGTGAACAACCCCGCCACATGGTCCCTCCTCTGTGGCGGCTCGCGCTGCGGTTCAAAATCAATGCAGTCCAGCGCCTCAGCAATGTGCAGCTTCCTCCCCTGCCCCGTTGCCGGATCGATCCGGTTGAAATCGAACAGCCGAAACGTCGTATCACTCGGCGTCTGGATTTCGGCCAGCAAAATCCCCGCCCCCAGCGCATGCACCGTCCCGCTCGGGAGGAACACATGATGCCCAGCCTTCGCCGGAATCGTATTCAGCAACTCTTCCACCCCATCGGTCGCCAGCGCATGCCGCAGTCGTGCCCGATCCACGCCCGGTTTCAGACCCTTGTAGATGATCGACCCCGAATCGGCGTCAATGATGTACCACGCCTCCGTCTTCAAATACGTCCCCGGATTCGCCGCCGCATACGCCGCATCCGGGTGCACCTGAACCGACAAATTCTCGCGTGCATCCAGAAATTTGATCAGGATCGGAAACTGCCCCTCCGGCCCAATCAGCGGCACATCGCCATGCAGCGCCTTCCCAAAGTCCTGGATCAACTCATGCAGCGTCCGCCCCGCCAGCGGCCCATTGGCCACTACCGAGCTCACCCACTCCCCCGATTGATCAATCACCCCCGGCGGAAAATCATAAAGCTCCCAGCTCTCTCCGATCGGCTTATCGGGCGGCAGTCGTTTCCCCAGCAGCGCTTCCATCTTCCTCCCCCCCCACATCTTCTCAAGCAACCGCGGCTGAAATTTAAGCGGGTAAAGCATATCGCGGCCCATGATGCTACTTGTACAACCGCCCGCCGCAAACGGGTGGCCGCTTGCGAAACGGGAGTGCGCGTTGGATACTTTGAGAGTTTTGGGCTTTCGCCACCAACTGATCAACCGATGCCAGCAATCGCCAATCGTTCCCGGCTCATGGTGATGTTGTTCAGCGACATCGTGGGTTCGACCGGTCTGAAGAGCAAATTGGGAGTCCCGGCATATTCCAGGCTGCTGGCGCGTCATGACGAGATTTTCCAGCAAATCACCGCTTCGACGCCGGGCTCGGCAATCCTTAATGACCTGGGCGACGGCTACTTCGTCTCATTCGAAACACCATCTGATGCCGTGCGGGCGGCGTTGTTGCTACAGCAGGCGATGGCGCGCGAACCGTGGCCGGAGGAACCGATTCAGATTCGCCTTGGGATTCATCTGGGAGAGCTGGCGGAATTAGATGACCCGCGTGGCCCAGCGAAGTTGACAGGATTGGCCGCTGACATCGCATCGCACCTGGCGTCGCTGGCGCAGCCCGGGCAAATCCTCCTGACCCGCGCCGCCTTCAACGAAGCCCGGCAGTTTGTCAGCGATCATCCACGATGGGACAACGCGACGGACGAAGAGTTACCAAAGCTGACGTGGATGGCTCACGGGCCATATCTGATCAAGGGAATTGACGAAGCAACGGAGGTTTTTGAGGTGGGCGCAGCAGGAATTGCACCCCTCTCGCCACCACC
>DASYUA010000227.1:0-36466 GCA_036001665.1 Tepidisphaeraceae bacterium
GCTGGAATCCGAACAGGGAATCCCCTTTATCAGCGTGAGCCAGCCGACAGAACACACGCCAGCGGGGCGCATGCAGCGGCGCATGCTCGCCAGCATGGCGAGCTTCTACACCGAACAGCAAAGCGTTGACGTGCGCGAGGGGCTTTCCAAGCGCGTGCAAGCTGGCCTGTTCGTCGGCCTCGCCCCCTACGGCTATCGCAACGTGCGCATTGACGGGCGCAGCATTGTTGAGATTGACGAGCAGCGCGCGCAGAACGTGCGCTACGTCTTTAGTCTTTACGCTCATCAAAATCACACTCTGGATATGATCGTTGCCCGCCTTGCGCGCGAGGGTGTGACTTACTCTGACGCGCAGCCGACATGGACGCGCAGCAAGGTTCACAAGATTTTGCGCGACCGCGCGTACATCGGGGAAGTGTTCTATCAGGACCATTGGCATCCCGGCGCGCACACACCGATCATTGACCGCATTACTTGGGATCGCGTGCAAGTCCTAGCCGGTGAGAAGCTGTACAAGGCGCACGAACTGACATACGCGGGCGAATTGGTGCGCTGCGTGCATTGCGGCGCGCCGGTCACTGGCGAATCGATCATCAAAAAGAGCAGCGGCAAGGAATACGTCTATTACCGCTGCTCTAAATACAACGCGCCGGGACACCCGCGCGTGCGGCTCACCGAAGCAGAGTTAGACGCGCAGACCCTCGCGCTGTTTGCGCGCATGAAACAGCCGCAAGAGGTGCGCGATTGGTTTGCGCGCACGCTTCGCCAGTGGGCGCAAACGGAGCAAGTCGAAGCGCGTACGCGGACAGATGACGTGCAACGGCAGTTGAGCGCGCTGCGCGCGCAGCAGGATCGGCTATTGAACCTGCGCTTGCTGGACGAAATCGACGCGGACACCTTCGCGCGCAAGAACACCGAAATGCGCGACCGTACGGCGGCCCTCACCCTGCAATTGGAAGCCGTTGACCGTGGCCGCGATGAGCAGGCGGAACTAGCGCAAAAAGTGTTTGAACTTTCCCAAAGCCTTCAAGAGCTTTGGCTTACCGCCGATTGCTCGGCAAAGCGTCAATTGCTGCAAATGGTCTGTTTGAACTTCACGCTGCAAGGCGCAACTCTCGCTTATGAAATGAGAAAGCCCTTCGATTTGCTGATCGAAGGGCTTGCCGTTTCATCAAGTCGGGGCGACAGGATTTGAACCTGCGACCTCTAGACCCCCAGTCTAGCGTTCTAAACCAAGCTGAACTACGCCCCGGGTTTTTGGGCCCGAATTGGGAACTATATCGTATGCGGCAGGTTGTCACAAGACGAACGGAATGATCGGTGATCCAGTGATCCACTGCGGACGACATTTAAGCGCTTTTCGCCCAGGGCAGGAGCGCGCCCCCCAGCGGCTGGTCCGCCCGCATCAGCGTCTCGATCTGCTCGGGCGGCACCGGCTTGCTGAAGAAATAACCCTGCATCTCGTTGCAGCCGATGGAGAGGAGAAATTCGCGCTGGGCAATGGTCTCGACGCCTTCGGCGATCACCTTCATGCCGAGGCTGTGGGCCAGGGAGAGAATGGCGCGAATCACCGTCGTCTGTTCCTCAATCGCGCTTACAAAAGAGCGGTCGATCTTGAGAGTGTCGATGGGGAGCTTCTGCAAATAGGCCAAAGATGAATAGCCGGTGCCAAAATCATCCAGGGCGACGCCCACGCCCAGATCGCGAATCGCCTCAAGCTTGGCGGCGGTGGCGGAGGCATCGTGGAGCAACAGGCTCTCGGTGACCTCCAGTTCCAGCCACGGCGCATCCAGCTCGTGCTGCTTGAGCGTTTCGGCCACGAAAGCGACAAAATCGGGCTGGGCGAATTGCAGCATCGATACGTTCACCGCGACCGGAATGGGACGCAGTCCGGATTTCTGCCATGCCTTCGCCTGACGGCAGGCTTCGTTGAGAACCCACATGCCCATGGGGACGATCAGCCCGCATTCCTCGGCCAGTGGAATGAATTTGGCCGGTGAAATCGGTCCGAGCGATGGGTGCGACCAGCGGAGCAGCGCTTCCAAGCCGACCATTCGGCCCTCGCGGTCGACCTTGGGTTGATATGCGGCCTGAAGCTCCTTGCTCTCCACAGCGCGGCGCAGGTTGGTTTCCATTTGCAGCCGCTCGAGGGCGGCAGCATTCATCTCGGGGGCGAACATGCGGAAATTGCCGCGGCCGGCGCTTTTGGCCATGTGCAGCGCCGTATCGGCCGTCTTTTGCAGAGTCACTGAATCCGAGCCATCCTGCGGGAAGATGCTGATGCCGATACTGGCGCCGATGAAGATTTCACGGCCCTCGATCACGAACGGCTCTTTGAGCAGCTCGAGCAGACGGCCCGCAACCCGCGCCGCGGCTTCGGAGTCGCCCATTCCAGGGAGAACAACCGCGAATTCATCACCTTCGATTCGCGAGAGCGTATCCGCCTCGCGCAGGCCGACGCCCAGGCGCTGGGCGATGCGCCGCAGCAGCAGATCGCCGGCCTTATGGCCGAGGGTGTCGTTGACCACCTTGAAGCGGTCGATGTCGATGAGCAAAAGGCCTACGGGGAGCTCATCGCGACGCGAGCGGGCAACAGCCTGCTGGAGGCGGTCATCGAGCATGATCCGGTTGGGCAGGCCGGTGATCGTGTCATAGCGGGCCTGGTGGGCGAGTTGGTCGGCGAGGCTGCGCTGCTCGATGGCAATGGCGGCCTTGCGGCGGACCATTTCCAAAATCGTTTTGTCCACATCGTCGGGGCCGCCTTCGCGGAAATAAATCGCAAACGCGCCGATGAGTTCGCCAGCGCTGGAGAGCAAAGGCGCCACCTGGCAGCGGACCAGGCCCCATTTGGCGGCCTCCTCGCGAAGCGGCTCCCAGGAGGAATCGGCGCGAATGTCGGTCTCCAGAGTGCTTGTGGCTTCCTGGGGATTGCAGCGGTGAAATGGGCTTGGGAGCGCCGGCAATGTCTCCAGCGCTGCCCGCACGCCGACCGGAAGACTCGGCGCGGCGACGTGGTGGAACTTGGAATCGACCAGCAGCATGGCGGCGGCCGCGGTGTGTTGATGCTGCCGCTCAAAGAGCAGGACCAGTTGCGTGAGGATTTCCTCAAGCGGCCGGCGCTCGGCCATCATTTCCAGCACCAGGCGGCGATCCCCGTGCAGTTCCTGCTCGCGCTTCTCGGCCGTGATGTCGCGGAGATAGGCGGTGAAAAGAGGAACACCTTTGATGTTCACGGCGATGATGGAAAGCTCGGCGGGAAATTCCTGGCCGTCGGAGCGGAGGGCGCTCATTTCAATGCGCTTGCCGATGAGCGGTCCGGAGCCTTTCTTGAGATAGTTCATCAGCCCGCGCTTGTGCTGCTCGCGATAGGCGGAGGGAATGATCATCTCGGCGAGCGGTTTGCCTATGATCTGCTCGCTGCGATGGCCGAAAGTGCGTTCGGCGGCGGCGTTGAAGGATGTGATCATGCCCTCGTGGTCCATGGTGATGATGCAGTCGAGGGCGACATGGCGCGTGGCGGCCAGCTCGAGATTGCTGCGGGCAATCTCGGCGGTCCGCTCTTCGACCCGCTTCTCCAGATTCTCGTTGGCGCTGCGAAGAGCATCGACGTGCTGGCGGACTTCGTTGAGGAGCTGATTGAAGGCGCGGGCGGGCATTCCCAGCTCATCATGGCGGGAAGCTTCGTTGAGATGGTCATGGTAAGCGCGGGACTCGGCGATCGAGGCCATCTTTCGGCCCATCTGCCGTACCGGCATCGAGACGAGCAGACGGGCCAGCATGGAAACAGCCAGGACGGTGGCGGCGGTCAGGCATCCGATCCAGAGTGCGACGCTGCGGCCCAGTTCCATCTTGGCCTCATCGCTCATGCCGCTGACAAAGTGCTGGTGCTGATAAAACCACAGGCCACCGGCAGTCATGATGATGATGATGACGGCGCTAACCCACAGAATGAATTTGGTCTGTAGCTTCATGCCTGCGCGCTGCCTAAGCGCAGCGAATTGACTGCCCGGTCCGGACCTATGTGAATCGGATTGAATTCAACAACAGTTGATCAGATGCGGCTCGAAAGAGAGCTTCTTTGGCGCTCGGTCATGTCTGTGGAGATCGGATGGGAGATGGTCCTGTAATATGCTCTTAATGTCGTCCTGTCGGTGCGAGGATGATGGTCTCGTCGTTGCGCCGCTGCCATTGCGGCGGGACGGCAGGGATGCCGTAGTAGGTTTTGGAGAGGCGATTGAGCTCGCCGGGGTTCAGAATGATGTAGTGGTCCTGTCGCAGGTCATCGAGATCACGGCCGAGCCAGGCATCGACGATGTTTTTTCCGGGCGGGACGACGACGTCGAAGATGGTGCGATACTGGAGGCGGGTCATGGGAAGCGGGCGGTAAAAGGCCTGAGCATCGCCGATGAGGGCGAGCTTGCCGCCGGATTTTTCGATGTCGGCCAATTCAGGGGGCCAGAGCATGCTGGGGTTGCGCAGGCGGAAGAGGCCGTCGTAGGCGTATCGCTTCTCGAGCGACGATAAAAACTCGCGATGGAGGCCGAAGAAGGTCGTACAGGCCATGAGAACCAGCGCGCTGGCGGCAAGAATCGCCGCGCGCGGGTTTAGGCCAAGATAGCCGATCAGCATTGCCGGCAACGGAAGGGCCGGGACAAAAAATCGGCCCATCAGGTGGGTCATGCCCATCCAGAAAGCGGCCATCACCACGACGCCGAGGAAAAGAAACGCCACGTCTGCCCGGCGCCAGTTTATCGCGGCCGAAATGAGTGCCATCGGGAGCAGGAACCAGCCAAAGCGCCAGTCGGCAATGACTTCTTGCCAGAAAGCTGATATTCGAGTGGAGACGCTGGAGGATTCCGGAACAGCGCGATGGGCGCGCTCGAAGCGCTCCACCTGCTCTGGCGTGAAATGGGCGCGGCCGAGTTGTTTCATCGCCAGCGGGAATATGGGATTCCCAGCCCAAACTGCATTGCGAATCAGCCAGGGTGAAAACACCAGCAGGCCCGCCAGCAGGGAAACGACGGCAGCAAGGGTGATGCGCTTCAATTTCGTTCGGCAAAGCAGCAGCGCTGCCCCGACGGCAGCGGCTGCGAATCCAATCAGCACGGTTGGGACAGCGGTGTATTTGACTCCGCAGGCAAGTCCCCCCATCACGCCGGCGACGGTCATGTCCCTGATAAGACCAGTTCTAATCGTCAGCGCCCGCATCATCCACGCTGCGGCCAGCGCGACATATAAAAGGAGCGCCGATTCGTTGTAAGCCATGGCCCCAAGCTGCGCTGTCCAAGGCACAATGCCCATCGCCACCGCCGCCATGATCCCGGCCGGGCGAGTGGGCATCGCCGCCGCGACGCTGAGGACAGCCAGGAGCATGTAGGCGAAACTCATCAACTGCGCGAGATACATGCCCGCCCACGGCCCGCCACGGATGTACATCGCCAGCAGATAATTCATCTCGGCCGCGAAGGGAAAAAACGAATACATGTTGTGCCGCAGCGGGGCAATCCGTCCCATCTCGTACCATTCGCGCGGCACCTGCAAGTGATAGCCAAGGACATCGTAGGGATGCGGGTCGTTCGGCCACCACAGAACGGCCGGAAAGACGTTGGTGCCAACCAGCGCCACCACCCCAAACGGAATGATCAGCAGCCATAACCAATGCCACGATGCGCGCGGCTCAGCGCTGCGCTCCCACCCCAACTTCTTCTTGGATAAGTAAAAATCCCCCAGTCCCACGCCGGCCGCAAGCAGCAGGAGCGCCGCGCATGAGCCGAAGCCAAGGATCCCCCCCACCCCCATTGCCAGCATCGCCAGACTGAAGAACCCCAGCCCAAGGCCGGCCGCCGTACACCATCGCAGCAGGCCGCTCACCCCAAGCCGGGCGGCGACGACATCGCCAAGAAGCGTCGCCGACAAAAGCCAGATGGCCCCTATCGATCCCTCCACCAGAATCCCCTCAACGACCAGGGGCCACGAATCACGAGAATAAAATCCAATCCCCAAAACCATCACTGCAAGCGCAACGACAATTAATATCAATCGATCGCGTGAAATGAAACTTCCGGCCGCGACACCGTTCACGTATTCTCCTCCTGAGGCGGCAGTTTTTCCTGATTCTCCGGCGGCTCGGCCAGATGGAACAGCCGCTCCATCGCGTGAAGATACTGGCCGGCCTGGCCATGCATTGAGTCTGATTGCTTGAGCGTCTGGATCGGATCATGCAGCAGCTTGTTGACGATCCGCCGCGCCAGTTCTTCCAGGTGCTGGCGCTCCTCTTCGCTGATCTGGCCGAATTTGTTGACAGTCCGCCCCACTTCCTCCTGGGCCACCTGGTGATATCGCTTGTAAAGCTGATCGATCAGCGGGCCCAGCTCGCGTGTGCGATGCCAGGCGATGAATTCCTCGAGCTGCTCGTCGACGATCCGCCGCGCCGCCTCGACGGCTCCAGCCCGCTGCGCCTGTGTGTCCGAAACGACCTGCTGGAGATCGTCAATGTTGTAAAGATAGACGTTTTCGATCTGGCCCACCGCCGCTTCGACGTCGCGCGGCATGGCGATATCGATGATGAAAATCGGCCGATATCGCCGCTGTTTCACCAGGTGCTCGAAACGCTCACCGGTGATGATCGGATGTGCCGAACCAGTGGATGAGATCACGATATCGGCAGCGGTCAGGTGCTCATCGAGCTTCCCCAGGCCCGATGCCTCTCCGCCAAATTGTTTTGCCAGCGCTTCCGCTTTTGTCGGATCACGATTGATCAGCAGCAGCTTCCCCGGGCCAAGGGCTGCGAAGCCCTGTAACACCAGCGCCCCCATTTTCCCCGCGCCGATGCACAGCAGGGTCTTGTCGTTGAATCGATCGAAAATTCGCCGTGCATAATCCACCGCGACACTGGCGACGCTGAGCCGTCCCTCGGCCAGCGGCGTTTCGCTCATCACCCGCTTGGCAATCGCCAGCGCCCGCTGAAACAGCGGATTGAGCATTGCCCCGGCTGCGCCGGCGTCGCGGGCGATGTCATACGCCCGCCGCACCTGGCCGACAATCTGCGTTTCGCCCAGGACCATCGAATCCAGGGACGATGCCACCGCGAAAAGATGCGCCGCTGCGGCCTTGTCAGTCTTGCGATAAAAGTGCCCCACCACCACCGCCGGCGGAAGCCCGTGAAATCCGGCCAGAAAGTCAATCATCTCCTCGTCGCGCGGATGACCGTGAACCGTGCGCGAGACGTACATCTCAATTCGATTGCACGTGGATAAAAGCACCGCCTCCGCCTCGGGAAACTTCTCCCGCAGTTTCCGCAGCGCCTCGGCCGCCTGCTGTTCATCAAACACCAACCCCTCGCGGACCTCCAGCGGCGCGGTGGTGTGATTCAACCCGACAAGGAGAAGCCGGTGCATCAACCGTTGCCTCCCGTCGGCATGAACTGCACCGCGACCAGCGTGCCAAAAACCAGGATGAAGCCGAAAATGCTGAGTATCGCCGCGCGCCGGCCGCGAAAACGCGGATTGATCGGCGCGTGCATGACCACCGCGTAAACCACCCACGCCAGCGACGCCAGCAGCAGCTTGGGCATCGGCGGGCTGCTCTTCTCGGCAATCATCCGCACCACGCCGGTGATCAATCCCACCGTCAGCAGCGCAAAGCCCAGCGTGACCGACGACATCATCAACCGCTCCAGCCGCTCCAGGCTCGCAAATGATGGCCCGGGCGATTTGCTCCGCAGCCGCCGGCTGGCGATCACGTACATCGCCCCCACTGGCGCTGCGATCGCGAATGCCACCGCGCCGCCATAGGCGGTGACGCGATGCACCCAGATCCACGTATCGCGCAGCGGCTGGTAGATGTGCAGCTCGTGCGCCCCAAAAAATCCCGCCCCCGCCAGCAGCATCATGACGATGGGCATCACGAACCAGTCCAACCCGGTAATCGGCTTGACCCGCTGCACGTACATCACAAACAGCGCCAGCAGGATCGCCAGCCAGATCAGGGCATCAAAATTATCCCGCATCGGCTGCCATGCCCCGCGCGCCGCCGAATGCCACACGATCACGCCAATGGCCGCGGCCAGCCCCAGGTAGTCGCAGATCTTGGCAACCAGGCGCAACGAAGCGGCCGAAGACCAGAGCCGGGCCAGCGAAATCGCCATTCCGCACGTCAGCAGCGCCACCGCCACGCCGAGCAGGACCAATTCTCCGATGGTTGGGTTCATGGCGTCTTTTCCCCCTTCAGTTCCGGGAATCGATCGACCAGCCAGCGCCACAGCGCATCCGCTCCATCCTTTGCGAGCACATCCAGCGCCGGCTGGGTGACCAGGTCGCGCATCGCCTGCGTGTGCTGGTCTGTCGAAAGGGATGCCATTTCGCGCAGACGCGGGCGAAGCGCCCTGAGCACCTCCGCCATGTCGAGATACTTTCCCAGGCCGGTAATGTTTTGAACTTCATCCCGCAGCGCCGCCGACAATGCCGGGCTCCCGGCCGAAACACTCAGGACCACGCTGCCACTGCGCCACACCGCCGGCACCGTAAAATCACCCCCATCCTCCTCATCGGCGTCGGCCCGATTTACCAGAATTCCGCGCTCGCGTGACGCCCGCACGACGGCCGTGTTCACTTCCGGCGAGTTGGTCGCCGCGAATGCCAGGCCAGCTCCATCCAGATGCGAAGGCTCGAATGGCCCGACGATTCGCTCCACCTGCGACGGCATCTCCGAATTAATCTCCGGAGCAACGCACCGCACCTTGTCCGCCCCGCCGCCGATCACTCCGCGCGCCTTGCGCACCGCCACCTTTCCACCCCCCACAATGACCACCAGCCTCCCGGCCAGGTCCAACAGGATGGGATAAGCGTGCGCCACCGAATGTTTAATGATATAGCCCGCCGCACAAGGGAGCGAGGGAAGGGCTAATGAGCCGATGCGATCATCCCTTTGGAGCGTGAGATGAACTCTGCATCGAGATTGTAGGGAATGTCGGTCGTCAGCGGAATTTTCCTTGCCGATGCCCGCACGCAAAACAGTTGCGTCGGCGTCGGCTCCCCTACGATAAGGTCGATGAACTGCTCCTCCAGCGGATAGATCACGCACAGCGGCGTGTTCGGATCGAGCTGCGTGAGCATGAAGCGCAGCCACAGAACCATGGCCTCATCCGCCGTCGGCGCGCAAGCCGGCACCCGCAGATGCCGCGGCGCGATCTGTACAGAACGGTCGCTCTTCTGATTGGGCCGGAACGGCGCCAACTCGCGCTCCACCTGATAGAGGATCGCCAGCAGGCCTTTGAGCTCAGCGCCCATCTCCGGCCGCATCGCCAGCGTGGCCAGGGGATTGGGCAGGGCGGATGAATCAGCGTTGTCGCGCTGGCCGTCGCGGCCGGGAATGAGGCTGCGCAATTCCTCGCGCGCCTTGTCCATGATGGAGCGAACGGTCGAAGCCGTTGTGGCCGCGGTGCATTCGGCCTCCACCTTCTCCAACTGCGGCAGAATATGCGCAAACGCCCACGGCAGCGGCAGCCCAACGCAATGCGCGCACACGATCATCGGATATCGCTTGCGCCCCTTGCCATCGCTGCTCGACCAGAGCCGCCCAACCACCAGGTCATCCCCCACCCGCCACGCGAAAACATGCTTGAAATGCTTGAGCAGATCGTCCTCGGCCAGGTGATCCCACGCGCCCGAATCGATGTTCCCGCTCATGCCCTGCACATAAAAGATCCGCTTGGCATTGATCAGTTGAGGGCTCTCCAGCCCCATGTCATCGATGTGATCATTCCAACCCGGATGCTTGCCGAAGGCGCCCAGGTGGATAAAGGGCGCGCGGCCGGAGCGGCCGCCGCCGAGCTTGCTCATGATGCTTTGCAAAAACGACACACAATCTCCAAATCGGGCCTAGCGGATCACTGGTGCCTGCTTTTCAGGCCATTCGGTGCTCTTGGGAAAGTAGCCCGGCAGCTTGTTCTCAAACTTCAGCTCGATCCAGAAACTGCTCGTTGAATCAACGGGCACCTCAACTTGCCAGGTCTTTCCGTCATCCATGCGGTTTACGTTGTCCCCATGGAGAAGCCGAATCAATGTCCACGGGGACATGGCGTCATATTCCTTGTCGTCAACCGGGGGCCAAACGTACGGCCGATCGTTCAGTGCCGGGGTGGGCAGCGCGCTGAATCGGAGGCGGACCGCATCACCCGGACAAACAGCATCACCCAGGGGCTTGATGTCCTTGTCGATGTTGCCAAGCTGCCGCTCCCGCGCCGTTTTGCCCTGCATGAGCTCCCCATACGAGTATGCCTCGAACGGCACTTTTTTGTTCAACCTGCCGGCCTTGTTTTTCTGCTCATCCGCGGGAAGGAATGAAATGGTGCAGGTGAGCGGCTTATCCAGCTCCGGCAGTGCTTTGAGCACCACACCGGTCCGCTCGATGAAGATGGCATCTTCGCGATTCAAGTCCAGGCCGCGCAGCATCCGCAGCAGCGCGTCAACGCCGCCGGCTTCCCTCGCCACCGCGACGGGCCGCACCGCCCCCGCGACATTCGCGTCTCCCATCTTGATCCGGCTGAAAAGGATACGGGCCTCGACCACCTCTTTTTCATTCAGACTGGGCACGCCCTTCTCCGGCCTGGCCAGGGGGAACCGGCCAAATTGGCGAAGTCGGGCAAGTGAGTCGCGGGCCGTCTTCCTGGCCTCGCTGGCCAGCGCCTCGAGCATTCTGAAGGTGAACTGCGCGACGTAGCGCTCGGCCAGCCGCGCCTTCTCGTCGTCGGGGAAGATGTACGTGCTCTCGAAATCCGCCTGCGCAAGATCCAGCACCGTCCGCCGCGCCACTTCAGGATCGTCCCCCAGGGCGCGCCACCGGGTGACGAAAAGCCGGGCGCGTTCCGCCAGCCGCGCGTACTCGCGCTCAGTCAGGGGGGCCGGCTGATTGATCGACTGGACCAGTTGCGGTGTCAGGAATGGACGAATCTTCTCAATCGCCTTCTGGCTCTTGTCGTCCATATCCTGAACGTTCTCCAGCGCCTTTCCCTCCCATTGGCCACCCTTCAGGTCGTCCGTAAAAATGGTCTTCCACGAGGTGAACGCTGCCACCTTCAGCGAATCGCGCAAATCATTCGTCCAATACCCAATGTATTCACGCAGATAATCGACGATGGGTTTGTTCGTCTTGTCAAATGCGTCGCTCAGGTCCTGGGCATTGAGCACGCCCGAGCGCGGCTTGGTTTTCGCCTCCGCAAGCTGATTCCCCATCGCCCTCCACCCCGAAACATAGTCGCTGGCCGCGTCGGGATGATATTCAGGCCGGAACTTTCCTTCGTTGTTGAGGGCAGTCAACGGCACTTTTCGATACGGCAGCGGCTCCCGCGACGCCGCGCTCTTGGCGATCTCCTGCGCAACCCGCGTGCCCAGCTTCGGCGCGGTGTCCAGCGTCTGCATGATCAGCCGGTAGCGCTTTTCCTTCGCCGCGATCTCCGCGACGGCAATGGCCGTTGCACACGCTTTGGTAATCGTCTCCGGATCGGTGGTAAAGCCGCTGGGCAGCACTTCAACATCCTTCACCACCCGCGCATCCATCTCGGAATCGACCTTCTTCAGCTCCCCGGCGATGCTGGCGAAGCTCAGGTCGGCCGCGGGGGCGACGGCGGTCATCTGCTGATTTGCGCGATCATAAACCTGAAAATGGATCGCATATCTCCGCGATTGTTTCTTCTCCAGATCCTGCCCCCTGGCAAGGTAAAACCGATCCAGCTCCGGAATGGTGGTTTTCCGAAGCTCCCCGGCCCTCGCCGTCGTATCCAAATTCGGCACCTTCGTCAGCGCATCCTTCAGCGTGGCCTGCACGCCGGCCAGCGGCGTTGCCTTGGCCTTATCCTCGGGCGGCAGGTGGTTGATCAACGCCTGATGGGCCGTCTTCGCCTCGCCGACAATGCGATCGACTTCCGCATCGAATACCGCCGCCAGAGACGTCGTCGCGGGCCAGCCGTTGTCCTTTTCCAGGGATTCGACGGCCTTATCGGAATCCGCCTTTGCCGCCTTCATGATGCCAAAACGATCGGTCCAGATGTCACTGAAGTTTTTGTATTGATCGAGTTTGTCCGCCGCGTTCCTGGTCACATTTTCCCGCACATCGGTCTCAGCGCGGCGGAATTTATCGAGAGACTCAACGAGCCCGCGAACCGCCTTCAGCCGTGCGCTGCGACCCTCAAACTGCCGCGCCCAGGAATCAACGAATGTATTGACGCCGCTGCTGACGATGGGCAATCCGCCGGTAAAACCAGCGGGAGGCCACGCGCTCCCTCCGGCCTGATTCGTGTAAAGCCACTCGGCCGAACCCTGAAGCGCTGCGCCGTGCTTCTGCCGAAACGCGTTGTAATCCTCATCCTTCTCGAGCACATATCGCGCCAGCGGATCGATGCTGATCCTGGCCTCTTCCGCCTTGTTCGGCGTTGACTTGGCGGCGTAAGTCTCGATGCGGATCAACTGCCCCAGCGCCAGAGTCGCTCTCTCCGACCACGTCTCCGGCTTCTCCGCGCGAATCTTGGCCCGCGCCCCCTCGATCAGCGGCCGCAGCACCGACGCCTCGAACATCGCCCGATATGCCGAGCTGCGCGTCTCATTGACATCACCGGAAAACGCCGCCAGCGGCTTGAAAATCCACGGCACATCAATCCGCTTCTGAAGCATCTCGTAGGTGTCGGAGTGGAATTTGACACGTGGGATCTTTCCACTGGCCGCTCGAATCTCAGCATCGCCCAGGTACTTGGCCGGGGTTGATTTGTTGTCAACGATCTGCCACTTATCAGGGCTATCAAGATATTCTCTGCTGGCGGCCTGCCAGTATTCCTTCTGATCCCCGATCCGCTTGTCCAGTGTCCGGGCCCCATACCACGTCAAGCCGAGCAGCACAAACACGCCGACGAAGCAAGTAACCAGCACCGCCATCTTCCGCCGGCGCTGCAGCTTCTTCGTGTCAGAAGCCCGCGTGACCAGCCCCTTCTCTTTAAATACTTTTTGAATGAACAGATCGCGCAAAAAATAGGCCCGATCGCGCTCCCAGACTTTTCCTTCCGGCAACGACTCGATCGGCACCTTCAGCGCCTCCGCCAGCTCGGCATCCAGCGCCGAACCTTCGCGCATCGACGAGGTGAAGTAAATTCCCCGCAAAAACAGGGGTTTTGGCGACCATTCCCCCGCCACGAAAACCATTTCCAGATACCGCCGCAGCCGCGGCCCAATCTTCAACAGGCTTTCCGGAAACGCATACAGCGCATCCACCTGGTCAATTCGCCGCGAATTGGGATCTTCAGTGTTCACCGGATCGATCAACAATCCCTGCCGGCGCTTGGCCAGCGAAGCGGCCACTGTCTCCAGATGTCTCTCCACCAGATCCGGGCTGAATGGCTGATCCAAGGGCGATGGGTTCGACCACCCCATGATCTGATGCTGCAACTGCGGATCGGTGAGCGTGTCGAAGAACTCGCGAAACCCATTGATCAGGTCCGACTTGGTGACCACCACGAACACCGGAAACCGCACGCCAAGCTGCCGCTGAATGCTGTCGAGCTGCTGGGCGATCTTCCCCGCCTTGCGCTCGATCGAATCCGCCGTATCGCGTATCAGCGAATCGGCTGGAATCACCAGCAACAGCCCGTTGATCGGGCAATTGGGCCGCCCGCGCAGCAGCATGCCCAGGAATTCCTTCCACTCGCTGGTCGCCCCCGGCTCCACTTCCTCGAACATCAATCGCCCGGCCGTGTCGAGGATGATCGCGTGGTTGGTGAACCACCAGTTCATGTTCAGCGTGCCGCCCGCTCCCTGAAGCTGGTCCTGCAATCCCGGCGGAAAGCCGACGTTGCAATGGCGGATGGCCTCGGTCTTGCCGCTGCCCGGCTCGCCAACGAGCACGTACCACGGCAGTGAATAGATATTCTTTCCCGATGCGCGAAACTTCTCGACGCCGCCTTCAAACGACCTTCGCAGGTCATCCAGCCGCGCCCGGCGGGCCGGCTCGGAGATGGAATTCGGCGAGGCCGCGGAATTGTTCAGGATTCCCCGCTCCAAAGGCGCGGCCTTGCGCTTGCGCAGCCACCCCAGCACAAACTTGTAGCCCACCAGCAGCATCCCTACCAGAACGATCCCCATCGCCACGATCAGCAGCACCGTGGTGTTCCCGCCGGTGAGCAGCGCGATCATGCCCATGAGGCCCGCGCCGCTCGCCAGCGCCACCCCGGCCTTGACCGGCGTTGAAAGGTTGTTGAACGTGTCCATTTCCCGACTCCTTGCTTTCCTCAAACAACTCAAATGGCTGGTGAGCCGAAGGAGCAATCTTCTTGCTGCAATTACTTCACTGACTCGCCTTGATGATGCTGTCCAATGCCTTGGTCAACTCCGAAGAGCTGCTGCGATACATGTAGGCATTGGCGATGAACAGCACGAGAATCAACCCGATCAGCGCAATGCCGATCCCGACCAGGCTGGCGCTGGGCGCCTGCACCAGATTGCTGGTGTCGACGTTGTCATAGCTCTCCGGACAAATCCGCGAGCTCTGGTCGGTGTCGATCAGGCCGCGAATCCGCGTCGAGCATTCCAGCATTTTCTTGCGAAGATATTCCGGCTGCCCGGTGTACCAACCGGTGAATCCGAGCCCCATGCACGTGTAAAAGATCGACAGCCGCTCATTGGCCTGCTCGGATCGGTCCGCCAGCGTCTCCTCGAGCAGATCAAAGAACTTCTCGTCCCCCGCCAGCTCCTTGCGCTCAAACGCCAGCTCCTGCCACTCGCCGGCGTTGCTGATCGCGCTCGACTTGATCATGAAATCGACGAAGAACATCACCACGATGTCGATCTTCTCGAATTGCGTCGAAAGGCCCGGCTGCGACGCCGCCTTGCCCTTCATTTCTCCCAGCAGCGCCTTCACCTCCTGGCGAACCTGGTGAAGATCGTGATGCCCGCCCTTGCGCGCTGAGCGGTTGAACCGGCACATGTACTGAAACAACGGATCGGCGAGTTCAAGTAACGTCATGGCTATTTGTCCCCTGCTACGGTCATATAAAGTGAGCAGTTGAAATCAGAGTTTTCCAGCTCCGGCCAGCGCAACGCGGCCGACTTTTCATCCTTGATCTTGTCCCATATCCGCATCGATTCGGTCCGCACCAGCCGGAAATAATGCAACCCACCCTGTGAAGGCAGCTCCAGCGGAGGATGCCGCTCTTCCTTGAGCTTCACCCCGAAGACTCGCAGCGCGATCATGCTTTGGGGCATCAGTTTGAACTTGTTCTCATCCTCCACCAGCATCGCAACCGCCCGCGGATCGTCCTTGGTTTTGATGCCCAGGAAATATTCGTTGGGAATGTTCAGATGCTCGTCCGTCAAAGCCGCCACGAGCATCTTGTCCGCGCGGGTAAACGCCACCTGGAGGAACCGCGCCGCCACCGACCCACGCAGCAACCCGCGAATCTTTTGTGCCAGCTCGTTAAACGCCACCGCCGGATTGTCATGGTCATAAGCGGCCGCTTCGAACTGGTCCCGATCCGGGTGCAGGGCGGCCAATTCACCCAGCAGCTCCCGCAGCTCCAGATACAACTCAAACGGCGTGATTCCCGGCGCCATCACCATGTGCGGCAGACGCGCGCTGAATCGGTTCAGCGTCCTCAATCGCAGCATCTGCTCAAACTGCACGCCGCGCATGGTGTCCACGGTGAATCCGCCGCGGGTGATTTGAATCACCAGTTCTTTGCGGCTGGCTTCCACCTGGTTCGACAAATCCCGCACCAGATCACGCAGCCCCGGCGACCCCGACAAAACAAAACACGCCGGAATAAACGATGGGTCCTGCTTTGGCAGCCCCACATCCTCACCGGTCGCATGCGAAATGCGGATCAGCGGCAGAACTTCCATGTCAGTCCGGTCATCATCATCCAGCAGCAGCCGCGCATTGATCTTTCGCACCATCAGCGGCTGCGGGTTCTCCCCGGTGTTCTCATCCGGGCTCTGAATTTCCGAAACCTTGTAAATCCGCTTGGTCCGCCAGTCGTCCTTGCCGCTGGTTTCAATTGAATTGCCCCGCCCCGCATACCACAGCGGCACCGCCAGGCTGATCCCAAAGGAACCGCTCCCCGACGCAAACGCCTGCTTGATGTCCAACGCCGGCAGCTCCGCGCCGTCCGGCACATTCACTTCCAGTCCACTGGGCATCACCACCCGCAGCCGGTCAAATCGGACCAGCATGTTCTCCAGCGCATCGGCCGAAATCTTGGCATCGATCATTCCATAGGGGTATGGAAACGCCAGCCGCCGCTCGCCGACAAACTGCTCGATGAGCTGCCGCTGCATCGCCTGCAAATGATGCGGCTGAAGGAAAAGCCCTTCATGCCAGTGAACTTGTCCAATGCTGGGCATTGTTTACCAACTCCCTGTCACCCACTGGTTTTGACTGCCCGATTCCCGTGCCACTGGCAGCTTGCTGCCAGTGTCTCGCTGTGACATCACTGGCGGACATGCCGCCAGTGGCACAAACGTTTATCCTCGTCCCTTCATCAGCGATTCCGCATAATCCGCAATCGCCTGCATGATCTCCGATTCAATCGTCGCTTCATCGCGCCCGGCCGAAAGCTCGACATACTTCCGCCAGTTCTTCACCTCTTTGCTCACCAGCATCCCGCCGCGCTCCATCGCCGCCAGACCTTCGATCTCCGAGGGCGAAAATTTGGTCGCATAGTTGTGCGCGAATTGCCTTCCCGCATTTCCAATCGCCGCCACCACCGCCGCCACCAGTTGCCGCAGCCGCTCCAGATCCTGGCTCACCTGCCCGCGCGGCACATCCGGATCAGAGGCCGCAAAACGGGCCATGTTCTTGAGCAATCCCGCCGGCCGCCGAATCGCCGATTTTGGCGCAATCGTCCGCCAGGTCGTCCAAACCACCTGATCCAGGCTCGCCGTCAATTCCACCAGCAGCGTCAGCAACTCCAGCACATGTCCCGGCTCCAGCGCATCCTTCGGACCCGCCGTCATCTTCGCCCGAAGCGCCGCCGCCTGCTGCTCCGGCCACCCGACCACCGCCGACGGGGCCAAACCCACCTGCCTCAGCTTCTCGATGATCGCATGCTTCTGCTGCTCATTGAGCGATGGTGCTAATTCCGCCAGTCTCGTCACCAGAAAGCCCGGATCCTTCAATTCCTTCTGGTCCGTGGCCGTCTGGACCACCGTCACCTTCTGCTTTTCGGTCCCCAGCTCAACCTTCGCATCCCATGTCGGGAAAAACTGCTTCAACTCCTCCAGAAACACCTTCCGCTCGTTGGGAATCAACGTCCCCAGCGCCCGCTGGATTTCATCGGAAAGATAATCCTTCCGAACCTGCTCCGGCTCATCCGCAAAGTCGGATTGCACCAGCCGCAGCCGGTTGGCCGTCGCGGCGACGAGCTTCGCCCGCTGATTGTTACCGCCTGATTCGCTCACCTAAGACCCCGAAAGCAAATTGACCCACAGCCCGCAAAGGGCCGATTTTAAGGCCTCGCCATACATGCAGCAAGGCAACGCAAGATTCTTAATCCCAAACCGTCACCTTCAATCCAAACCGTAAGATTCCTCACCAAACACTCAACCTCAGTTCGCCGGCGCTGTCGCCGGAGCTGCCAGCGCCACGTATTCCTGCTTTTCCATCAAATCCTTCAGCCGCTCCACGATCGACCGGTGCCCCGCCGCAAACGCCAGCCGGAAACCCACGTCCGCATAGCTGGTCTTGACCGCAAGCGGATGCGGACCGAGCTCGAGTTCCGGCGCGGAAATTGCCGATCCCCCGACCACAAACAACTTGCTCTCGTTTTCGCCCAGGAACCGGCTCAGCCCGTCAAAAGTGTTGTCTTGCAGCGCATCGAGCTTCGCGGGATCATCAAATACCATCTCCGCCACATTTCCGACCAGATCCGAAAACTCCGGCCCCGCCTGCACCGGTCTCAGCCACAGATACCCATCGTCTTCCTGAACCCCCACCATCCCGGCCTTGCGCAGCAATTCCCCGTTCCAGGCAATTGCTTTCTCCTCCTTCGCAAACGACACAACAGGGGACTTGAACATTCCGCTGTCCGGGTACTGTGGCGTGAGATTGGCCTCGCGAAGGACAAGAACATGTCTAAGCTGCTTCGTCCACGTGGCATCACGCAGATTAGGCGGTCTGCCTGGCCGGAAGTTGCTCGCGGCAAACCTCCATTCCCCATGCGTCGGCAGCCTGCACCCCAGCACCTTCGCTATATAAAGGGCCGCTTCCGGCGGGACATATTGCATCGGCATGGTTTCCATTGGATTCTGGTCCACCGCCGCCAGCTTTCGGTCATCAGCAGCCAGCGCGGGTGGATAATCGTTGAAGATTTGCGAATGCGAGCGCAACCAGGCCGCAGCCACCTTCATTTCCGCTCCCCTTGGGTTGACCCACATCTGAGGTCCAAGCTTGCCCTCGCCTGCGGGCAGGCCCATCGACCCCGGCTCCAGTTTCAGCGCCACCATCAACCCGCGGAACAGCGCGTAGGTCATTTCCGTCGTGCTGAGAAAATATGGCGCGCCCTTTTTTCCATCCGCCTCCACCGCCCCATCCAGCCGCCGGAATGTCAGCTTATGCACCCTCTCATCAGCCATCGTCCACGTGAACTCCGGCGCTTCGTCAGTTCCCCCGGCCTTCCAATTGGCCACACTCTGCGCCAACTTCGATAATGGGCCCACATCCTTCATCGCCGCGGCCCCGCCGCCGCCAGTGTCATTCACCAATTCGTCCAGGCCTGCCCGGAGCTTGCCCGCAACCGCATCCGCCCCTGCTCCCGCCGGCAGCAGATCCCGCAGTCTCCTGGCTTCATCCTGTGCTTTTTTGTCGTCGAGCTTGTCGTCCAGGAGGCTCACCTTCGGTTTATTATCAAGAAGGACGATATTAACCAGCACCCACGCCGGCAGTGGCGGCTGCACTTTCGATATGTCCGCCGGCACGCCGAAATCCTTCATCAACTGGCCATCCAGCCCCTTCTTCAGTACGGCCTGCACCTCCGGCAGCGGGCGCTTTTTCGCCATGAAACGGTGCCAGATCATCGGTCCCTGCTGCTCTAATTCCGCTTTTACCGCCTCCTGCCGCTGCTTCACCAGCGCCGCGACCTGCTCGGATGAAATTCGGCTCCCAATCGCCGCCGGCAGCGTCTTGCGAAGCTGGCGCTCTGACTCCAAGTCCTCTGGCGTTACCGGCCAATTCACCCCGGGGCTGCGCAATCGCTCCCAGGCATCCAGCACCAGCGCCGGATCGCCGCTCTTTCGCACGATTTCCGCCAGCATCGCCGGCCGGCTTTCCTTGCCCACCGCCTTGATTGTCTCAAACCGCCCCACCAACGGCCCCATCGCGCTGCTCACCTCCGTCTCCTGCCAGAATTTGTTGTGGGTCATCTTCTCATACAGCCCCCCCACCGGGGACTTGGCCGCCGCATCGGCAAGCAGTCCATATCCCGCATCCAGATCATCCTCCAGCAGGTTCGCATTGACCACAAACTGCTTGGCCTCCTCGCGCCAGGCTTCGTAGTTGGAACGGAATTTCTCCATCTCTGACGGCAGATTGGCGCTGACGGTCGTCAGGCGATCCAGATCCATCGTGTTGATCGCCAGTGTCAGCGTCCGCCGCTGCTCCACCTCATCCAGCCGCTTCATCACCACCGCCAGGGCGCGGTTCCAGTCGCTCTTTCGCAGCACGCCCGTCAGATCAAGCCGATCCGCCAGCGCCTTCTCGATCGTCCGAAGGTTGTCCTCGGCGATGCGCGTCGACTCCTTGAATCGCTGGAATTTGGCCGGCTCCACCAACTCTTTCCTCAGTTGCTCGATATTATCCAGTCCCCATTTTCTCCTGAGCTGGTCCCACCGCGCAGCCGTGACCGGAGATGAAAACGTCCTGTTTTTCAACAGGTCCACCAGCGTGTCAATCGTCTTCGGATCCGTGCGCTGCGTGTCCTTGATCGCCCGCTCGATCTGCGCCTGTAGCTCCTCCAGCCGCATTTTCGCGTCCGCCACGCCCTGCACCACATCCGGCTGGGTCCCGCTTCGCCACGGCATCTCGCGCAGCCGAATCACTTCCGCGTCAGCCTTCCCTAGCAACTCCTGGAACTTCATCACGTCCGCCGGCGGGGGTTGTTGCTTGGCTGTGTAATGCGCCATCAGCGCCGCATGCCGGTCCTTGACGTTCCTGGCCAGCCCGTCAAATTCGCTGCTGCTCACCGGGTTGTCCTGCGGCCGCAGAATCCCGTACTGCTTCGCCTCCGTCAGCCAGTTGCGCAGGTGCCCCTCCAGCAACTGTTGCTGCCCAAAGCTCGCATACAGTTTCGTCTTCCGAAGCGCATCCTTGTCTATTTCGTTCTTCCATCGCCCGCTGACGAATTGCGGCAGCTCCGTCCAGAACGCCGGATCCTTGTCCAGATCCGCCCTCCAATCTTTAAGTTTCTGCGCGATGTCGCTGGTGGTGATGGTGTTGTTCCGGTCCGCATCCGCGTAAACCGCCCGATGGACAAAGGCAGGAAACTGCTTGAGGAACAAGTCGTTCGGATCGGTCACCTGCTTGATCAGCTCCGCCTCCACCGCCCATCCGCCCTCGATCTGCTTGAGCGCTGGCAGTTCGCCAAAGAGCATCACCAGGCGGTTCATGTACGCCCCGCCGCTCTCCTCCGCCGGCGCCTCCACCAGTTTCGCAAGCTGCTGCGCCGGGCCGGTCCACCCTCGCCTCTCATATTCCTTCTTGTACCCCTCCACCTGCGCCACCAGTGCCTCGGGCAGCTTTTTGGCATCCAGCTCGTCGGGCGCCGGCGCGCCAATCTTTTGCATCATCTGTACCTGCACGGCCTTGGCCAGCTCGAACGCCTCCTTCGCCTTGGCCATCCCATCGCGCGTCGCCGGGGGATTATTCTTCTGCTCGTCGATCTCGCGCTTCCCGCACAGATCTCGCGGATCAAGCTCCAAATGTTTCTGTTTTAGCGCCTTCTCCACCATCTCCTTGGTTGCGCCATATTCCGCCGGCAACTGATTCCGCAGCCCATCTTCCGCGAACATCCGGAACCAGGCCGGATATGCCTCCACCAATTGTCCCCACTCTTTGTTGAAATTCGGGTCCGGCCGGAAATGGAAAAATGCGAACAGTCCCACCCCGATCGCCACCACCGCCACCCCCGCCGCCACCGCCCAGATCGGCACCGGCGCTTTCTTGGGCTTCAGCTTCGCCAGCTCCGCCTGCGCTGTCTCCAGCGTCATCACATCGGCCGGATCGCTGCTCAAAAGCCTGTTGCAAAATTCCCGCCACGCCCCGCCACGCTTGCCCATTCGCGCCCATTCCGGCGAATCCGGAATCGGCCATGCACCCGCCACGTTATAGGCCTTGTGCATCACCAGCTCATAAAGCACCCGCCCCAGCGCCGCCAGATCGCCCTTCTCGCTGGCCGCCTTGGTCGAATCCGCCGCCAGCGGCTCGGCCAGCATCGCCTGCCCATATCCGGTCGCATCCATCCGCGGCAGCAGGATCGTGCTCCCCTGAAGATTCCCGTGTGATCGCCGGCAGCATTCCCGCAGCTCCACCAGCCCCGCGACGATCGCCTGGGTCAGTTCATAAAAATCATCCGCCCCCAGCTTGGTCTTTCCCTTGATCAGCCGCGATGCGGAGGTTGGATAAAATGTGCTGACGTAATACGCCCCCGCGCTCGAGACCCCCAAATCATGCACCGGCGCCCAGTGCTTCGAATTCGATCCCGCCACCAGCTTCTGAAGTTCCGCCGAACCCAAAAACCGCTTCACTTCCGGATGCCGCTTCAGCTCCGCCTCATCCACTCCCAGCGGGCTGAATGTCTTGATGATAAAGCTCGCCCCCGCAGCGCCCCCCGTCTGCTTGGCCTTATACACCGACCCAAACGGCGTCGGCGAAAGCTGCCCAACGGTCTCGTATGCACCAAAGACGGGCATGAACGTCCTTTAACAAAGTGGCTTTGCCGGCAACACCCACAGGCCTTGCGCCCAGGCCCTTTTATACACCACAACCAACCCCATCTCGATAGCCCTCTACAGGGCAGCGTCGCGTTTTCCACCCCCAACCGGCCGGCCCAACGGCTTGCCCGATACCACCGGCATAAAACAGATAGAGGACAGCGCACAACTGGTTGCGCTGCCCTCAACTTCTGTCGGCCGAGTTTGCTACCCGGATTCGTCTATTTCTTCTCTGGTTCCGGCTGCGTCGGGCACGAGAGGCCGCTTTGGGACGCGATAATCCGGATATCCACCAGCTCCTTCCAGCGGTTCTTGTCCAGCGGCAGGATGATCCTCCGCGGATCACGCTCGCCTTCGCCGCTGCCGCTGACCCCTGGAATAAATGCAATCGCCACCAGCCGCATAGCGCCTTTGGCCCGCCACTTCTGCCAGATCGGATCGGTTCGGCTCAGGGTCTTGGTCCGGTCGGCTCCACTGAGCTTCATGATGTACCGATCCGAAGGCGCACGATCCCCGGCCACATCCCGCCAGTATTCATCCACCGACCTGCTCGCCACGCGTGGAAAATCGGTGTCATTGGCCCCAATCAGGTTCACCTCCACCGCCGCCGCTCGCGCCAGCGTGTCATCGAGCGTGACCACCACGTTCCGCTCGGCCATTTCCGGCCGGCTGCTGCATCCCTGCCCCATCGCCGCCACCACCAGCATTAACCCGACAACCCACGCCCACTCATTTCGAAAAGCCATTTGCATCTCCTTCACTTGAGTAACTTGTTTCACGTTTCACGTCTTAACGTTTCACTTCGTTCACCGCCCGGTGATCGGTCCAGTGGGCCCCTCGGCCAGGCCGGTGAGATAGTTGCGGATCACCGAGTGAATTTCGCGATTGGCCCTCCAATCGATCACGATCAGGCTTCGCGTGCGCAGCAGCAGGCTCGACAGGTCGGCCGTCAGGCGGTCGAAAACCTTGTGAATCCCGCCCGATGGCGCATCGCCAAAATCAGCGCACGCGCTGTCCGGACCAATTCCCGGAAAACTCCGCACCAGCGCCGCCAGCACATCCCACCATACTTCCGCCGGCACCAGGTCAAACGCATCTTCCGGACTCACCTCTTCATGCACCAGGTGCTGCGGGCCCAGAGACTCCAGCCAGCGCTTATCGCGATCAAATATCGTATGAATCCTCAACCCCAGCGACACCGCCGGATCATGCTCCGTCGCCACCTGCCGCGCCAGGCTCAGCACCTCATCCAGCACCACCGGCAGCGGCGTCCGCGGATTCACCAAGAGCGACCGCACTCCTAGCACCCCCAGCGCATACAAGTCCACCGGCGTGCTCAGCAGCGACAAAACCTCAAACGGCGTATTGCCGATCGGCACCCCCGCCGCCGTCTTCAATTGATTGTTGATCTCCGGGCTGAACCGCTGTGCCACCGTGCGAAACCGGTATTCCCCGCTCGCCAGCGCTGTCTGTGCTTCCATTCTTGCATAAAGATTCACCGGCCCCGCCGCCAGCGTCAGCCGCAGCCACACCAGGTCATTCTTCTGGGCTTCAATCCTCTCCTGCGTCGCGAATGTGCCTTCCAAAACCGTCGCCCCTCCCACATCCGGCAGCACCTGTCTGATTCTCACCGAACATCTGCCATGAATCGGATGCGATGCCACGCCCGGCCTGTAAATAGAGGCCGCAGCCGCCCTCCCCGGCACGAAATATCTCGCATCGCTCCCCTCGATCGGCAATTCCACCGCATCCCCCGGATCAACCAGCGCGATCTTGGCCGTCCACAGCGTCGGCAGCCCGCTCCCACCCTCCGCCAGCCGCGCCTGAAAGCTGTCCGAGCTGACATTGAGCAGCGGCCGCTGATGCTCCTTCACCACAAACCGCAGCGTATCCACCGCGTCCGCCATCGCCCGCAATTTCAGGTGCAGCGTCTCCAGCAATCGCCCGCTCTTGCCGTGCTTGCCCAGATAAAGCCAGCCATCCGTCGTCAGCGACCCTTCCCCATTTCCCGTCGGCGCATCCGATCTCAGGTGAAGCGACGATTTCCCATGAGCGATCCCCTCCGAAATTCCTCCTCCCACAAAATCCACAAACGCTTCATAGCTCAGCGGGCTATACGTCCGCACCAGCATCAATCCCCCGCCCGCGTTGAACGGCACCAACTCCTTTTTCCCGCCGGTGATTTCCGTCATCGGCTTGGTATTGTCATTCGTTGGCGCCTCGACCGACACCGGCACCAACGCCGACCCCTCTCCGGCCGCCTTCTGATAAAGATAGCGATGAATCGACGTGCTAAACGGCGGCAATCCCTTCTTCGTCAGCAGACTATCCGTCTCACACAAGACCCAATCCGGATGCACCGGCTCCAGCTTCACCACATCCAGAAAAATCGGCTTCGGATGACTTGTCTCCCATCCCCCGCGAATGATCGTCGCCGCATCCAGCCGCTCAAAGGCCTTGAACAGCCGCTCCCACCGGTCATCCAGCACCGCGTTGCTCAGCGTCTCCCGGCTCGCCGGCAGCGATCCGGCCAGCCCGCTCGTGCTCTGCACCCAGATCTCCACCCACTGCTGCACCCGCCCCGACGCATCCGTCACGCAGCCTAGATACACCTGCGCATCCAGCAAATCGCGCAGCATCACCAGGTGCCCCGCCACCGGATCGGCCTGCTTCTTGACGATCACCCCGATCTTCAACGGCGCTGATTTCTGCTCAGCGCTCACCGCCACGATGGCATAACCATCGGGGATTTGTGCGGGAGCATCTTTGATCTGGGGAGAAGCCATTGCTGTTCAATTCAGACACGACGGCCAGATGGGGCAAACTGCCACAACACCGCCGCATTCTACGAAAGCCCCCCACCTTTTGCCAAACCACAGGTGAGCCGCTCCACGAATCGCCGCAGTTCCTACGGTTTTACCGTCCGCGCCTGCGCTTCCACATACCGGGTCACTTCCGCGATCTGCGGGTCTTTATACAGAGCGACGGTGTCCAGCTTGAAGCTGAAATTCGCCTTGCTGATCTTCAACACCGCATCCACCGCCAGATCGCACCCACGCCGCTCCACCGTCAAAATGTGCGTCGCCAGAATCAGCGCGATTTCCCGGTGCTTCAGCACCGGCAGCAGCATCGGAATCACCCATTGCTCGTCAATCCAATCCACAAACGGCATGATCTCCGCGATCCGGGTGCCATGGGCCAGCTCCAGCTTCTTGCCCAGCTTGCTCCGAAAATCCTTATCGCCCAGCTTCGCCACCCCCGCCGTCATCCCGTCATCCACTTCCTGCCTCGTGTCCGTCACCGAGCGGGCCTTGAGCGCCTGCATTTTATCCTTCGCGCCCATCTCGGCCAGGATCATCGGGATCTGCTGGCGGACATATCCATCCCGCGACTTGTTTTGATCCCAGAGAATGATCAGCTCATCCTCCCGTCCCACCGGCGGCCGCTTGTGCAGCGCGTTGATCGCGTTGATCCGCACCTGCTCATTCTTGTCCCCAACCATCCGCATCAGCAGCTCGGGCGCTCTCGGTCCCCCCGCCGCGGCGATCGAATCAATCGCCGCCAGCCGCACCACTTCATCCTTGTCGTTCAAAAACGGCTCCGCGATCCCCACCGCCGGCGGCCCCGTCTTCGCCGAAGCCTCGACGGCCGACCAATCCTTGTTCCGGATCATCTGGGCTATGTCAGTGGCCATTTTTACTCCGTATCACATTTAGAAAAGCTGCGGCGAGCGAAACCGCCGCCTCGTGCTGATCACTTCGCTGGCGCTGGCGTTTGTCGTGTGGTTCTTCATCAACAGCAGGCATCCGCGATGTCCATTGCCTCCCACCACGCCATACCCGCAATCGTTAAAGCGCGCCCCGCCCGCCACCGCACTTGGCAGCAGATTATTGGGGTGCATCAATTGCCGTCTCCGATATGTGTCCGGAGGCGGTGTATCGCCATTCTGATTATCGGCATGCGTCAGCGTCAAAAAATGCCCAATTTCGTGGGCAATGTCGTTGCCCAGCTCCTGTTCCAGCGCTGTCCCAGCCGACGGCCGGATAAAAAACGTCCCGTTGGTGTTGCGGGCGCCCTCGACGCCGATGATGATCCCCGGCCGCTTGAAACCCAGCGCCGGCGCAATCTCCCGCCTCACTCCAATCCCCAGATATCCCGGCGTGAATCGGATGAAGTGGATATTGCACGTATTGGCCACGAAATTGTGATCCACCAGGTCCGCGTCCGAGCCCACCGGCGCGGCATTGTCACGCGTGATCGAGTTGTCCACCGGCGCGCCAAACAGCACATCGTGCCGCTCCGGATTCACATTGAACCCAATCCCCATCGGCCGCCAGATGGTGCGGGCGACGTTAAACAAGGTGGTCAGATTCATCGCCGCGCCGTTCACCGTCGGCTCGGTCCCCGCCCCCGGAGCCGCGCTCGCCGAATGCAGCGTCCAGATGTGCGGCGTAATGTTCAATGTCAGCAGGCTGAACGTGTGCGGATCGGCCTCGCCCACGATCGGCCCCGTCGCCGAACCCAGCCGCACGTGAATCTTCTGCGGCGTCGTGTTGTCCGCCAGCGCCTCGATCGAAAAAATCCCGTCCGGCGGCAGCGGCCCGCCACCGGCGGGTGCCGTGATCCGCACCTGCGGATTCGAGCTGGTCGCCGCCGTCACAAACAGCGGCGCGGTCGCATCCAGATCCTCGCGCACCACCTTCACCCGCACCGTGTCCCCTACCGTCGTCCCAAACATCGCCCCCCGCGCATTGGTCACATTCAATCCCCCCGGCGTCTTGAGCACAAAGCCGCGGTCATCCACATCAGGCGCATCCAACACCGGCGCGCCCCGCACCGCGCGATCGAACCGCACCGGCACGATGATCTGCTTCTGCGGACTTTGAACGAGTACTGAGACTGCCATGGTTTATGCTCCTGCCGCCGTCGTCAGGGCGTTGTTGGTGGCCGCGTCGAACGTGCCAATGGCCTTGATGTCCTGGTCCGATTGGAATTCCAGGATCGAACGATCCCCCTCAATCGTAAGCGCCGGCGGCGGATTGGTCGCATCGACTCCAATGTTGTCCGTGCCCGTGTGCCCGATCTGATAACCCTGCATCCGCAGCCGCCGCAGTTGCCCGCGCTGGTCCGTGATCGGATCCAGCGCTGTATCCCTGATTCCCACGGTGTATTCCGCCACCACCGCGCCCGAAAACAACAGTTGCAGCGTCGAGTTCCCGCCGCGGATGCGCATGGGGATCCGTCCATTATCCGTCGTCTTTCCGGTCTGAATCACTGTTCCCGCCGCCGAAACCTGCCAGTCCAGGTCCTTGATCCCGCGTTTATCGCTCCCCGGATTTCCCGGCGACATCTGCATGAAGATCTCCACCGTACGCGTGTTGAGCGTATTGAAAAGACTCGAACCCCTTACCAGTCTGGCAATCGCTTCCAGGATCATTGCCCGTACCTCTCCTTCAGCTTCGCCTTGGTCGGATCATCGAGTTGTCCGTTTACCGTGAGCTTCTCTTTCGTCTGGAACGATTTGAGCGCCTCTTCCAGACCGCCGCTCAGGTCATAACCCAGCCCAAGCAACCGGTCCTCCGCGCCCGTCTCCTCGTCCGCGGGATCGAGCGTTCCGAAACCCAGGTTAAAAATGTCTATTTCCTTGCCCGTTCCCACCCGCAGCTCGCCCTGCTTCGCACCCGCCGGGATATCGGCCTCGATATACCCATCCCCATCCGTCTTCCCCTCGATCCATTTCCCATCGATGCACAGTTTATAAGCCTCGTTCTTCCGCGGCTTGTCATCCAGCATCAGCCGGATCTTCATCTTCGCCGGCGTCCCCTTCTTCTTGAATTTGTGCGTCTGCTCAGTCGCGCAGCTCTCCTCCTTCACGGTCTTGTCCGGAACCACCACCACATCGCCTTCCAGCAGCGCATTGGGGTCCTTGCGCAATTGCTTCAAATCAGCATTGTCCGCGTGGTTCCACAATGTGGACCAGAAGAATCCATATTGTTCGGCGATGCTGGAAAGACAGTCGCCCTGCTCAACCGCATGATTCGGCATATCAAAACCTCGCGCCTCTCTCCACCTCTATTTCAACGCCTCCACCACGCGAACCACTTCCGCCAGTTGATTCGCCTCAAACCGTTTCCGTTCATTGCCGTCAAATGACAACTTCGGCTTGGCCACCTTCGCCACCACGTTCACCGTCACATCGCACAGCCGGATCAGCCGCGGCGGGGCGTGCGGCGGGTTGATGTTGAACACATCCGTCATGTCCGCCAGCGCCGGCTTCAGATCGATCAGCGCTTTGGGATCGTTGATGTATTCATATTCCCGCACCGTCTTCAATCGCGCCTGCGGATTGGGCGATGCCAGCGCCACCCTCATCGTCTCCCTCGCCTTCCCATCTCCCAGCCGCGCCAGCGCCAGCACGGCCTTGTGATTTGCTTCGCCATCTTGTTCGACCGCGCGCCGGCTCTGGAGAAACGACGCGTCTGTTTTCTTGCCGATCTGCCCCAAAATCAGCGCTACTTCTCCCCGAACATACGGATCAGCATTCGTCCCCGCCTGCATCTGAAGCGCCTGAACCGAGGCCGCATCGGCCGTCATCCAAAGCGCCCGCACCGCGGCCGAACGCACGTTGATGTCCTGATCGTTCAGCGCTGCAATCAGCATCCTGTTTCGCGACGGCCCCGCCGCCTCGCCGATCGCCGCCACGTTCGCCTCGCGCACCTCCGCGTCCGGATGCCGCGCCAGCTTGTCCAAAACTGGCTCCGCGCCCGCGCCCAGTTGCCGCGCCAGCGCCAGCGCTGTTTCATCCTTCGCTACGATCTTCTGTTCCAACACCTGTGCGTTCATCTTCGACTCCTTTCCTTCCTGCGCGCCGGGGCGGCCGGTGCAGGCGGGAATCATCACCGCCAGCACGCATGTCAGCCACACCGAATTAAAATGCATTCCGCGCACGCGTCCTCGCATCGACCCACTCCGCATCCCGGTTGAACTGCGCCCGGTTCCGCAACGTAATCAGCGCTCCCCGCTGCTGATGCCCATAACCCAGCTCTTCTCGGTATCCCACCGCGGCGACGAACGGCCGGAAGGAGTACATTAACTGCCGCAAAACCCACATTTCTTCGCGCGAGCTCGTCCCCAGGACCGCTTCATCCGCGTGCGGCAGGCTCAGGAAATGTCCAAACTCGTGCGCCAGGTCATTCCCGTTCGCGCCATCCTTCATAATCACGCCATGCCGCGTCGCATCTAGCGCCCGATCCCAGGTCATCGCGTTCAAATCATGCGTGTGCCCCGCCGCCCCCGCGACGTTGGTAAACTCATGCGCGTAGTACAAGTTGATCGTGTTGGCGGCCCGATCCTGCCCCCGCACATCCCAGAATTCCGTCCAGTAGTTGGCCGCCACACCGCCCACCGCTGCGCCACTGGAATTGTAGGTGATCTCTCCTGCCGTCACATATCCAGTCCGCACCACGTTGTGCCCCGTCGCCGTCCCAAAGTTAAACCGCACCCCGCACGGCCGCCAGATCGCATTCACTTCCCTCTCCTGCCGGGTGATGTCAGCCTGGGTCGTCGTACATGCGGTCCCGTTAATCGTCACCAGGTGAGGCCGCACAGCCACCCGGATCTGCTGAAATACCCGCACCCCAAATTCCATCATTAATGGCCCCGTCGTCGATCCCAGCCTCACCTCCACCACCGCGAACTTGTTCCCCGACCCGCCCGAAACTCCGTGCAGCGTGAAAATCCCATCCGCCGGCACCGGCCCGCCAGTCGCCGGCGCGGCAATCGTCACCGTCGTTTCATCCTTCGAAACCAGAAAAATCTCCGCCGCCGCCTCCAGCCGCACTCGCTTTAGCTTCACGCGCACATCCGTCTCGGCCGTCAATCCCACCACCGGCCCGTGCACATCCGCGCGCGTATAGCTCACCCCCGTCGGATCAACATCCCACCCGCGGTCATCCACATCCGGCGCATCCAAAACCGTCGGCCCCGTCACCGCGCGCTCAATGGTCAGCGGCACAATCCGGCGTGTGGTATGAATCGGTTCAACAATTGGCACGGCCGCATCTCCTGGTGTTTCGCCTCATTCTCCGGCGTCGGCGGTCAGATTGTCCCGTTCCACCTGCCCGACAGTTCCGCGCAGGTTCAGCCCCTTGTCGGCCTGGAAATTCAGCATCGCCAGCTCCGTACCGCCGCCCTGCAATCCATCCACGCCCGACGAGCCCACGTCATATCCCAGCATCATCATCCGCTGCTGACGCCCACGAACTGTGGTCACCGCATCCACCGCTGCATCATCAATCGACACCGTATATTCCGAAACCACCGCCCCGGCAAAGAGGATTTGCAGCGTCGAGCTGGGCCCGCGCACCTGGCAATCGATCAGCCCGTTGGCCGGCGTCCGCCCACTCTGGATCATCGCTCCACTCGCCATCACGCGATAATCCATGTCGACGATCCCTCGATCGTCCGCCGCCGCCTCAATCCCCGGAAACCGCTGGAAACGAATGGGAATCGTGCGCGTGCTGATGGTGTTGTGCATCACCGCGTCCCGAATCAACCTGGCGATCACTTCCGGAATCATTGCCCAAACCTCTCCTTCAGCTTGTCCCGAGTTTCATCATTCATCTCCCCACTCACTTCCAACTGCTCCTTCTTCTGAAACGCCCTGATCGCCGGCCCCGGATCATCTCCTTCGCTGTGATATCCCAGTGTCCGCAATCTCCCCATCACGCCGCCTTCGGTATCAATCGGATCCAACGTCCCCAGCGCCAGCTCATATTCATCGATTCGCTCCCCCGTTCCCACTCGCAGCACGCCCCGCACCGCCCCCGGCGGGATCGCCTGCTCCAGAAATCCATCCCCATCCAGATTTCCCTCGAAAGACGCGCCGTCGATCTCCAGCCGATAAGGCTCATTTGCCCTGGGCTCATCATCGAGCATCAACCGGATCTTGACCTTCGCCGGCGTCCCTTTTTTCTTGAATTTGTGCTTCTTCTCAGTCGCGCAGCTTTCTTCCTTCATCGTCTTGTCCGGAACCACCACCACGTCGCCTTCCATCAGGGCATTCGGATCGCTGCGCAGCGCCTTAAGGTCGGCGTTGTCCGCATGATTCCAGATCGTGGACCAGAAAAATCCATGCTCATCGCTGATGCTGGAGATGCAGTCGCCTTGTTCAACTGTCTTCTGGATCGGCATACAACCCTCGTCATCGCCGGCTCTCACCGGCGGGATGATTCTCTCCAATCCACATGCAGGATGGGAAGTGCCCCAAAAAGGGCCACCGCGATGCCAACATTCTGAATTCTGAATTCCGAATTCTCTCTGCTAAGCTTTCTCCCACGCCTCCCCATCCAGATCCGGAAAGCTCACCTTGCAGCTCCCCGGCTCAATCCCATCCAGCCGCGCCTTCCCATCGGATCCCAGCGTTCCCTCCGCCACCTGACCATCCGGCGTCTCGATCTTGTACCTCTCCCCCGTCACCGGCGCACCCGCCTCATCCACCATCTCAATCTCAATCCACACTAGCTTCTTCTCTTTGATGTCTTCCTTCGACGGCGGCTTGAACCCCGGCGCCTTTTCCGTGCCGTATTTTCCCGATTTGGTCTCGCGCTGCCGCGCCTTCACGGCGGCCACTTCGCCCGGATCGGCCGAATCCGCTTCCTCGGGCGCTTTGGGCGCTGCCGGGGCCACCGCCGATCCTGCGCTTCCACTTTTTGGTGACATCCTCGTACCCTTCCTTTAATTGATGGCGACCGTCGCGCCTTTGACCGTCATCGTGCCGCTGGCGCTGACTTCCACCGTCGCGTCCGATTTCATTGTCGCCGGCGACGTCGACTTGAGGTCCAGCGTGTTCTTGGATTCCAGCACCATCTGCCCGCTCGTCCCGACCTTCAATCCGCTGCTGTCGATGGCGATGAAATTATCTCCAACCTTGATCGTGATGTTCGTCTTCGCCTCGATGCAGATGTTGTCCGCATGCAGGTAATAGTCGGCCGTCGTTTCCTCTGAATGGTTGGACTTGAACACCTCAATCACGTCACCCTTGACCGTCATCGAGTGCGTTTCCGTCACCTCGATCGCCTCCTTGCCGCCAACCTTCACGTTCCGGTCCTTCACGATCTCTTCCTGATGGTTATTGCCGACCTTCTCATGCCGGTCGTTCTTGATCTCCTCGAGCTGGTCGTTGATCACGATCAGGTGCCGGTCATTGCCGATCCATTCAAAGCAGTCGTTGAGAACCCGAATGTCCTGGTTCTTCTGCGCCTGAATGAAAATCTGCTCCTCGCCGGCCTTGTCCTCCAGGCGAATCTCGTTGAACCCGGCCCCCCCCTTGCTCGAATTCGTCTTGATCCCCGACATCGTCTTGTTGTCGGGAAGACTGTATGGCGGCATGTTGTCGGCGTTGTAAACCGTTCCCGTGATCAGCGGCTGATCCGGATCACCCTCCAGGAACGAGACAATCACTTCCTGCCCAACCCGCGGCACGAACACCCCGCCCCACTTCTTGCTCGCCCAGATCTGCCCCACCCGGATCCAGCATGAAGTCGTGTCATCACCCTTCGCAGACCGGTCCCAGTGAAACTGCACCTTTACCCGCCCATATTCGTCCGTGTGAATCTCCTCGCCCGATGGGCCGGTCACAAACGCCGTCTGCGGCCCGTAAACCACCGGCTTGGGCGTAATCCGCTTGGGCCGAAATTGCTGCTCCACCAGAATCGCCGTAAATGTGCATTCATAAAGAGGCGCGCTGCTGTCCCCATCCTCCTGCGAGCTGTATTCATCTGATTCGAGCTGATGCACCACACTGGTGATCAGGTGCTCCTTGTTGTTCTGTGACTCGCGCGGGAAGCCCTCAAGCATGAACGTGCAGCCGCAGGATGTGCCGCGAAGGTCCCCCTTTCCCCTGATCACCTCATGACACGCCTGGTACTCGTCAAGCCTGATCTTGCTCAGCGTCTCCGCCTCAGCGCTCTCCCTGTACCGCCCCGGCTGATAGTCGAACATCTCAAAATCCGGCGTCGCGTGCTCCCGCGACATCGTTGCCGTGTTCTTCAAATCCTGCCCGGGTGTCACAAAGTGGTAATCCGTCACCGAATACTTCCCCGGCTGCACTTCCTGCTCCACCAGCCATTCCCAGGCATATTCCTGCTCGCGGCTCGCGTCGTTGGGCGGAAAATATGGAAATTTCTCATACCCCGGATGCGCCTGGTGCGACGCCGAGGTGTCGGCAAGCATCATCGTGTGCTTTCCATCCTCGTGCTTGAAGAAATAATAAATCCCCTCCTCTTCCATCAGCCTGCTGACAAAGTTGAAATCCGTCTCCCGGTACTGCACGCAATATTCCCGCTCCGTGTACGTCCCCTGGAGATTGTCCGTCGAGAAATCGGTGAAGCCCTTCTCCCGGAAAATCTGCACGATGATGTCAGGCACCTTCATCTTCTGGAATATCCGGCAATCCGACGTGCGCGTCAGAAACCACAGCCACGGGCTGAGCGTCAGCCGGTAGTGCGCCACCCGCTCGCTCCCGCCGGTGTGGATGATCCGCGTCACGTATCCGTTGAAAAACCGCTGGCTCCCATCCTGCTGCTCCAGGCGGATCGTCGCGTTGTGGCCCACAATGTCGCTGAAAACGACGTCGCCGGTCTCGCTGAAGACGTCCACCTCCATGTGGAACATCCGCCCCAGGTGCTCGACGATCGTCGCGTGCCGGAACAGAAGCACGTCTTCGCCCAGCGGCGTGCCGATCGAAACCTGACGCGATGTCTGTGTTCTCTCCGACATTTCTCACCTCGTAAATCCGCCGCGGCGGACATCAATCAAAGGCATACGCGAAGTTCCCATCAGCCACGCTGATGTGCACCCTCTTGATCGCCTTGCCCTCGGCCAGCCGCGTCAAATACGTCTTGCTGATCTCCGGCAGCACCGTGTGCGTCAAGATCGCATCCACCGCGCGGGCGCCGCTCTCGGTCTCGGTCGTGCGGCTCGAAACCATCTTCAAAACCGCCTCGTCATACGTAAACGGAATCTTGTGATTCGCCGCCAGCCGTTTTTCGATCCGCTTGAGCTGGAGCCTGATGATCAACTGAAGCATCTTGTCGCTGATCGGATAATAAGGCACCACGACCAGACGCCCCAGCAGCGCCGCCGGGAACGTCTTCAGCAGCGGCTCGCGCAGCGCCTTGGCAATTCCCTCAGGCTGCGGCGCCAGTTCCGGGTCCTTGCACATGTTCATGATCAGGTCACTGCCCACGTTGCTGGTCAGCAGGATCACGCAGTTCTTGAAATCGATCTCGCGCCCTTCCCCATCCTCCATGTGCCCCTTGTCGAACACCTGGAAGAAAATCTCGTGTACGTCCGGGTGCGCCTTCTCCACCTCATCCAGCAGCACCACGCTATAAGGCCGCCTTCGCACCGCCTCCGTCAAAACACCGCCCTCGCCATATCCCACATATCCCGGAGGCGATCCCTTCAACGTCGAAACCGTGTGCGCCTCCTGGAACTCCGACATGTTGATCGTGATCAGGTTCTGCTCGCCGCCATACAAGCTCTCGGCCAGCGCCAGCGCCGTCTCCGTCTTGCCCACGCCGCTCGGCCCCACCAGCATGAACACACCGATCGGCCGCGCTGGATTGTCCATCCCCGCCCGCGAAGTCTGAATCCGCTTGGCCACCGCCTCCAGTGCATGTCTCTGCCCGATGATTCTGGATTCGAGCGTATCCGCCAGTTTCAGCACCGACTCAATCTCGTTCTTCACCATCCGCCCGACCGGAATTCCCGTCCAGTCGGCCACCACCGATGAAATCGCCTGCGCATCCACGCTGGGGAAAATCATCGGCACCTCCCCCTGCAACTCAGTCAGCTTCGTCTGAAGCTTCTGCAAATCGGCCAGCAGCCCATCCCGCTTCTCAGGCGACAAACTCTCCGGCGCTGGCGCGCCCGCCGCCGCCGCCTTCGCCTCCACAAACTTCGCATCACCCTTCTTGGCATGCTCGATCGGCTGACCCGCGCTGCGCAGCTTCGACCTGATCTCCAGGATCTGGCTCACCAGGTCCTTCTCCTTGCCCCAGTTCTCCTCCAGCACTTGCAGCCGCCCGCGTTCCTCGGCCAGCTTCGCGTTCAGCTCCGTCGTGCGCGATTTATGATCGATGCCCACGTTCGACTCGCGCCCCACGATCTCCAACTCCGTCTCCAGCGCCTGAATCCGCCTTCGTGAATCATCCACTTCCGCCGGCACCGCGTGCTGGCTGATCGCCACCCGCGCTGACGCCGTATCAATCAATTTGATCGCCTTGTCCGGCAACTGGGCGGCCGGAATATATCGATGCGACAGCCGCACCGCCGCCTCCAGCGCCTCATCCAGAATCTGCACCTTGTGGTGCTTCTCAAATGGATTGGCAATGCCGCGCATCATCAACAGAGCCTTCTCTTCCGTGGGCTCATCCACTTTCACCACCTGAAACCGCCGTACCAGCGCTGGGTCCTTCTCAATGTGCTTTTTGTATTCATCAAATGTCGTCGCCGCGACGGTGCGCAACGTGCCGCGCGCCAGCGCCGGCTTGAGCAAATTGGCCGCATCACCCGTCCCCGCCGACCCGCCCGCACCAATCAGCGTGTGCGCTTCATCGATAAACAAAATGATCGGCTTGGGCGAAGCCTGCACCTCTTCAATCACCGACCGCAACCGCTGCTCAAATTCCCCCTTCATACTCGCCCCGGCTTGGAGCAACCCAACGTCCAATGTTCGCAGCGTCACATCCCGCAACTGCGGCGGCACATCCCCCGACACAATCCGCAGCGCAAATCCTTCAACAACGGCCGTCTTACCCACACCCGCTTCACCGGTGAGAATCGGATTGTTCTGCCGCCGCCGCATCAGCACATCGACGACCTGACGAATTTCCTCATCGCGCCCGACGATGGGATCGATCTCGCCCTTGCGAGCCCGTTCCGTCAAATCCACCGAGAACTTCGCCAGCGCCTCCTGCTTGCCCATCTGCGCCGGCGCAATCGCCCCGCTCGTCTCACCCGGCGACACATTCCCGCCCACCGTCGATCCATCCTTCGCCGCCAGCGACTCCTCAACGCTCCCGGACGTTATCTTCGAAAATTCATCCGAGAGCTGCTCCTGCTTGATCTTCGAGAACTCCATCGAAATGCCATTGAGCACATTCCGCAAATTCTGCGTTCGCAGCATCGCCACCACCAGGTGCCCCGTCCGGATGCTCGGCTCCTGGAACATCAGCGTGGCATAAACCCACGCCTCCTTCACCGCCTCGCTCAGGTGCCCCGACAGCCCGGTGACCGCCGTTGCCCCGCGCGGAAGCCGATCCAGCGCCGCCGTCAGATCCGTCGCCAGCTTTGCCGGATTCACATTGAATGCCCGAATAATCCGATGCAAATCGGAATCCTGGAGCTGCATGATCTGGTTGATCCAGTGCACCAGCTCCACATACGGGTTCCCGCGCATTTTGCAGAAAACCGTCGCGCTCTCTATCGCCTTGTATGCAAGG
>DASYUA010000228.1:0-1532 GCA_036001665.1 Tepidisphaeraceae bacterium
TCCTTCAGCAATGAAACCCCCTCCAACGGCGGCCGCATCAACCTCGGCTACGAAGGAAACACCGCCGAAGCTTCAAGAACCCGCGCGCAAAACATCCAGCTCATCTCCCCCAATGGCTTCGAAAAATTCCATCTCGCCGACGATGTCATCATCAGTTGGACCAGCAGTGGCCTGGGCGCATTCGTCACCATCGAAGCCAGCTACGACGGCGGCGCATCCTTCAACCCCATCGCCACCACTTCCAACGATGGCAACTACGCCTGGAACCCCGACACCTTCACCACCCAGGGCCTCATCCGCGTCAGCGACGCCCTCGACCCCACCATCTCCGACGTCTCCAACAGCTTCTTCACCGTCGGCGAATCCGGCCACGAATATTTCGTCAACGACAACTCTACCGCCACCAGCTTCTACGGCATGGCCTTCGGCAACAACGCCAACAGCGGCACCACCGCCGCCGATCCCGTCGCTTCGCTCAACGCCATCCTCAGCGCCTACGACCTCGGCCCCGGCGACATTATCTATATGGACGATGGCATCTATCAGGAGCCCGTCAACGTCCGCATCACCCAGGAGGATGAAGGCGTCACCATCCAGGGCCCGCTGACCCCCACGCCCCTCGGCGGCGATTATCAAAATCGCGTCCTGGAGGATGCCCCAGTGGCCTATTGGCGCCTCGGCGAATCCAGCGGCACAACCGCCGCCGACTCCTCGCCCAATCTCCACGACGCCACATACCTCAATGGCGCAGTTCTCGGCCAGGGCGGCGCCATCAACGGCAATTCAAACACCTCCGTCCGCCTCGACGGCGTCAACGACTTCATCCAGCTCCCCAGCGGCTTTGCCGACATGTCCAACGGCATCACCATGGAAGCTTGGGTGAATCCTGCCAACCAGGGCAACTTCGCCCGCATCTTCAACCTCGGCAACGGCCAGGGCAACGATCTCATCCTGGTCGGCCGCTACTCGACAACCGTTGATACCCTCTTCGTCCAGACCTACAACGGCACCTCCGCCGGGACTGTTCTGACCTTCGCCAATGTGCTCGATCAGAGCCACTGGACTCACATCGCCGTCTCCATTACCTCTGCCGGCAACGTGCTGGTTTACAAAAACGGCCGGCTCATCGGCAGCGGCGCCTCCGCCCCCCTCCGCAACGTGACTCGCACCTCCAACTTCATTGGCAAAAGCGATTCTCCCACCGATGCCTACTGGTCCGGCGGCATCGACGAGGCTGCCATCTACGACAAGGTTCTCTCCGCCGACCGCATCTCCACCCATTACCTCGCCGCCACCACCTCCGGCGCAGTCCTCAATCGCGGCAACGTTACCGCGGGCTCCTATGCCCTGGAATTGAACAATGCGGATGGGATCACCCTCACCGATTTGGGCATCACCGGCGCCTACGAAGGGGTGTTCGTGAACAACGGCTCCAGCCAGTTGACGGTGCAGAACTCGATCCTCTTCGACAACGCCAACGCCGGCCTGAACATCACCGACGCGGCCAGCAGCACGCCCATCATCCGCGACAA
>DASYUA010000229.1:0-2770 GCA_036001665.1 Tepidisphaeraceae bacterium
GATGCACCTTCCCATCCACCGACCAACTGATCTTCCCCTTCTCCCACTCCAATCCAAACACATGAAAATCATCCGCAAACGTCCCCTTCGCCAATTTGAAACTCGATCCCTTCTCCATCTGCCTTTTCTGCCGATCCCCATAATGCAATGTCCCATGAACCCGATCCGGTTCATGCCCCACCACCTCGACAATGTCGATCTCCCCGCTGTTCGGCCAATTCCCATACCGATTGTCCGTCGGCATCATCCACACCGCCGGCCAGATTCCCTTCCCCTTCGGCAATTTCGCCCGCACCTCAATCCGCCCATATTTCCAATCCCCCTTCCCTTTGCTGCGAATCTTCCCCGACGTGTAATCCCGCTGTCCATCCGGCCCCCCATGCTGCTCCTTGCGCGCCCCGATTCGCAACATTCCGTCGGCCACCCGCACATTCTCCTTCAAATAATATTGCAGCTCCTTATTCCCCCCACCCCGCCCATTGACGATCACCTCCCATTTCGAACCATCCAGCGCATTCCCCTCAAACTCATCGCTCCACACCAGCTCCTCTTTCCCCTGATCCTCCGCCGCGATCCGCGGCGCGCAGCTGAACATCACCAGCCCGAATATGACGGCCATGCGCCTACCCATCGCTGTAATCATCGCATCACCTCCTCAACCTCTTCCCTCTCGCGTTTCATGCCCACCCTCGGCCAAAGTCTTCCCGTCTCCCCCATGTAAGCGCGGTAATCATCCCCAAATTGCTCCAGCATCATCCGTTCTTCCCGCGGCGTCCTCAGGAAATAAAGCGGCACAAATGTGATCACCGCCGACCATCCCGCCAGCCAGTTGTTCAGCATCAGCCCCTGCGCCAGGCCGAATAAAAAAATCGACGAGTACATCGGATGCCGCATCGTGCGATAGACGCCGTGCCGGATCAGCTCATGATTTTTGCGGATTTCCAGCGTGATCGACCAGTTTTGCCCCAGGTCGGCATGCGACCGCCAAAACAGCCACAGGGCCAGAACCATCACCCCCAGCCCCCACCACGGCACCCACCTCGGCAACCGATAATCCGCAAAAGCCAGCCACGGCGTAAGAACATAGATCACCGGAAGCACCACGTTCCCCAGGAACACCCAGAACATCAGATTCCGCTCCAGCCGATCAAACCGCCTGACGATCCTCTCATTTGCCCTCGTCCGCCGCTGATAGACCCCGCGAATCCAGCAATAAATGATGAACCCGACCAGAAAGATGATGTTCCACACCCGCGCCGACATTTGATTTTGTGTCTCTGCGAACCATCATCGCAGCAACTTAAAACTCCCCTTCCATTCAACTCGATACGCCCGCGCGTGCGTCAACAACACACACTCCAGCTCGATTGTATCTCCGGCCGCAAAAGCATTCTTCCCCAGCAGATTCGCCGGCAACTCCATCGCTGCCGTGTTCCACGCGCTCGAAGTGGCGACCGGGATGCTCTCGACGCGAACCGACGCCTTGTTCACAATCGCTTCTCGCCCTCCGCCGATCCGCGCCCGCACAATTTCCCGCCCGGCGACGCTCACCATCCACAACGCCCGGTCCTCCTTCGGCGCCCATCCGCTTGGATAGTAGCCCTTCTCAACGCAATCCCACGCATGCATCCCCAGGTAGATCGCACCCGGCTTCCAGCAAATATACAGGTCGGCCAACGGCGCACTCGTTGCCGCCCTCACAAAGCCGCGCTGCCGATCCCAATTTCGCATCGCGCGCACCGGCACGAAATCAGCAAACGGTTCAGCAGGCGCTGGAGGAACCCCCGCCGATGCATCGAGCCGTGCTGGCCGGGGCATGGCCCTAAGCCGCTGCACATCCAGCGACCCCAGCATCCCCGTCAGCTCTTCATACGGCCGATCGTGAATGTCCACCAGCCCAAAGTTGAAGTTCTCCCCGTCATACCGCCCGTGCGTTGGTTCATCGGCATATTGAAACCAGTCAACACCAACGACATACAGAATCGGCGCCAGACTCTCGATCGTATTTCGCGCCGAATCCGCCCGCCTTGCCTGCGTCGCCACCACCGGAAAAGTTCCCTGCGTATTGCGATTGCCGCTGCGATTCTCCGCCGCCGAAAGATAGATCTCGCTGACCAGAATCGGCTTGCCGGTAAGCTCATGCAGCGTATCCAATTGAAATCGCGGAAAGCTGCCATCATTCCATGCTGCATTCAGATTCGTGGAGACGACGTCAACGTGCCGCCGGCAAACCACCGTGACCTCGGGATAATAGAAGGATGGATATCGATCCCCCAGAATCAGCGCCCGCCGATCATATTTGCGAATGATGTCGTGGCTCAACTGGTAATATCGCTCCGCCAGCACCGCCAGGAATCGCCGCATGACGCGAATTCCACCGCCGCCGGGCCGCAGATACAGCATTCCCCTTTCTCGCAGCTCATCCCAACTCGAACAGTCTTGCGTTTCAAAATCCGCGCTGAGCTTCCGCCAATCCCGTGAATAAGTCTCCAACAGCAACTCAATCAACCGCTGCCTCTGTCCACTTTTCGCCCCCTGCTCCAGCGTCGATTTCCACAGCGCCGCGTTCCACCATCCCAGCTCATTGTCGCTGTAATACCCCAGCAACCGCGGATCATCCCGCACCGCCATGATGTGCTCCCGGGCCACTTCGTCCATGCGGGCGACGTTTTTCTCATCCCACATATCCCACCACGGCAGCCCGCTGGTTGAACCCATGTGCAGGACCGGCGTAAACCAAAGTGTCTGCTCCGTCGAACCTCGCAGCGCC
>DASYUA010000230.1:0-15333 GCA_036001665.1 Tepidisphaeraceae bacterium
AGAATCACGATGGCACGAAGGAGAAGGGGTATTTCGTTTGCCAGGCGAAGGAGGGAAAGGTGGAGAGGAAGTTTGTGGAGGTGGCGGTCGGATAGGCGGGCATGTCTGCTTAGTTTGGAGCACTTTTGCGATACTTTGGGCCGCGGCGCGCTGGAATAAAATTGCCGCGGTAGAAGAATCCGGGCCGGGCGGGAGGTTGGTTGATCGTGCCGCACTCGGAACAGCGGTATCTGAGGGGACCATCCGGATCAGGCGTGGCGCGAAGGTCGTAGCCGCAGTTTTCGCAGCGCAGCGGTCGGGGCGGAAGGTTTAGGGGTCTTGAGAAATGGGTGATGTGGACCCGGATCAGAGCGACGATCAGCCCAAGCAGCACCACCACGAGAGGCACGCTCAGCAGGATCACGACGATCCGGGCTAAGTCGAGGACCGTGTAAGTGCGGTTGGCGAGCAGTTCCACGTGGAACACTCCTTGGATTATCACATTGTACTCGATCTCGCCACCCTACTCAGCGCTCACTTTCAGCCGGGCCAGGAGCTCATCGAATTGATCCAGACTGGCGTAATGGATGATCAGGCGGCCCTTGCCTTTCTTAGCGGCGGCGCGGAGTTGGATGCGCAGGCCGAGCTGGCGGGAGATGGTTTTTTCCAGATCCTGGAGGTGAGCGGCGGGGCCGGTGGGGGCGGTTTTTTTGGTGTCGTGGCGGGGGCCTTCCTTGATGGCGCGTTCGAGGTTGCGGACGGAAAGGCCTTGGAGAAGCACCAGGTTGGCGAGGCGTTCCTGCTCCAGGATGTCGGAGATGCCGGCGATGAGCTTGGCGTGGCCTACCGAAAGGCGGCCGTCGCGGACCATGGTTTTGACGGAGTCTGAGAGGTCCAGGAGGCGGAGGAAATTGGCGATGGAAGAGCGGTCTTCGCCGAGCCGGCCGGCCAGTTCGGCCTGGGTGAGGCCGAGCTGGTCGATGAGGGCGCGGTAACCTTGGGCGCGATCGATGGGATTGAGGTCTTCGCGCTGGATGTTCTCGATGAGGGCCATCTGGGCCTGGGTGACGGTGTCGATGTCGCGGAGGAGGGCGGGGATGGTGGAGAGGCCGGCCAGCTTGGCCGCCCGGAGGCGGCGTTCGCCGGCGATGAGTTGATATTGTTGGCCGACTTTGCGGACGAGGATGGGCTGGATGAGGCCGGTGGATTTGATGGAGGCGGCGAGGTCGACGAGGGTGGATTCATCGAACGAGCGGCGAGGTTGGTGGGGGTTGGGTTGGATTTGGGCGAGAGGGATTTCGGTCGGGTTGGTTTGGGGTGTCGGAGAAGGGGGGTGGGAGGTCGGAGTAACGGCGGGCTTCGGTTTGATCTCGGCTTCGACGGGCAGTTCAGAGATGGAGATCAGGCTGCTGAGGCCGCGGCCGAGCCGGGGCTTGTTTTTTTGCTGGGTGGACATGGGACTCCTTTCCCGTGCGACGGGTTTGAATGGTCGTGTTCCACGTGGAACAGGATGCAGTCAGAGTAGCAGGGTGGGGCGGGGATGCAATATGCAGGCGCGAAAATATATACTATTTATCTAATATATGTGTTTATTCGATTGGAGAGGTGAGGAGGAATTCATTTGCCATCGGGATCCACGAATTTTGCGAAGGTACTCCTGGGCATTTTGGTGGGTGATGTGCATGACGACGGTTTTGATAGATTTGATCATGGGTTGGCTCCCGGCGCTGGTCGTCGGGTCATCGGGCGACTGATTTTGGCCCTGTGAGGATGGCAGTGTAGCGGTGAGAAGGAGGTCCGATATAATCCCCCGCTCCAACGCTGGGGCGATAGCGAAAGGTAAACATCATGCCCTATACGCTGAGTCCGACGTCGCCCGATCTCCAACCGCTGGACAGCCAGCGCGGCGGCGACAATCGCTGGACGCTCAACTTTGGCCCGCAGCATCCGGCCACGCACACGACGCTGCGCCTGGTGCTGGAGCTGGATGGAGAGCGGGTGATTCGCTGCACGCCGCACATCGGGTATCTGCACAGCGGGTTCGAGAAGCTGGGGGAGCATCTCAATTACAACCAGTATGTGACCATCGTGGACCGGATGGATTATTCCGCGCCGATTTACAATGAATTGCCGTGGCACGGGGCGGCCGAGAAGCTGATGGGGATCGAGATCACGCCGCGGTGCAAGGCGCTGCGGACGATCGCGGGGGAGTTGGGGAGGATTCAATCGCACCTGCTTTGCGTTGGGGCGGCCGGTTTGGATCTGGGGGCGTTCACGGCATTTCTTTATGGGTTCAACGAGCGCGAGGCGATCTACGACATTTTTGAGTTCATGAGCGGGCAGCGGTTTCACACGAGCTGGACGCGGGTGGGGGGGTTGAACATGGATCTGCCTGATGAGGCGGTGTTCAAGCGGATGGTGAAGAAGTTTGTGGATGATTCGCTTCCGAAGGCGTGCGAGGATGTGGACCGGCTGCTGTCGAAGAACCGGATCTTTGTCGACCGCACCCAGGGGATCGGTGCGCTGACCCGCGAAGAGGCGATCGCCTGGAGCATGACCGGGCCGATGGCCCGGGCCAGCGGAGTGCGGCGGGACATTCGCAAGGATGAGCCGTATTTGTGCTTCGCCGACAACTGGGATGGCAAGGGCGCGCCGGCGGTGGATTTCAAGGTGCCGGTGATGACCACGGGGGATGTGTATGCGCGATATCTGGTGCGATTGGAGGAGATACAACAATCGATGAAGATCATCCGCCAGCTCATCGACAATCTGCCGGGTGGGCCGGTGAACGTGAGCCCGGAGGGGAAGGAGGTTTTGCCGCCGAAGGACCAGGTGTACAGCTCGATCGAGGGGTTGATCCAGCATTTTGAACTGATCATGACCAATCGGGGATTCGCAGCGCCGCGCGGGGAAGTTTATAGCTGCATCGAGTCGGCCAACGGGGAGCTGGGATATTACATCGTCAGCGCGGGGGACAATGTGCCCTGGCGGGTGCGGACGCGGCCGCCTTCGCTGATCAATTATCAGGTGTTTCCGAAATTGATCGAGGGGCACATGATTTCGGATGTGGTGGCGATTCTGGGGAGCACGAATGTGATTGCGGCGGAGTTGGATAGGTGAAGAATTCGGCAATTCTTGCTCGAATCAAGGCGGCAGTTCGAGACGGCCGGTATGAGGTGACGGAGCATGCCATACTGGAGGCCGAGGCGGATGGTTTTGGGCCGCTGGATCTGCGAAACGCATTACTCACCGGGGAGATAAGACGGAAACTGATACGCGATCCGCGAGGCACACGGTATATAATTGTTGGAACCGCTCTTGATGGTCGAGCGATCTATGTGGTTTGCCGATTTACTGAACTAAAAGAAGTTCGAGTCATCACAGCCTATGCAGAAGACGAATAACAAAGCGAAATACGGGCGTTGCGAGAACTGCGGCGGCGTCGTGGTCGAGAAGCGGCTGACGGTGGATCGCCGGATTGGTGGGAAGCTGCACGAGTTTGAGGATGTGCCGGTGGGGGTTTGCCGCGATTGCGGACAGCGCATCTACAAGGGGCCGGTGCTGGAACAACTGGAGCGAATGGCGCGCAGCGAAACCAATGTGAAGAAGACAATTCAGGTTCCGGTTTCGCGCTTTAAGCGTGCGGTTTGAAAACCGGCATCATGCGATGATCTCTCGAATCACTTCCCCATGCACATCCGTCAGCCGCATGTCCCTTCCACCAAAACGATAGGTTAGCTTTTTGTGGTCCATGCCCAGCAGGTGCAGCATGGTGGCGTGGAGGTCGTACATTTCCATTTTGTTTTCGACGGCGTAATAGCCGTAATCGTCGGTGGCGCCGTAGATGCTGCCGGCTTTGACGCCGCCGCCGGCAAGCCAGACGGTGAAGCCGAAGGGGTTGTGGTCGCGGCCGTTGCTGCCCTGGGCCATCGGGGTTCGGCCGAATTCGCCGCCCCAGAGAATCAAAGTGGAGTCAAGCAGGCCACGAGATTTGAGATCTTTTAAAAGTCCGGCGATGGGTTTGTCGACGGCGGCGGCGTTGTCGGTATGGCCTTTGAAGAGATCAGAGTGCTGGTCCCAGCGGTCGCCGCCGGTGGGAGGGCAGAGAACTTCGACGAAGCGCACGCCGCGCTCGACGAGCCGGCGGGCGAGGAGGCATTGATTGCCGAAGATTTCGGTTTTCTTTTCATCGACACCGTAGAGGGCGCGGGTGGCCGCGGTTTCTTTGGAGATGTCTGTTAGCTCGGGGACAGCGCTCTGCATGCGGAAGGCCAGCTCGTAGTTGGAGATGGCCGATTCGATTTTGTCATCGCTCATTCGGCCGAGGATGCCGCGGTCGAGCTTGCGCATGAGTGAGAGCTTGCTGCTCTGAATCGCGGCGGTGGGCTCGCTGCGGGCCAGATCGGCGACGGGGACATCGCTGCGTTTGAAGATTGAGCCTTGATACGTCGCGGGGAGGAAGCCGCTGTTAAACATGTCGAGGCCGCCGGGGGGAATCTGGCCGCTGTCGAGGACGACAAAGCCGGGCAGATCCTGGCACTCGCTGCCCAGGCCGTAGGTCACCCATGCGCCCATCGTCGGCCGGCCTTGCTGGGCGTTGCCGGAGTGGAGGAAATAGTTGGCGTTGGTGTGGACGGAGGAATTGGAAGTCATGGAGCGGATAACGCACAGATCATCAGCGCAGGTGGCGACGTGGGGGAAGAGGTCGGAGACGGGGAGGCCGCTCTGGCCGTAGCGGTGGAATTCCCAGGGGCAGCGGAGGACGGTGCCGACGTTGGCGAATTGCGTCGGCGGGACTTTCATCTGGATGGGTTTGCCGTGCTCGCGGTCGAGGCGGGGCTTGGGGTCGAAGGTGTCGATTTGCGAGGGGCCGCCGTCCATGTAGAGAAAAATGACTGCTTTGGCTTTGGGGGTGAAATGAGGACTTCTGATCTGAGCATTCAGATTTGATATTCGAACGTCGGCGGAGGCTGATTCAGAAAGCAATGAGGCAAGAGCGACTGCGCCGAAGCCATTGGCGCAGCGCAGGAGCATTTCGCGGCGGCTGAGGGGGCGGGGGATAAAGCGGTTGCAGTGCATGGGCGGCATTTCAGTTTACGAAGATGAGCTCCTTGACGTTGAAAAGGACGTGACAGAGATCGGTCCAGAGTTTGAGCGGATCGGAATATTGTTTTTTCTGTTCATCGAGGAACTGCATCGCCGCCGACAGCTCATCGGGCTGCGGGGGGCGGGCAAAGGCGCGGACGTAGAGATTGTTGATGCGCTGCTCCGGGGTCAGGTTCGGTTCAGCGAGTGTCCGGCGGGCCCAGAGCTGGGCCTGTTGCAGGACGAAGGGGTTGTTGAGCATCGTCAACGCTTGTGCGGGGACATTGGAAACGCTGCGATGGCCAATCGGGGCGGCGGGGATGGGATAGTCGAAGCTGAGGAGCATCGGCGAGAGGAAATTGCGGCGGACGTTGAGATAGATGGTGCGCCGGCCATCGCCGTCGAGCGGGCCGGATGCGGCGGGGCGGCCGCGGCCGGTCATGAAGGGCGTGAGATAGGGAAGCACACTGGGGCCGTACATGGTTTTGTCGAGCCGGCCGGAAATGGCCAGGAGCGAATCGCGAATTGCCTCAGCCTCGAGTCGGCGCACCAGCATATGCTGGAGGAGTTTGTTTTGCGGATCGATTCGTGTCGCAGAGGGATCGAGCTGGCTGGACATTTGATAGGCGCTGGAGAAGAGCATCAGTCGATGCATTGATTTGATCGACCAGCCATTGCGGATGAACTGTTGGGAGAGGAAATCGAGAAGCTCGGGATGGGTTGGGGGCTGCCCCATCACGCCAAAATCATCGACGGAGCGGACGATCCCTTCGCCAAAATGATGCTGCCAGATGCGGTTGATCATGACGCGGGGGAGCAGGGGATTCTGGCTGCTGAGCATGCGCTGGGCGAGTTGGAGCCGGCCGGAGCCGGGGGATTCGATCGGCTGACCGCCGTCGATCGCCTCGAGAAATCGGCGATGGACTTCATCACCCGGCGTTTTGTAATTGCCGCGGATGAACACCCGTTCGTTCACGCCTGTGCCATCGGCGACAGCGATGGCGCGGGTTGGGTTGGGGATTTGCGATTCAATTCGCGCGTAATCGGAAATGAGTTTTGAGAGCGCCGGATCGGGCTTTGTGGTTGGATTTTTGAGCGCGAGGTTGAGCAGTTCGATCGGAGCCGTGGCTGCGTATCGTTGGGCAAGATCCCGTGGTGAAACAAGAGACGGATCATCGAGCATGGACACGATGGCCGCATCAGGCGCATCCGGCGGCGGCTGATTGCAGAAGCGAATTTCCTGCACGGCCACTTCCTCGTTGCCGTTGTCGAGAATTTCGATGTAGGCCTTGTGGCCTTTCCATTGAGCGACATCCTGCACGTGCCAGTCGAAGCGGTCGGATTTGGGCTTGAAGGTCAGGCCGCCGTAGATCGGGTCGCGAATGCGCTGGAAGCCGTCGATGATGAGATTGATGGTGGCCTCGGCGCTGCGGACGCGATAGCAGATTCTGTCGCGGTCGATCACGAAGGTGCGGGAGCGAAGTGCGCCCTGGAGGCGCGGCGAGAGACGGCTGCTGGTGGCCGCCTGCACGGGCAGAATTGATTTGACGGGGTGCGCGGGATCGGATGAATAGAAAACTGTGCCGGCCGGGGCCAGGCCGCTGCCGAAAGCATCGCCGGTGACAAACCAGCCTTCGTAGGTGGGCTTATCGAAACGTTCAAAGACGATGGAACTCGCGGCGTGATCAGAATCCTCCTGAACCGCGCGCTTCATCTTCGCGACAAGGTCCTGGCGGGCGCGGGGGAAGTCGGTGGCGGTGCCAAGCACGATCCATGGATACAGCGGATGGTCGATGTGCCGCTTGTCGCGGTCGGTGAGTTGTTTGGAGAGAGCGTTGAGCCGCTCGACGTCGAGTTTGCGAGTGGAATCGATCTCTGCGGCGGCCAGCGGGGCAATTTTCGCTTGAAGTCCGGTCAATTCCGACACCAATTTCCCAATTCGCTCCGGTGGATCGATGAAAGCCTCCTGATAGCGCGAGCTTTGCATGAAGCCCACCAGCGCGTAATAGTCCTTCGTTGAAATTGCGTCGAATTTGTGGTCATGACATCGCGCGCAGGAGACAGTCAGGCCTTGAAACGTCTTGGCCAGCACATCGATCTGATTGTCGATGCGGGATCCCTCATCTTCGCGGATATCAACTGGTGAATGGACGGCCTCGCCGAGAAACAGGAAGCCTGTGCCAAGGATCGATTCGTTAAAACCTTTCTGAGGATTGTGGCGGGGGCTCGGCAGCAGATCGCCGGCGATGTGCTCGCGGATGAACTGGTCGTAGGGAAGATCGAGGTTGAACGCGCGGATGATGTAGTCGCGATACTGATACGCCAGCGGCATTTCAAAATCGAATTCATGCCCGCACGTCTCGGCATAGCGCACCAGGTCCAGCCAATGTCGCCCCCAGCGCTCGCCATAGTGCGGCGAGGCCAAAAGGCACTCTACGAGCTTTGCGTAAGCATCGGGCGAATCATCGGACAGGAACGCGTCGATCTCTTGCGGCGTCGGCGGAAGGCCGATCAGGTCGAATGTGACGCGGCGGATGAGCGTGCGCTTGTCGGCCGGCGCTGCGGGAGTAAGGCCGGCTTCTTCGAGTTTGGCAAGAACAAAATTGTCGATGGGAGATTTGCACCAATTGGAATTCTTTACGGCCGGCGGAGAAGCATTGAGCAGCGGCTGAAACGCCCAGTGCCTGGCCCGCTCCTTCAGATTGAACACCGGCTTTTTGATCACCTCGAGCGGCTTTTCCGCCGGCCAGGGCACACCCATCTTCACCCACGCGGTCAGATCATCGATCTGCTGCTGCGAGAGCTTCTTTTTGGGCGGCATCTGAAGGTCGGTATTGTTGTAGCGCACCGCCTCGATCAGCAGGCTCTTCTCAGGATCGCCTGGAACAATCGCAAGCCTGCCCGATTCACCACCCTTGAGGGCAAGTTCCTTCGAATCGAGACGAAATCCGCCCTTTAGCTTTTCCGAAGTTGCACTGTGGCACTTGTAGCAATTCTCCGCCAGCAGCGGCCGGATCCTCTTCTCAAAAAACTCCATCCCGTCGGGCGCGGGCTCAGCCATGGCCGCCGAAAAAAGCGGCAAAAACAGGGCCGGGAGAATAAGCAGAATTTTGCGCATCCGTAGCTCCGCCATTATACGAAGCTACAGCCCAAATGCCGGAAAGTTCGTTGTAGTGCAGCCTTTCCAGGCTGCAATTGCAGGCGGAAAGCCTGCACTACAATTCATATCAACTGGAGGAGGCGGTCTTCCCGCTCGGCGAATCGCCCTCGCACGGGTCCATACCGCTCGCGGGCCAGTTCATAGGTGCTCACAAACTCCGGCAGCACGGCCTCGGTGTCATAGACATCGCGGGCCCGCTCATGCGCGCAGGCCGCGAAAGTCTCCCGCAACTCGCGGTCCCCCAGCAGCCGGTCCAGCGCCAGTGCCAGTTCTCCAGCATCTCCCGGCGAAGAGATGATGCCGCAGCGGCCATAATCGAGCAGCTCGGGCATCGCGCCGATCCGGCTGACAACCGTGGGCCTGCCCGCCGCCATTGCCTCGAGTGTACTGAAGGAGAAACTCTCAAAACCGGTGCTCGGAACCACCGCAATCGCCGCCCGCTTCAATTCCTCCTGCGTCCAGACCAGAGGCTGCGGGCCGCGCAACTCGATGCGGGAACGAATTGCCTTATCGGGAACGAGACTTTCGATGACCTCATTGAATCGCTGCTTGCGCGACCACTGATCCGGCCCGATCAACAGCAGTTGCGCATCGGGATGCTTTCGCGCAATCATCGCAAAAGCTTTCACCAGCACATCCTGCCCCTTGAATCGCTCCAATCTTCCCGCACAAACGATCCGCTGCGGCTCACTTTTATCCGGCAGCGGCGGGCGAAACTTCGGCACATCCATGAAATTGGGAACCACCACCGGCCGCTGTGGCAGGTGCCAGCGCCGGGTGATGAAGTTGCTCATCGACCGGCTGGGGACTGTCGTCACCTGCGCATATTGGAGGCTCTGCTTTTCCAGATTCGCCAGCAGATTGTTCAGAGCAGCGCCGTCGTTGCGATTAATGCCGAAGAACAAATCCCATGGGCCGTGAATTCGCAGGACCATCGGCCAGTTGCGCGACAGGCCGCTGAATAGCCCATTGGCCGCGTGCTCCGGCGCTTCGATGACATCCAGGGGTGTTGCGCGATGGATTTCGGCCAGCGCCGGCAAGCTCGCCAAGTCCCATCGCAGCCAATGCCAGACAAGCGGATTGGCTGAATCCATGAGCCGCGCGAAGACGCGCCAATAGAGGAACTTCACGCCGCGCAACGTGACGGGCGGATCATAACGCGCGGGAAGGCGATGAACGGTGACGTTGGGTTGATCAAATTCCGCCCCCTCACTTGGCCCGGCCAACACGATCACTTCATGCCCCGCCCGGCCCAGCGCGCCGGCCAGCCGAAACGTGTAGGTCCCGACGCCCCCCAGTCCACGTTGCGGCGGGTATTCGTACGAAACTAACCCTATTCTCATGGCAATCTCACCCACAGAGTCCTAGCGTGCATCTGCGGACATGCAGATTTGATGCCGGGGGAGCGGGCTTTGGCGTAAATCCATCGCCGAGGCGGGGTTGCGACGAGCGGACGCTGCCCGATAAGCTGAGGTTTGAAGCGGGCTTGCAGATCCAGCAATGGAGGGTTGCCTTTGTGATGGAAATGACATCAGGAAAGTGGCGGCCGATGGACGAATGTTGCCGATCTGTCGCAGGTCCGGCTCGGCTCGGGTCTTATCAACCGATTCCGATTGCACGATAACTCTGATGGCGGAGGCCGCGGGGCGAATTGACAGCAGGGGCCTCGGCCCGTAGATTTGCCCCACAGTTTGAGTTGGCCGTCGCGCCTCGTTTTCGCGGCTGTTGGCGAGAGGGGCGAGTTGGTGAGACCAATTTGGCTGCGACTGTAATCATCCCCGCCCGCTTTGCTTCCACCCGTTTTCCCGCCAAAATTATCGCCGCCGAGACCGGCAAACCACTGGTCCAGCACGTGGTCGACCAAGTGCGTAAGTGCAGGCGGATACGAGAGGTTATCGTCGCGATTGACGATGGCCGGATCGCGGAGGCGCTAAGGCCGTTTAAAACGAAATGGGTGATGACTTCGCCCAATCACCAAAGCGGAACCGATCGCGTGGCCGAAGTGGCACGGGGGTTGAGTGACCAGATTATTGTGAACGTGCAGGGTGATGAGCCAGAGATCGAGCCGGGCATCGTCGATGAACTCATCGAGCGGCTGGAGTCGTCAGGGGATGAGATGGCGACGGCCGCCACGCCATTTCCGGCCGGCGCTGATCCGGCCAATCCAAACCTGGTCAAGGTTGCCATGACGCTGGATGGCCGGGCGATGTATTTTTCGCGGAGCCTGATTCCGCACCAGCGTGACGTGACCGGAGGGGTGCATCCGACCTATTATTTACATCTGGGGATCTACGCCTATCGGCGGGATTTTCTGCTGCAATACACGGGCTGGCCGCCGATGCCCTGCGAGCTTTGCGAAAAACTGGAACAGTTGCGGGCGCTGGAGCATGGGGCGGCGATCCATGTGGTTAAGGTGGAGCGGGCGAGTCATGGAATTGACACGCCCGAGCAATATGCGGAATTTGTGCGGCGGTTCGGCGGCAAAGAACGACGGCCGGGGCTTGCGGAGCAGGCGCCTGTTTGAAAAACGAGGGAGCGCATGAGCAGTGAAATGCTTGGAAAACTCGGGGCAAGCCAGGAAGACACGGAGTTTTATACGCCGATGCCTCCGGGCTATCGCAAGGGACACCACAAGTATGTCGTGGTGGTGGGCACGGTCATGTCCGGCCTGGGCAAAGGGATTTTCTCTTCATCCCTGGCCAAGCTGCTTCAAGACAAGGGACTCCGCGTTGCGCCGATCAAGATGGAAGGGTACATCAACATCGATTCGGGGACGCTCAATCCCTATCGGCACGGCGAGGTGTTCGTGCTCGACGACGGGATGGAAACGGACATGGATCTGGGGACGTATGAGCGGCTGCTGGATCAGGATTTGTCGGCCGCCAATTTCACGACCAACGGCCAGATCATGTCGGCGGTTTTGAAGAAAGAGAGGGAGGGGAGCTACCTCGGCCGCGATGTGCAGTTTATTCCGCACGTGACCGGCGAGGTGAAGCTGAGGCTTCGTGAACTGGCGGTGAAGAGCAATGCGGATGTGGTGTTTGTCGAAGTGGGAGGGACGGTTGGTGATTACGAGAACACGGCTTATCTGGAGGCGTGCCGACAACTCGCGTATGAGGAAGGAGAAGGATCGGTCGTGTTCGTGGCGCTGACCTATGTGCTGGAGCCAAACGCTCTGGGCGAGCAGAAGTCCAAGGCGGCGCAACTGGGCATCAAGCGGCTGATGGAGGTGGGGATCATGCCGCACATCATCGCTTGCCGGGCCACCAATCCGGTGAATGAGAAGGTGCGGCAGAAGATTTCCATGGCCACCAACGTGCCGATGCGGCGCGTGGTGTCTATGCACGACCTGGAGAGCATTTACCTGGTGCCAGAGGCGCTGCGCGAGGCCTCGATCGATCGCGAAGTGCTGACGATTTTGAACCTGCACGAACGCGTGGATCAGAAGAACGAGGATCAGGCGCGGACCAAGTGGCGCTGGTTTGTCGATCACATCGGCCGGGCGCGCAAGGATGTGACCATCGCCGTGACCGGCAAATACACATCGCTGCGCGACGCGTATGCCAGCATCATCAAGGCCGTGGAACATTGTGGCGTACACCTGGATTGCGATGTGCAGCTCAAGTGGATCGATACGACCACTCTCGAAGCCTCAAATGCGGCCCGGCGGCTGACCGATTGCCACGGGATCATCGTGCCCGGCGGCTTTGGCTCGCGCGGGACCGAGGGGAAGATCGAGTGCATCCGCTACGCCCGCGAAAATCGCGTGCCGTATCTGGGATTGTGCCTCGGTTTCCAGATGGCGGTCATTGAGTTTGCGCGGAATGTCTGCGGTATTGTCGGCGCTAACAGCAGTGAGTTTGATCCGCGCAGCCCCGCGCCGGTGATCGACATTCTGCCCGAACAGAAAAAGATCGAAGGCCTCGGCGGCAACATGCGTTTGGGGGGCAAGGACATCATTCTTCGGCCCAACACGCTCGTGTCGCGGCTGTTTAACAATTCAACACAGATCCGTCTTCGCTTCCGCCATCGGTATGAGGTCGATCCCAAATACATCGACACCCTGGAGCGCCACGGCCTGATTTTCAGCGGCAAAGCGCCCAATCATCCCATCATGCAGGTGCTGGAACTGCCGCAGGAAATGCACCCATTTTTCCTCGGCACGCAGGCGCATCCGGAGCTGACCAGCCGGCCCCTGCGCCCTCAGCCGATGTTCATGGGCTTCATTCAGGCGGCCATGGAATACGCCGAAAGCCCGCACCCGCAGGGGCAGACGCAGGTGGTATAATATTCAACATGCTGGACCCCGGGACCATCCTCGTCGAGCCCAAGAAAAGACGCTTTACGCGCGAAGAGTATTACAAAATGGTTGAGATGGGTCTGTTTGACGGGCAGCGCGTGGAGCTGATTGATGGGGAGGTCATCCAGATGGCGCCGCAGATGAATCGGCATGCAGTGACAATCGGATTGATTGATCGTGCGCTGCGGCGGTTACTGGGAGATGACTACTGGGTTCGACTCCAGGCGCCGATCAACGTGAATGATAGCTCGGAGCCGGAACCTGATGTTGCGATAGTTCCAGGGTCGCCTCGCGACTACGGCGATCATCCCAAAACAGCGCTTTTGGTTGTGGAGGTCAGCGAGAGCACTTATCGCTTCGATTCCAAGATCAAGGCAAGTCTGTACGCCAGTGCAGGGATCGAGGATTATTGGATTCTGAATCTGAACTCAAACCGGCTCGAGGTCTATAGAGAGCCTGTTGCGGATGATGCTCAACCTTTTGGGCATCGTTATGCCAGCGCGAAGATGCTGGCTGCGACAGAAATCGCGACCTGCCTGGCATTCCCACAGGTGAAGCTCACAGTGGCTGATCTTCTGCCGTAAACCTGGACTGGTTATTGTCCTTCAGATTCTCTCGTTCCGCCTTTTCCAACGCGCGCACGATTTTCGTAACGGTCGCGGTATCAGCCGACACCCTGGCTTTTTCTATCCGATTAATTGTCTCCGCGCGGACGCCAGCGCGACGCGCTAGTTCCGCTTGCGTCAGCCTTGCGCCCCAGCGTCTTTTGATCAGTTTTCCGGCGAGCGCCAATCGCAGCGCCTCGATCGCAGGATAGTTCCCACTCGGCAGTTTCGGGGGACACTTGGAAGGGACGGTTTAATTGCTCCAGATCGCATAGATCCGCGCATTTGATAGATTGATCCTAACGGAAGTCGGTGTCGCAGTTCCTATGACATCCGTCTTCCACTCCACCGTAATATCCACCCCATCCCGCTGAATCGGCTTGGACTTGGCCACCGATTGCCCCTGCTCATCCAGCAACTCGACGATGATCTCGCCAAAGTCGCATTTTGCGTTTATGTGCAACGTGTTTCCGCTCAACTTCAGCGGCTTGGTCGTCATCTGCCCTTTCTCGAACGAAGACTCCATCGCCACAAACCGGTCCCGCTGAATCGTCGCCAGCCCGATTCCCCCGCGCTCGACGCCCTTGTCCGGCCCGGAATAAGGCCCGTGGCGATACATTCGCCCGCCATAATAGATCCGCAGCTCGTCGCCCACCTGAATCGGGTCGTTGTTGGCCAGCGAATGGTTGAATCGGTCCCAGCTTCCGGCCGGGCCGAGCGGAATGAAGACCCCGCGGTCACCGACGCGCGTGAAGTTCACTCCATCGCGGCTCATGGTGAGTTGCACGTCCAAAGTGCTTTGATCCGGTACGGAATGGAACACCTGGAGCAGGCCGATGTAGATTCCCTCGTAGGGGAATACTTTCATCGAGTAAATCTCAGTGCCCGGCACGTCCGCAAGGTCGGCCGTCATCACCACCGGCGCACTCTCGGGCGAGGTAAACTCCCAATTCACAAAATCCGCTGATTCTACTCGCGCAACTGCCCGTGCCGAAAACCAGTTTTTGTACCAGTCATATTTCGACCAGGCTTCAACCACTTCCGGCAGCGCCTTGCGCGTTCGGCCATAAAGCACGTACTTCGATCGCGCTGCGTCCCACATCCAGTGCGTCGCCCCGTCACAAATCGCCTCGGTGGCCCAGTTGTTGATCAGCTTCCAGTGAATTCCATCCGGACTGCCGGCCACGCCCATCCCGCGCCGCTGGCCCTTATGAAATGGATCGCCGCCCGGGCCGGTGTGCTTGAAGTCGATGTCGAGGAACCCCATTTTGTAGCGGCGCGACGGGTCGGCCTCGCGATCATCGCGATGGACGCCAAACAGCTCGTAATAATAGGGGAATCCCTCCGGCGGCTCGGTCTTGCCTTTCTTCCGCCAAAGCAGATTGGTTTTCTGTCCATCGATGATCACCAGATCGAGCGCAGGCTTGACCCAGCGGATCCCATCCTCGCTCTCCGCGTAGCCCACGCCCATCCCCGACTTGTACCACACCTTGAATTTGTCCCCATCGCGGATGACCGAGCCGTAGATGGTCGACATCTTGTCTTCCCAGCTCTCACCCGGCCAAACCAGCGGATTTTTCGCATGCTTCTGCGCCTGCTCCACCGTGCGCTTCACACCCTTTATCGAGGCAATGAGATGGTCATCGAGAAAAAGCTGGCGCCGCGAATCGAGCGTGATCGGCTCGGCCAGCGCAGCCGAAGCGCACAGCAGCGCCAACAGCGCGGCGATCATCTTCATGGGCGCACTCCTGATTTAGACCACGCGCTCGGGGACAGTGAATGGCTTGCGATACGTTCCCTTCAAGATGACATTCGCTTCCTGTGAAGTTGTCATCTCCGTCTGCGGATCGATCGTCAGCTTTTGTCCCAGCCGATAGGTCAGCCCATCCAGCGCCACCGCATTCTCCTTCAGATGCTCCTGCACGCGCTCCAGGGCATCATACGCATCCTTGTTCTCGCCGAACGCCTTGGTCTGCGCATTGAACGGCGCCTGTTGCCCCAGGCGATAGGATGCATTGGCCAGATGGCACAGAGCCGCCGAGTAGTGGCCTTCGAGAATATCGGCATTGAGATCGTCGGTTTTCCGCGTGCGCATGGCTTCGATGAAGTTGCGGAAATGATCTCCGCCGCCGGGCCCGCGTTTCACTTCGCCAACCGGCAGCGGCGCGGCTTCGGTTTTGCCCTTGGGAATAAATTTCGTCCCT
>DASYUA010000231.1:0-39090 GCA_036001665.1 Tepidisphaeraceae bacterium
GGATCAAGTGGAACGGGGGGCGGGGGGATTACATTGGGGCGGATGTGGATGAGGTGATGCGCGCTCGGGGGGAGGAGGGGCTTGGGATTTTGTTGGCGCACCATCCGCACGCGTTTGATGCGGCGGCGGCGCGGGGGATTCCATTGACACTGGCGGGGCACACGCACGGGGGGCAGTTGATGCTGACGAGGCACGCGGGGGCGGGGCCGGTTTTGTTTAAGTATTGGTCGGGGTTGTATCGGAAAACTTCGGGGGAGGCGCTGGTGGTCAGCAATGGGGTGGGGAATTGGTTTCCGCTGCGGGTGGGTGCGCCGGCGGAGATTGTGAAGTTGAGGTTGGTGGGTAAAACGTGAAGCGTGAAACGTAAAACGTAAAACGTGAAACGAGTAAGCTGTGTCTGGATGCCTTGACGGGGGGGTAGCTTTGTCCGGACGAGCGATGCGCGACGGAAACGGGTTTGTTTTGCAGGGGGATTAAGAGGTTGTTATGAAGAAGGTTCAATTCGGACGGACTGGGTTTGCGGTCTCGCAGTTGGGGTTTGGGGCTGCGCCGATTGGGTATTTGAATACGGAGCGGGAGAAGGCTGGGAAGATTTTGAATCTGCTGCTGGATCGGGGGGTTAATGTGATCGACACGGCGGCGTCGTATGAAGCTTCGGAGGAAGTGATCGCGGAGGCGATTGGTCATCGTCGAAAAGAATTTGTGCTGATTTCAAAATGCGGAGGGACGCTGGCGGATATTGATGCGCCGGCGTGGTCGGCGGAGTTGATCAGGAAGACGGTGGATCGGTCGTTGCGGCGGTTGAAGACGGAGCGGCTGGATGTGATGCTGCTGCACTCGTGCGATTTGCAGACGCTGGAGCGGGGGGAGGCGCTGGGGGCGCTGGTGGAGGCGCAGAAGGCGGGGAAGGTGCGCTGGCCGGGATATTCGGGGGACAATGAGGCGGTGGCGTGGGCGGCGGGGCGGAGCGAAGTGGCGGTGATCGAGACGTCGATCAATATTGTGGATCAGGTGAACATTGATTTGGTGCTGGGGGTGACGCGAGCGAAGAATTGCGGGGTGTTGGCCAAGCGGCCGATCGCCAATGCGGCGTGGAAGCCGCTTTCATCGCAGCCGGGACTTTATCAGGGGTATGCGAAGACTTACACGGATCGATTTGCGAGGATGGGGCTGAGGATTGAGGAGTTGGGGTTCAAGGGGAAGGCGGAGGAGGTTTGGCCGGAGATTGCGTTGAGGTTTACGTTGAGCATTGAGGGGGTACACAGTGCGATTATCGGGACGACGAATCCAGTGAACGCGGAGAAGAATATTGGGTATGCGGAGAAGGGGCCGCTGGCGGGAGAAGTGGTTGCGAAAATCAGGTATGCGTTTGAGAGGGCACAGGCGAGTGCGGGGGGAGGATGGAGCGGACAAACTTAGCGTTTGCCGCAATGTCCAATGACCAATGACCAATGACCAAGGAATGAGCAATGACCAATGACCAAAGCCCTCACCCCGACCCTTTTCCGGAGTATCGGGAGAAGGAGAAAGTCGCCGGGGGGCAGGCGGGACCTAATCCGGTGTGGAAACGACGCTTGATCCTGGCGGCGGAGGTGGTGCTGGTGATGGTGATTGTGGCGCTGCTGATTTTTACGTGGCTGCCGGCGTTTATTGGGGCGCGGCCGGGGGCTGGGCCGCGTCAGTGATTGGTGTGGGGCTCAGGTCGGCGATCCAGGCGTCGGGGATGCGGGCGGAGATGAGGGCGCGGGCGAGATTGGTCCAGCGGGCGCAGGCGTCGAGGATGACGCTGTCGGCGGTGATGATGATGTCGGGGCTGGCGGACAAGAGGGGGTCGGGGTCGGGGACGAGATCGATTTTCCAATTTTGATTTGCATCGTGGATCAGGGCCTTGAGGCGGCCGCTGTTGGAGACGGGGGCGTCGAGGAGGATGGTGATGGGACCGGATTGTGTGGTGTTGAGGAAGTCGGCGAGGAGATGGAGGGCGGGGATGGTTTCTTCGACTCTGCGATAGGTGCCGTGGATGCCGGCCATGTCGCGAAAGCAGCCGTCGCGGCAGGAGAGGATGGGGCCGCCGGAGAGGGCGGTTTCAAGGGTGGTGAGGATGTTGTAGCCGTCGATGAGGAGGGGCTGATTGGCGATGGCGGAGAGGGGGAGTTCGGATTTTTTGCGATTGGAGAGAGCGGCGTCGCTGCATGAGGCGCGGGTGACGGCGGTGCGCTGGCGTTCGGTGAGGGAGTAGCGGTCGCCGACGAGCTTGATGGCGCTGGGGGTGGCGTAGCGGCGGGTGAGGAGGAGTGAGAAGTCGGCGAGGGCATTTTGCAGAGTGGGAATCTGGTCGGGGCTGAAGAGGTGATGGTCTTGGGGATGGGGGCCGCGATGTCGGCGATGATCGGGCATGGTTCGGTTTGAATGAGCGTGCCTATGATAGCCGTGGTTGTTGGCGAACCACATGCGGAAGCAGAGTGGAACGCAGATGACGCAGATTTGCGCAGATCAGAATTGAGGTGATGATGGCAGAGGAGATGATGATCAAGCCGACGATCACGGCGACGGGTGAGGCGACGGGGGTTTTGCCGGCGCGGGACAATCGGGGCAAGCCGATCACGGTGATCGGGACGGAGGCGATTCGCGAATCGTTTGATGCGCGGTGTCTGGAGCAGGCGCTGAATTCCCGGGGTGCGCCGGGAGTGACGGAATTGGTTTTGAATCCGGATGCGCATGTGGGGTATGGAGCGCCGGTGGGGTCGGTGCTGGTCTCGCCGACGCACATTTATCCGGGGCCGGTGGGGGTGGATATCAAGTGCTCGATGAGCCTTTTGCAGCTCGATTTGCCGGGCGAGGCGATCAGGGAGAAGCGTGTCCGGCGGGAATTGATCAATGCGATCGTGGAGCGGACGCCGACGGGGGCGGGGCAGGGGCAGAGGTCGGCACGGAAGTCGCGGAAGGTAAACGGCGAGGTTGGGCGTCGGGTGGCGGTGGAGGGGGCGTCGAGGGAGGTGTGCGAGGCGTTGGGGATTCCGGCCGAGTGGGCGGAGCGGTGTGAGGATGCTTTTCATGTGGGGCATGATGCGACGCGCGAGGCGCTGGAAGGGCGGCTGGATTTGCTGCTGCGGGCGGGGCGGATCAAGAATTTTGAGGAGAAGGTGAGGCAGCTCGGATCGTATGGGGGTGGGAATCATTTTGGGGAGGCGGAGATCGTGAAAGTGGGCGGAGGAGAGGCTGCGCGGCGAGCGGCGGAGGTGTTTGGGCTGCGCGATGGGCACGTGGCGTTTTTGTCGCACTGCGGGTCGCGGGGATTTGGGAATATCCTGGCCCAGGGGCAGTTTCGCGATTTGCAGGCGAAGTTTTCGCAATGGGCGATACCGCTGCCGGGGAACGATCGGGAACTGGTCTATGCGCCGCTGGGATCGAGCGAGGCGGATGCTTATATCGATGACATGTCGCTGGGGGCGAATTTTGCGACGGTCAATCATCTGTTAATCAATGCGCTGGTGCTGGAGGCTTTTCAGTCGGTGATTCCGGGGGTGAAGGGACAGTTGGTTTATTTCATTTCGCACAACATCGCGCGCAAGGAGATCGTGGATAACGTGCCGGCCTGGGTGCATCGCAAGGGAGCGACGCGGGCGTTTCCGGCCGGGCACCATGCAATGCGTGACACGCCGTTTTACGCGACGGGGCATCCGATTCTGCTGCCGGGGAATCCGCAGGCGGGATCGGTGGTGATGGTTGCGGAGGAGGGGGCGGCGAAGAGTTGTTATAGCGTGAATCATGGGGCGGGAAGAAGGATGGGAAGGAAGGATGCGATCCGGCGGCTGCTTCAGCCGGAGGTGGATGAGAGTTTTGAGGCGTGCGACATTCTTTACAACTGCCGGAACTATCCGCTGGATGAGTCGCCGGCGGCGTATAAGGATTTTGAGGAGGTGCTCAAGTCCGTCGAGAAGGCGGGGTTGGCATCGACAGTGGCGAAATTGCAGGCGCGGTTTGTGATCAAGGATGGGGGGGCGGCGGATGATTGAAGGGAATTTGCGATTTTAGATTTGCGATTTGTGATTTGAAGAGGGATCAATTCTCATTGATTTCGATGGCTGTGTCGGCTTTGACAGCGCGTTGTTCGACCAGCTTTCGTGAGGGGTGGAATTCCACGGAGACATCGACGGTTTCGCGGTCGCCCAGGCCGAAGTGGCGCTCGGTGGGGGTCGTCGCGTAGTAGCTGTGGAAGCTCTGGCGGCCGAAGAGGGTGATTTGTTCGTACCAGAGTAGTTTATGGGTGGCGGGATCGGTGATGCGGATTTTGGCATTGGCTGCCGCGCGGTTTCCGGGCGCGCCGAGGGGGCGGACGCGGAGCCAATGATGTTTGGGGAGGTCATTGCGGAGGAGGGTGAGGCCTTTTTCTTTGCCATTTGGGCCGGGAGCGCAGGTGAGGAGATCGAGAGCGCCGTCGTTGTTGGTGTCGCCGAAGCAGAGGCCTTCATCGACGGCCGAAAACGCGTTAGTGGTGATGCCCCAGTCCTGGTTGGCGACGTCGAAGGTTCCATCGCCGCTGCCTTTGAGGATGTAGAGGAAATATCGGCCGTTGATCAGCACGTCAGCGCGGCCGTCGTTGTCGACGTCGGTGACGATGGCGCCGCCCCAGTTGGTGGAGTGGGGTTTGTTTTTAACTTTGTCGAGGCTGCGGACGGCGCTTTGGAGTTTAGTGAAGTGGCCCCTGGTGTCGTTGAGATAGATTTCCACGCGATCACCTTCGATGCAGATCAGGTCCACATGGCCGTCGTGATTGACATCGCCGCCGCCGTGGATGCTGCCGGCTTCGGGATCGAGGCCGGCGGATTTGGTGATATCGATGAAATGCATTTGCCCATCGTTGTGGAGGATGAGGCGGCGGGTGGGGTTGTAGCCGCGCTGGGTGACGAGCAGGTCAAGATTGCCATCACCGTCGAGGTCGATGGGGATGGCGCAGCTTTCCTTGAGGGCGGGGACGGCAGCGGGTTTGGGGTCGAATTGGCCGGGGGCGCCCGCGCGGGCGAGGAGGATGCGGATTTTGTCGCGGTCGTCGGCCAGATAATCCGCGCGGCCGTCATTGTTGATGTCAGCGATGGCGGTGGCGCGGCTGAAGGGGTCGAGGAGGTCGCTGGGATGGAAGAGGGTTGAGCCGGGTTTCGATTGGTTGAGGTAGAGCGCGCCGCCGCCGTCGTGCCAGGAGCAGAGGAGGTCGAGCCTGCCGTCTTCGTGCAGGTCATAAGCGAGGCGGATTTCGCCGCCGGGGTAGGGGAGGTCGGCCGATTTGTGCGGGCCGCGGGCGATGGAGATGGCGGGATCGATGGCGGTGAAATGGCCGCGGCCATCGTTGAGCGCGGCGAGGGCCGGCATGGTGGGGCCGGAGTGGCTGGCGATGTGGAGGTCGAGCGAGCCGTCGCCGTCGAGATCGACGAAGGTCAGGCCGGAGAGCCACCATTTGGGGAACGATTCGTAGTGGTGGGAGAGGATTTTGGTGAGGTTGGATTCGGTGGTGATGTCGGTGAAGGGGGCGGCGTGAAGTTCAGCAGCGTGAAGAATGGCGAACGCGAAGAGGAGCCATTGTTTCATGATGATCACGGGCGAGGCGCCCGTGCCACGTTAAGGATGTCGGACAGGAGTGCCCGACCCACCAGAATGCTCGCGCTACGGTTTTGGCGCGAATTTCTGGATGCGTTTCCCGTTAATTTCCGTGACGTAAACCGCTCCATCCTTATCAACCGCGATGCCGTGGGGGAGGAAGAAGTGGCCGGGCTCTGGGCCTAGTTCGCCGAAGGTGTCGAGCGTTTTGCCTTCGAGGGTCATTTTCAAAACGCGGTGGGCGCGGCCGTCGGCGACGAACAAGGTGTCGTCGGGGGTGATGAACAGGCCGAAGGGGGCGAAGCCGCCGAAGGTGCGGAGGAATTTGCCGGTTTGGTCGAAGACCTGGATGCGATCGTTTTCGCGGTCGCCGACGAAGAGGTTGCCTTTGGAATCGAAGCGCACGGCGTGGGGGGTGTTGAATTCGCCGTCGCCGGTTCCTTTTTTGCCCCAGGCGAGGAGGTATTTGCCGGTCTTGTCGAATTTCACCACGCGGGAATTGCCGTAGCCGTCGGAGATGAAAATGTCGCCGTTGGGGGCGAAGGCGATGTCGGTGGGTTTGTTGAAATGTTTTTCATCCTCGCCGGGGGCATCTTTTTCGCCGAGGGTGAGGAGGGTTTTGCCGTCGGGGGAGAACTGGGTGACGGTGTGAGCGACAACATCGCTCGCCCAGACGTTGTCGGCCGGATCGCAGCGCAGGCCGTGGGCGGATTTGGTTCCCTCGCCGAAGGTGCGGAGGAATTTGCCGGATTTGTCGAAGGCGATGATCGGCCGCTGGCCGCGGTGGAAGATGAAAATGTCGCCGGAGGAGTTGATGGCGACGCCGGAGACTTCGGCGAGTTTTATTTCCTTGGGGAGTTGGGGGAAAGTGGGATCGAGCTTATAGCCGTCGGCGAGAAGCGGAGTTGAAAAGAAAAGAGTGATGAAGAAATAGCGAATCATGAGATTTCACGGACGGGGCGCCCGTGCCACGGTTAAGAATGTCGGGCAGGAGTGCCCGACCCAACGAGTAATGTCCGGCACAGCCGGACCTACGCATTCGGTTCTTCGGCGCTGTCGCGGATGTGGACCCAGGTGTGCACGTGCGGCGCGCCGCGGAAATACCAGAGCATGGTTGGGCTTTCGATCTGCCAGACATCCCACACGCCATCCTTGCCGATGTCGCTGCCTTCGTTGTTGAAGAAGGACATGGAGAGGGCGTCCATGCCGCCGGATTTTTCGATCAGGGCGAGTGCTTCATCCGCGTCGGCCTTGCGGAAGGGGGCTAATACGTCGGCCATGACTTTGCGGACCAATTCCTTCTGGTCGCGCGATAATTCGGAGGCGGGTAGTCCTTTGATTGAATCTTTCTTCCCCGAAAGCTTGACGGTATTGGCGGCGTCTTCCTCGCGCGGGTCAGCGCGGAGGGCGAGTTTCTGCTGCCTGCCATCGAGGGCCTTGAAGACTTCGTTGGCGCGGACGGCCTGATACCAGTAGACGTTGCCGGGATGATCGGGCTTCTCGTTGAAGCTTGCGGCGGCGTGGCCATAGAAGATCGGGCCGCCGAATGCAGCGCCGGCGACGGAATTGCCATCGCAGCGTCGGGTGACGTGGCGGCCGGTGAGGACAAATTCGAATTTGGAATTTTGATCTGATGTAGAGGGCTGGCCGAAGAGGGCGATGGAGCAGGCGCCAAAGCCGCCGATGTTCTGGTTATCGTGCTCGACCTGTTTCATGACCGTCTGGGCGTACTCGGGGCTGTGGATGCCCATGAAGATGTCGCGGATGAGGGCCTGCTGGTCTTTGTTGAAAATGTCCGCGATGTGCTTTTTGGTGATGAACCAGTTGTTGTCGATCTGGTGACGGAGGGGATTGTCGAAGGGGAAGGCGACGATTTTTTTCTGCTCGTCGGTCAGGGTTTTGTAGAGTGCGGCGACGAGCGTTTCCGGTTGGCTGGCGGTTGCGCTGGCTGCGGCGGCCGCACAAGTGGAGCGGGGGATGACGCTGATGATCCCCGCGGCGGCGGCCGATGCGGCGGCGACGGCGCCGACGCTGGTCTTGAGAAAATCGCGACGGGTGAGGGAATCGCAATCGGGACAAATGGTGCGGTTGGTTTTGGCTTTTGACATGGGGCTCCTTTGGGGAGGGATTATACCACGAGTTGGGTGAGCGAGGGGGAATGGGGTGCGGCCTTCGGGCAAGGCAGGGTAATCGCATCTTGTCTGTTTCGCCCCGTTCGACGGGCAGAAGTACCCTGCGGCCGACGAGAAAGTCCGTCCCAAAGAGGGTGTCGATGCCACAGGGCACGGCGGCTGAAGCCGCCCCTACGGCAGAAGGCGGATAAGAATGTCCGCCCCATCATTTACTCGGCACATGCGATTGCCCTGGCTGCAAGGGGCAGCGCGTAGTGCCGGACATGTCCGGCGGAGCCGGACCTACGCAGAGGCAACTGGCCGAACAAACGGCCGCTGATCTGAATTTCCCGGTACTGCCGCAGATGACATTTTGGTAGCTTTCATCCGCACAGCCATAGTTTCTGGAGACGAGAGCGATGTCTCGACGCATGATCATTCCCGCCTTGTGGAGCGCGTGCGGAGCGATCGGCGCCCCCGGCTCAGCCCTCGCCGCCGCTCCCTTGCCGTACCGCTACGACCACGTTGTCATCGTCATCGAAGAGAACAAGGGCTACCCCACCATCATCGGCTCGTCCAGCGCTCCCTACATCAACCAGCTCGCCACCGAAGGCGCCAACTTCACCAACTTCTACGCCTTCCCCCACACCAGCGCCCCCAATTATGGCGAGCTCTTCGCAGGTTATCACAACAATATCCCCGACTTCGGCATTGCCCCCGGCGTTCCGCTCACCACGCCCAATCTCGGCGCTGAAATCCGCGCGGCCGGCTTCTCCTTCGGCGGATATGCCCAGGGACTGCCCTCGGTCGGCTTCACCGGCGAATCTTCCGGCGATTACGTCCGCCGCCACAATCCCTGGGTCAATTGGCAGAATGACGCACCCGATGCTCATCCCAATCAGCTTCCTTCGTCCGTCAACATGCCCTTCAGCATGTTCCCAGCCAATTTCGCCAATCTCCCCACCGTCTCCTTCGTCATCCCCGACAACCTCCACAACATGCACGACGCCGGTGCTGGGCCCATTTCCACGGCCGACACCTGGCTCAAAAACAACATCGACGCCTATTACCAGTGGGCCAAAACTCACAACAGTCTGCTGATCGTCACCTATGACGAGGATGGCCACGAAACCAACAACTACAACCGCATCCCCACCCTCTTCGCCGGCGCAGGCGTACGCCCCGGTTCGACCATCAGCAGCAGCTACACCCTCCACAATTTCCTGCGGACGGTCGAGGACATGTACGGCACAACTCACGCGGTCGCGGCCGCGCGCGTGAAACCCATCAGCGGAGCACTCATCACCGATCCACCGGGGGTAACGAAAACCTTTCGCGAAGGCGTCAACAGCTACACCGGCGCACACGATACGCATCTTCGCCAGGATCAGCCGACGACTACATTCGGCGCGACGACGATGCTCATCGCCGATTCCGACAATAACGGCGCGGCGGGCGATCAGCCCACGCAGGCCCTGGTCCGCTTCGACAACATCATCGGCAGCACTGCCGGCCAGATTCCCGCGGGGGCAACCATCGCCTCCGCCAAGCTGATTCTTTTCAGCGATCCGGCCGCCGGCGGCGAGACCATTAACAATATTGAAATTCACCGCATGCTCACGAGCTGGGGTGAAGGCTCGACCTGGAACAGCCTCGGCGGCGGCGTCAGCGCTGATGGCATCGAATCGGCCGCCGCGCCCGATTTCAACAATGCTCCCCTGACGCTCAATCATCCCTGGTTTTTTGACGTGACCGACACGGTTCAATCCTGGGCCAATGGCGCCACCAATTTCGGCTGGGCCGTTCTGCCAACGGGCGCGGATGACTATCGCTTTAACTCATCCGAAGCCGCCACCGCCAATCTTCGCCCCGGTTTGGAAATCACTTATCTGTTGATGTCGCAATGGTCGGCCGCCGGCGGCAGTAGCTGGGGCAATTCGGCCAACTGGGCCGGCGGCGTGCCGAATGCCGTGGGGACCATCGTCACCCTCGCCAATTCCACCACATCCGCCAACTCCACGCTCACGCTCGACGGCAGCCGCACCATCGGCAAGCTCATCTTCGATCACACCAACACCTACATCATCGCCCCCGGCGCCGGCGGCACGCTGACCATCAACAACGGCGGCCTCGCGCCGGCCGAGATCAACGTCATCCGCGGCAATCACTCCATTCTGGCAGCGCTCAACATCGCCGATCACACCACCGTCGACATTGCCGCCGGAAGCACATTGAATGCGACCGGCGCAATGACCGTCGATCCTGGAAAAAAGGTGACTAAACAGAATTCAGGCACCCTCGCCGCCGGGAACATCTCATTGGCCAGCGGCGCAACCCTGGCCGTCAGCGCGGGCAGCGTAAGCGCCAATTCCATCACCGGCGCAGGCGCCCTCGAGATTCACGCCAGTTCCCGGCTGACGCTCAACGCGGGAGCCGGCGCGAGTAAGGTAAGCGCACTCAATTTTGATGGGTCAACGAACAACTGGCAGGGCCAGCTCGATCTGAAAAACAACAGCCTCATCATCCAGGCCGCCAGCGCCAATCGTCTCGCCGTCCTCGACACCATCCTCAACCAGATCCGCACCGCCCGAAACAGCACTTCCACCCGCTGGGCCGGCCAGGGAATCGCCTCCAGCACCGCCGCCTCCGACTCCACCCGCATCTCCGGCATCGGCGCCATCCTCAACGACAACGGCAGTGGGGGGGTTCTGTACAGCTCATTTTTCGGCCAACCCGTCGACATCAACTCCATCCTCATCCGCTATACGTTCAATGGCGACCTCGACCTCGATGGTGGCATCGACGCCGACGACTACGCCCGCATCGACGCCGGTTTTGCGCAGAAACTGACAGGCTGGCGCAACGGCGACCTGAACTACAGCGGCTCTATTAATGCGGACGATTTTTTCCTGATCGATCAGGCGTTCTCGGGTCAGACCGCGGGAATGCCGCCCCCGGCGTTCGGACCGATGAATGTGCCCGAGCCATCCTTCGCCGCGCTGATGGCGGCCCTCGGACTTCTCGGTTTGCGCCGGCGCGGTTCACCGCGCGGCCCTTCATCCTCCAGGTGTTCCATCGGAACCACCCGCAGGATTTCTTCGATGCTCGTCTGACCCTGTGCGATTTTGATCAGCCCCACCTGGCGGAACTCGATCATCTCCTCTTCCACCGCCCGCGCTTTGATGTCACCCGTCGAGTGCCCCTCCGAGATCAGCTCCCGCAAATTTCGCGTGATCGGCATCACCTCAAACAATCCCGTCCGTGCTGTATATCCCGCTCCCCCGCAGTGCTCGCACCCCGGCGCTGCAAACAATTCCCGTCCCTCTCCCGGCGCCAGCCAGCGCCTGACCTCATCAAAAGTGTGCGGCGCAGCGCTCAAATCAAAAGTCACCCTGCAAGTAGGGCACAATGTTCTCACCAGTCGCTGCGAAACCACACCCCGCAGGGCCGTGGACAGAAAATGCGAATTGACCCCCAGCGCCCGCATGCTCTGAATCGCCCCCGCCGCCGTCGGTGCATGCACCGTCGCCATCACCAGGTGCCCGCTATTGGCCGCCCGCACCGCCGTGTCGGCCGTTTCCGCGTCGCGAATCTCCCCCAGCATGATCACATCCGGCGACTGCCGCAAAACGCTGCGAAACAGTTGCGCAAATCCCAGATCGATCGCCGGATTCACCTGCGACTGCCGCAGTCCATCCAGGCTGTATTCAATCGGGTCCTCGATCGTATTGATCTTCCGCCGCCCATCGTTGAGCCTCATCAAACACGCGTACAGCGTCGCCGTCTTTCCCGATCCCGTCGGCCCGGTCATCAGGATCAATCCGCTGGGCGTATCCAGCAATTCGCACAGCGCGCTGTGCTGCTCGCTGATCAACCCCAGATTCTCCAGCGTCAGTAAATGCGACTCACGCACCAGCAGCCGGATCGCCAGATCCTCCCCATGAATCGTCGGTATCGAGCTGATGCGCAGGTCGATGACGCCACCTTCCTCCGGCTCATAAACCCATCGCCCATCCACCGGCCGTCGCCTTTCCGTCACATCCATCCCAGCACACGCCCGCACATGCGAAATAAACCGCCGCCCCTGCTCCAGCGGCACCTGCGCCACCCGTTTCACGTGCCCCAATTGCCGCACCTGCACGCTCAGCCCCTGCGGCTCGCTGATCAGGAATAGATCGCTGGCCGAAATCGTGCTGGCATATCCAATCAGCTTCGCCACGGCCTTCTCAACCGGCAGACTGGCGATATCGACGATTGGGGAAGTGATGGTCTTGCTCATGCGGCGTTCCTGGCGACTGCGGCCCGCGCTGTCGTCTCACTCTCGTAGATGGGAAGAATCGTCTCCAGCTTCAGCAGCCGCAGAAACTGGCACACCTTCGGCGATGCCGAGTGCAGCAGCATCATCCCCCCGTTGGCCGACAGCTCGCGATGGCAATTGATCAGCCATCCCAGGGCAAATGAGTCAAAGTAATCCGCCCTGCGCAGATCGAGCAAAATTTTTCGTCGCGCCCACCCGTTTCCCAGCAGCGTCCGAAGCGGATTATCGGGTCCGCCCTTGAAGCTCCGGCACGTCAGCGGCCCATCCGCGGCGACGCGGACACTGCCATCATTATCGATGGAAATCGTTCGCAATATCATTTTCTGGCTTCTCCTCAGCAGAGATATCGGCCAGAGTGGGCGGGGGGGTAATTTGCGATCTTAATTGGGAATTGGGATAGAATGTCGGACCATGATTAGCAAAAGGAGCGGCCCATGGCCCTGATTATTAACGGCCAGCGCGTCGATGAAGCCCTGCTGGGGGTCGAATTCGCCGGCATCAAGTCCTATCACGAGCGCCAGGGCAATGTCTCCTGCTGCGAACGCGATGAGGAGTTCCGCGGCTACGCCAGACAGAATATTATCGCCCGCGTGCTTCTGACCCAGGAAGCGATCAACACCACACCCGCCCCGGCCGGCGACGAGATTGAGGCCGCCTTCGACAAGCTCAAGGAGGAACACGGCGGCGAGAAACGCTTTTATGTGAACATGGGCGCAACTCCCGACCAGGCCGACCAGATCAAAAACGACATCTCCATCAATCTCCGTGTCGAAAAAATGATCGATGGCCTCTGCGCCGACCTGCCCGAGCCGGCCGACGCCACGCTTCGGGATTTTTATCAGCAACATCTCTCGGTCTTTATGAGCCCAGAGGAAATCCGCGCCTCCCACATCTCCAAATCCCCTCCCCGTGCCGAACAGCGCGATGAGCTCTACAACCAGTTCCGCGAAATCCGCCGCCAGCTTCTGGATGGCGCTGACTTTGACGAAATGGCCCGCCAGCATTCCGACCGCGGCCAGGACCTCATCGACCTTGGCTTCTTCAGCCGCGGCCAACTGCCCGAAGAATTCGAGCTGGTGGCTTTTTCCATGAACATCGATGAGATCAGCCCCGTCTTCGCCTCCGGCGTCGGTTATCACATCATCAAAGTCACCGGCCACAAACCATCCGCCGCCAAACCTTTCGACGATGTCAAACCTGACGTCCGAAACCTGCTCCTCCAGCAGCGCCGCCAGGAAAAAATGCGCGAACTGGTCGCCACGCTTCAGGCCAAAGCGAAAATCGAAGAAGTGGCCGACGAGGAGCCCTCCCAAGTCGCATAGCCGCACGCCCGAATGCCCTGGCTCATCCTGCAAATCATTTTCTGGACCATCGGCGCGCTGTGGGCCCTGGCTGCCGCCGAACTGCTGCGATCGGTGCTCTCCCTCAAGCGCCTCCCGACTCTTGAATCCTTCCCTGAACCTCCGCCGACGCTTTCGGTCATCATTGCCGTCCGGGATGAAGCCGCCCGCATCGAAAAAACCGTCCGCCAGGTCCTCGCCCAACAAGGCGTGGATCTCCAGCTCATCGTCGTCAACGACCGCTCCCGCGATGCCACTCCCGAAATCCTGAACAAACTCGCCCAGGAATTCCCCCGCCTCAAAACCATCACCATCGAAACTCTTCCCGAAAACTGGCTCGGCAAATGTCACGCCATGCACGTTGGCGCTCAATCCGCCACCGGCGACTGGCTCCTTTTCACCGACGGCGACATCTGGCTCTCCCCCGACGCCACCCCCCGCGCCATCGCCGCCGCCAAATCGCTGAATGTCGAGCACATCACCCTCACCCCCAGCCAACACCTCCCCGACAACCAAAAACCTACCCCCCTCTATCAATCCGTCATGCTCATGTTCCACCTGATCATGAACGTTCACCTCGGCCGCGCCAATCGCGACCGCCCCAACTCCATGGCCGGCATCGGCGCATTCAACCTCATCCGCGCTGATGTCTATCAAAAAATCGGCGGCCACGAATCCCTCCGCCTCGAAGTCGCCGACGACATGAAACTCGGTCTCCTCGTCCGCCGCGCCAACCTAAAATCCCGCGCCCTTATCGGCGATGATGCCGTCGAATGCGACTGGGCCGCCACCATCCGCGGCATCAAACGCGCCCTCGAAAAAAACATGTGGGCCGGCATCAACTTCAGCCTCCCCCTGGCCATCCTTCTCACTCTCTTCCTCGCCTCACTCTGGATCATCCCCATCCTCGCCCTCTTCTTTCTTCCCCATCCCTCGGCCATCGCGGCGGCGTTAGGACTGCTGCTGCTGGTCGTCATTGCTACAGCACAAGCCAAAAAAAACCGATGGCGTCTATGGCCAGCACTCCTGGCTCCCATCGCCGGCCCGATCATTGCGGGTGTTCTTTGGAATTCGATTTTCACAACGCTTCGCCAGGGCGGCATCCGCTGGCGCGACACATTCTACCCCCTTGCACTCCTCCGCTCCGGCATGGTGAAATGAAGCCGAGGGGATTGACGGTTTTCGTCCCAAGTCACGACGCCGCAACGGGATCCGAGCATCGGATGTATTTAAGAACGGCATCTCGCGACCGAATTGTTCGAAACATAACGCCCACGTGTGCGTCTATAAGTATGGACCGACAGCCACGTCCGAAAAAATAATGGTTCAGGGATGGCCCATTCGATGGAAGGAATATGAACTCTCGCGCAACTAATGGAAGGAAAGGGCGCTCGGTTATGAAAACCACACGCCAAAATCGTTCCGCGTTCACGCTTGTCGAGCTGCTGGTGGTGATCGCGATTATCGCCCTGCTCATCAGCATGCTGATCCCGGCCGTGGCCAATTCGCGCCGCCAGGCCCTCAGCACAACCTGCAAGGCCAACCTGCGAACCAACTACATGTTCATGTACATGTACTCCAACGACAACAACGGCTGGTACGCGCCGATGGGCCTGGGCGACAACCCCGGCCTGCCCCGCGACAAGCGCTGGCCGGTGTATGTCTTCAAACCCGCGGTCTGGAATCCGCCCACCATGCTCTGCCCGGCCGATGATCACCCGCAGGAAGAACACTCCTACATCCTCAACGATCACGTCCTCCAGCGCAGGATTCGTGTCGGCAAAACCGGCGAGCGCGGCCTCTCCACGTCCGAAGTCGTCCTCATGGGCGAAAAGAAATCCGACTTCGGCGATTACTACATGGAATACAAAATGGACACCACCACTGGCGTCCCCGTCAGCGGCTCCACCGATTTCTGGCGGCTGGTCGAGAAATACCGACATGGTATTCAGCTCGGTTCCAACTATCTCATGCTCGACGGCTCGGTCATCTCCAAGGCGCCAAAGGATGCCGAAGCGGGAATGGACCCGTGGGACCCGGTTGTCGCTCCGCCCCCACCCCCTCCTCCCCCGGCCGGCTGATGTAATAAACCGCCAGCCCATACGTCTATCTCGTAGGCTGGCTTGTTTCAAGGCAATTCAGGCGGCCATCTCGGCCGCTTTTTTTGTGGGCTGTTACTGTAAAATAGGGCTCGAAGGCGGATTAATCAGTTAATGCAAACCACTTCCCAACCAACCAGCAAATTGCCCACGTGGGTCGCCGGCCTGGCCGTCCTGCTTCTCCTAGCCGGCTCCGCATGGGCGCTCTATCGCTTCGTCTGGCAGGATCGCCCCAATATCGCCGTCGAAAGCGTCCCCGTCTCCCCTCCCCTTTTCGGCGGACGCGGCGGCCCCAACAGTTTTAATGGCCGCGGGAATAATCCTCCCGGTCCCGTATCCGTAGCCAGTGTCAGCCGCTCCCTGTCCGGCCGCATCCGCGCCCGCCACGGCGGCGTTGTCGTCTACGGCATCCCCAAACAGCCCGGCGGATACGACTCCATCATCGAATACGAAGATGCCCGCACCTGGGTCACCCCCGGCCAATGGGAAACCCAGATCCTCGCCGGCCGCCCCATGCAATATCCCGCTCTCGCCCAGCGCATCGCCCTCACCGCCGATCAACGGGCCAAAATCGATGCGCTGACCTACCAACCCGCCCTCAGCGCCGCCGAAAAGGCCGATTTTGAGAAGCTCTTCACCAACTGGTTCAAAGCACCGCAAAAAGAAAAAGATGCCGCCGCCGAGGAGCTTTCGCGAGCCGTCGAGTCGGCCGCCCAGAAGCATCTCGCCGAGGCCAAGGCCGCCCTCCTCAAGCGCTGCACCGACGTCACCACCATCCTCTCGGCAGATCAGATGCAGCAGATTCGTGAATGGTTCAACTCATCAGTTCCGCGGGCCACGGGTCTTCCGCGCATCAAAACCCCCGCCACAGCGCCGGCCAGGTAACCCTATAATCCAGTGCATGCCCCGGCTGGATCCGCAAACGCTCATCGAAGCCTACTGCAACGGCGTCTTCCCCATGGCCGACGCCGACGGCAAGATCCGCTGGTACACCGCCGACCCCCGCGGCATTCTTCCCCTCGACCAATTTCATATTCCCCACTCTCTCGCCCAATTTCTCCGCAGTCCCCGCAATGATTTTGAGCTCCGCATCAACCACAATTTCGAAAAAATCATGCGCGCCTGCATGGAAGCCCGCACCGGCCGCACCTGGATCAACGATCAGATGATCGAGGCCTACCGTCGTCTCCACGAGATGAACCTCGCCCACAGCGTCGAGATCTGGCGTCACGGCGAGCTGGCCGGCGGGCTCTATGGCGTGAGCATTCGCGGCGCATTTTTCGGCGAGAGCATGTTTCACCACGTCCGCGACGCCAGCAAAGCGGCTCTGGTCCACCTCGTCCAGCGCCTCCGCGACCGCGGCTACCAACTCCTCGACTCCCAGGCCTCCACCCCTCACCTCCGCCAATTCGGTTGCATCGAAATTTCCGCCGAGGAATACGAAACCAGATTGAGATCTGCTTTGGAAAAGGATTGCACCTTCACGTAACACGGGCATTCTGCCCGTGCATCAAAACTTCTTCACCATCCCCAGCAGTTCCGCCGCTATCCCCACAACCACCCACATCCCCACCGCCACCGCCAGCCAATTCCACGCCTTCACGCCAATCTTCTGACTGTTCTCCCACCGAAACAGCTTCACCCCCGCCAGAAATCCCGCCGCCCCGATCATGAGCAGCGCCAGCAGCGCAAACCAATCCCCGGCAATCCCGTTTTTGCGCACCGCTGCATCCATGGCATGAACCGCATACCGCCCCGGCAGAAACGCCGCCAGGTGCGGCCCCCATTTCGGCAGCATCCGCAGCGGAATCGCCACGCCCCCAATGATCAGCATCGGCAAAAAAATCGCCTGCCCCCACGCCTGCACCGCCGTTGTGCTGCTGGCCACCATCGAGATGATCAGCCCAAGTCCCACAAACGCAAACGTCGCCAGCGTAAAGGCGATCAGCAGTTGGATTGGATGCTTGGGCATTGGCGTCCCGTAGATCAGCTTCGCCAGCACGATCTGAAGAATCCCCGCCGTAAGCACCAGGAAATATCGCGCCACGATCAGGCTGATCACAAAATTCCGCGTCGGCATCGGCGTCAATTTGTATCGACGCCAAACCCCGCGCTCACGCTCGCTCACAAACGCGATTGGCAGCCCGAAGCACGCCCCGCCCAGAATGCTGATCGTCAGCAACTGCGCGATCTGGTCCGACATCTTGTTTTTCGGCGTGTCCGAAAACGCCCCAAATACCAGCAGAAATATCACCGGCAACAGGTATCCCATCACCACCGCCATCGGATTGCGAAAGTTCAGCAGCAGGCTGATCAGCAGATGATGGATGAAGCCGCGTGTGGAGCTCAATTTCGAATTTCCCGCCCCGTCAGTTCGAGAAACAGGTCTTCCAGCGACGGCCGGTGAATGTTGATATCCCACAGCTCGATCCTTTCCGCCTGTAGATAGCCCACCAGCTCGATGATCGTCTGGCTGATATTGGATGTGTGTACCGTGCAGCCGCCATATCCCAGGTCCGCGCGCTGCACCCCGGTGAACTGCTTGAGCTTCTCCAGGCTCGGCGGACGCGACGTCTTGGCAATGATGCTCGGCGGCGTCCGCGCCTTGGCCACCAGTTCTTCCGGCGTGCCCAGCGCGATCATCTGGCCCCTGTCGATGATCCCCACCCGGTCGCACAGCAATTCCGCTTCTTCGATGTAATGGGTGGTGATCAGGACCGATCGCCCCTCATCGCGCAGATCGCGGATGATCTTCTGCAATTCCCGCCGCGACTGCGGGTCCAGCCCGGCCGTCGGCTCATCCAGCAGCAGGATCATCGGCCGATTCACCATCGCCAGCGCCACCGCCAGCCGCTGTTTCTGACCGCTGGAAAGCGTGTCATATTTGGCGTGCGCTGTATCCTCCAGCGAAAACTGCTTCAACAGCTTCCACGGATCGCCCGGACTCGAATAAAACGATGCGAACAGCCGCAGCGCCTCCAGCGGCGTGATCTTGTCGTGCAGCGCGGTTTCCTGGAGCTGCACCCCCAACTGGTCCTTCACCTGCCGCGGATTTTTTTTCGCATCCAGCCCCGCAACCTCCACCGTCCCCAGATCCGCCGACCTCAGGCCGATGATGCATTCGATCGTCGTCGTTTTCCCCGCCCCATTGGGCCCCAGCAGCGCGAAAATCTCCTTTCGCGCGATTTCCAGGCTGATCCCGTTGACCGCCTTGTTGCGCCCATAACTCTTCTGAAGATTATCTACCCGCAGCGCTGCCGCCATCGTCTCACCAGTTTGCAGTGTGCCCCATCCCGCTACAATGCATCGGCGTTTTGTGGAGCATCGATGGAGACTCTGCACGGAATTGATGGCCTGCGCCGCCTCCCCCAGGGTGCGATAATCTCCATTGGCAACTTCGATGGCATCCATCTCGGCCACCATCGCATTCTACAAACCGCCCGCACGCTCGCGTCTGAGAATCATGCCTCGCTCGCTGTTGTTACCTTCGAGCCACATCCGCTGACCGTGCTCCGCTCCCAGGCCGTCCCACCCCGCCTCACTCTTCCCCAGCGCAAAGCCGAACTTCTCGCCCAGGCCGGCGTCAGCCATCTTGTCATCCTCCCCCCCGAGCCCGCCGTGTTGAATCTCACCGCCGAGCAATTCTGGCGCCTCCTCCGCGACGATGTAAAACCCTCCTGGCTCGTCGAAGGCAGCTCCTTCAACTTCGGCCGCGGCCGCGCTGGCACCATTGAAAAGCTCAAAGAATGGTCCGCGCAAAGTTCCGTTAAACTCCACATCGTCGAAGGCGTCGAGGCCACCTTGCTCGACCTCTCCATCGTCCCCGTCTCCAGCTCACTGATTCGCTGGCTCATCGCCAACGGCCGCGCCCGCGACGCCGCCATCTGCCTCGGCCGGCCCTACGAATTGGAAGGCAAAGTCATCGAAGGCCACAAACGCGGCCGCAAGCTCGGCGTCCCCACCGCCAACCTCGGCTGCGGCGACCAGCTCATCCCCGCCGACGGCGTCTACGCCGGCCGCTCCCAGGTCGCCGGCCAAACCTATTCCGCCGCCATCAGTATCGGCACCCTCCCCACCTTCGGCGATTACGCCCGCCAGGTCGAGGTTCACCTGGTCAACTTCTCCGGCGATCTTTACGGGCAGACGCTGCGCGTAGAACTGTTAGACTGGCTCCGCGACCAGCTTAAATTTAATGGAGTTGAATCCCTGAAACGCCAATTGCACAAGGACATCAACACCGCCGCAACCCTGACCTCCATGTAGGGTGCGGCTTGCCGCACCATTCTTTTATGCCTGATTCATACCAAGACGTAATCGACAAGCTCCGCCCCGCCAAAAAGGTGCTCATCACCACCCACGTCCGCCCCGACGGCGATGCCCTCGGCTCCTCCGCCGCCATGGCCCTTGGCCTGCGCAAAATAAAAATCGATTCCGAAATCCTCCTCCTCAGCCACCTCCCCCGCAAATACTCCTTCCTCTTCAACGACCACGGCCTCTCCCACATCGAGGCCGAACCTGGCATCCCTTCCCACCTGAACCTCGACCACTACGATGCCCTCCTCGTCGTCGATACCGGCACCTGGTCCCAGCTCCCCGGCCTTTCCGACCGCATCACCAAGTGGCCCAAACCCAAAATCGTCCTCGACCACCATCTCACCCAGGAACAATGGGCCGACGTCAAACTCGTCGATAGCTCGGCCGCCGCCGCCGGCGAAATCGTCGCAGAGCTTCTGGATCGCTGGAAAATCCCCCTCGACCGCTCCATCGCCACCACCCTCTATGTCGCCATCGTCTCCGATACCGGCTGGTTTCAATTCTCCAACACCCGCGCGCAAACGCTGCGTCTTGCGGCGGGACTTATCGAAGCAGGAGCTGACACTGAGCAGGTGCGCAAAGCCTTAAATGAAAGCGAACGTCCGGAGAGGCTGGCTCTCCAGACGCGCGCACAACAATCCCTTCAGTTGTTGGCAGACGCCTCGCTGGCCATTATGACTCTGCAGCGGGTCGATTTTGAGCAAACCAAGGCCAGCCCCTTTGAGACTGAGAATTTCATTAATTTCCCTCTGCAAATCAAGACTGTCATCGTAAGTGCCTTTATCGTTGAGCGTGGTCCAAAAGAAATCAGGATCAGCTTGCGGAGCAAAGGCCTGATCGACGTGGCCCTCTTCGCCCAGCGCTTTGGCGGCGGAGGGCACAGCCGGGCCTCCGCATACACGTTCGAAGGTGACCTGGCTGCGGCCAAGGCGGCGTTTACCGAGAACATGACTCGAGAACTGGCAACAGTCCCCCAAAATGTGTGATAACCCCTTCGCCGGAAGGAGCTGTGGCGTGGCAATTAAATGGGAAAAGTTGCTGACAGGCCAGGCTGAGCTTCGCATCCGCAAGCTCATGGGTGGCCCGCCCACCGAAAAGCTCCCAATGGATCCACGCTCGGAGTTCGAGCGCGATTATGACCGGCTTGTCTTCTCTACCCCTTTTCGCCGCCTTCAGGATAAGGCACAGGTATTTCCCCTCGATCCCAGCGATTTTGTGCGCACACGGCTCACGCACTCACACGAAGTGTCGTTGATCGCCCGCGACCTCTGCGATGAGATCTCCCCCTGGCTCGTCCCGGAAAAACATATTCTTGACGACCAGCGCAGCCGCCTCACCGCAATCGCCGCCACCTGCGCATTGTCTCATGACATTGGCAACCCGCCGTTCGGACATGCCGGCGAACAAGCTATCGCCGAATGGTTCTCGGCGAGGAGGGGCGATCCCGAGTTCAAAGGGATGGACGAGCAGCATCGTCAGGATTTCCTCCGGTTCGACGGCAACCCGCAAACCATCCGCGTACTCTCAAATCTCAAGATCGCCTCCGACCTCAGGGGTCTCAACATGACCTGCGGAACCTTGTCGGCGAGCATCAAGTATCTGCCTCCCTCGCACAAAACCGACCAGAGTCATCTGCGACGCAAGGTGGGCTTCTTCGCGTCAGAGCAGAAGATCGTGGAGGCTGTCCGAGCCGCCACCGCCATCGGTGACGCCCGCAACCCGATCACGTTCATAGTCGAAGCGGCCGATGATATTGTAAATTGCACCATCGACCTCGAAGATGCCGTTAAGAAGGGAATGCTCAGTTGGGAAGCCATCGATCAAGCCTTGCGGAACGATTCGGCCACGTCCGGTCTGGCCAAGCCGCTTCTCAAGCAGGCAAAGAAAAAGGTCGAGGATGGCCCCTCTCCGCCCAGCAGCGCCGATCATGATGCGGTGATGGCCTCCATTTTTGGCGCCTACGCGCGGACCTGGTTCGTCCCCGCGGTCGTCAAATTGTTCAAAAACGCACACGAGCAGATCATCAATGCCAAATATGACGATTCCCTGCTTGCGGGAAGCGAAGCCGGGCCGCTGGTCAAGGCAATTAAACGGCTGGTCAGCGAGAATGTGCATGCGGCTCAGAGCGTGCAGAAGGTGGAGGTCATGGGGCGTCAGATCATCCATCGTCTCCTTGAATTATTCTCGCTGGCAAGGCGTAATGCGCCCGGGTCCTTTGCAGGGAAACTATACTCCTTGATGTCTTCCAACTATCGCAATGTCTATGAGCACAGCGTCGATGAGGAGAAAGTTCCCGAGCCTTACGCCCGTTTCAGGCTCCTCACGGATTACATTTGCGGCATGACCGATACTTTTGCGGTTCGTCTGGATAGGCAGTTGACCAATGCTTGATGAACACGAGAATATCCTCAGGCTGCACGCCGCGCTTGAGGAGTATTTCGCGCCCGCAAATCACGATCAGATCTCCCGCGATACCGTCCTGCGGCTTCTGGATCGCCCCGGCTGGACCGCCTACCTGGTCGGTGGCACCCTCCGCGACATCATGGCCCCGCAGCGCTTTGGCGAGCCGCGTGATATCGACATTGTCGTCGACGGCGCCAGCAATGAGGACCTCGCCGCTGTTTTGCGTCCCTATCTCAACAGGCGCACTCGTTTCGGCGGGCTGCATCTCCGGCACGAAGGATGGCTCTTTGACGTCTGGGCGCTGGCAGAGACCTGGGCATTCAAATTCCTGAAGATCTCTGAGCCGTCAATTGAACGCTTTCCCCGTACAACGTTTCTCGATTTAGAAGGAGTCGCAGCCGAATTATTTGCCCCAGCGGGCAAGCGCCGCCTCTGCACCAACGGATTCTTCAAAGCCATGACTGCCCGCAATATCGAGATCAACCTCGTCGAAAACCCCTATCCCAAGCTCTGCGTTATCCGGTCCCTGATTACCGCGGCCAAGATGAGCTTCACTATTGGTCCCCGCCTGGCCGCTTATCTGCTGCGCACCGGAGCCGAAATCACACAGGAACAGTTGCAAACTCTTCAATTGAGCCACTACGACCTGGTGCGAATTCATTGGGAAGAGTTTGGGCATTGGCTGAGCGTCCTTTCCGAAGGTGTCCGCGCTGATCCTCAGGCACCCACTTCCCTCCCCGTGGACCACCACAGGAGAGTTGAACTATGGTCCTGGGTCAAGCCGCTTTCGCCAGCGCCATCCAATCCGGGATGACATCCCAATTTCCCACTTCTATTTCCCCACACCCGCGCATAATATGTCGAGTCACCGCAGCTTCCGCTTCAGCGGACGCGGTGGGGGCACACCCACGGAGCCGCACATCATGATGCATCGCCGCCGCCTCGTCTTTTTCCTCCTCGCCGCCGCTCTCACTTTTTCCATTCACCAACGCGCCTCCGCCGCCACCCCCGAGCAGGTCGATGAGGCCATCAAAAAAGCCATCGCCTACATCTACACTCAACAATCCGGCGGCAACTGGGAAGTTTCCGGCAGCCGCAGCAAGGATGAAGCCCACACGGTCGAAGGCTGGCAATGGGGCGGCCTCTCTTCCCTCGCCACCTGCGCCCTTCTCTATGCCAAGGAAAGCCCCCAGGACCCGCGCATCAAAGAATCACTCGATTGGCTCATCAAAGCCGACATCCACGGCATCTACGCCCTGGGCTTTCGCTGCCAGGTCTGGCAAATGACCCAAAACGTTCCCGGCGTGAAGGAAAAAGCATTCGATGATCTCCAGCTTCTCAAAGAAGCCGTCCACAAGCGCGGCGCTTTCACCAAGGGCATGTTCCCCTACGCCTTCGCCAACGGAAAATCCATCGGCGAAGGCTGGTACGACCACAGCGTCAGCCAATACGGCGTGCTGGCCATGTGGGCCCTCAACCAGATGAACATCGAGATCCCCGGCGACTATTGGCGCATCACCGAGGGCGCCTGGCAATTGCAGCAGAACGACGATGGCGGCTGGTCCTATCGCTTCCGCGAAGGCGATCCATCCTCCACCGTCCCTATGACCGCCGCCGGCCTCGCCACCCTCTTCATCACCCAGGACTACGTCCATTCCATGGAAGGCCTCAACTGCGTCGGCAACGTCAAGAACGAGCACATCGAACGCGCCCTGCGCTGGATGAGCGCCAACTTCAAAAAGTTCGAGGGCAACCCCTATTACTCCCTCTACGGCATCGAACGCGTCGGCGTCGCCAGCGGCTACAAATATTTCGGCGATCAGGACTGGTACAAAGTCGGCGCTGACTATCTGGTGCGCACCCAGGCCGAGGATGGCTCCTGGGGCGGCGAAGATCCTCACAGCAACGCCAAGAAAATCCCCAACACCGGCTTCGGCCTCATGTTCCTCGTCCGCGGCCGCGCACCCGTCCTTATGAACAAGCTCGATTACGTCGTCGATACCGCAGGCGACAAGCCAAAGCTCCCCACCTGGAACCAGCGCCCCCGCGAAGTCGCCAACATCACCCGCTGGATCGGCAAACAGGTCGAACGAGACCTCAACTGGCAGATCGTCAACCTCCACGCCGCCAAATCGGAAGACCTCCACGACGCCCCCATCCTCTGGATCTCCGGCCGTGAAGCCCTCAACTTCACCGACGAACAGCAGGCCAAGCTCAAACAATTCGTCGAAGGCGGCGGCCTGATCCTCGGCCACGCCGACTGCATGAACCGCCCATTCTCCGAAAGCTTCAAAAAACTCGGCAGCAAACTATTCCCCTACGAATTCAAGGAGCTCCCCGAAGGCCATCCCATCTACACCAACCAGCAATACCACCGAAAAATCTGGAAGCTTCCCCCCAGCGTTCTCGGCCTGGGCAACGGCGCTCGCGAGCTGATGCTCCTCATCCCCATCGCCGACCCCGGCAAAGGCTGGCAAACCCAGGCCTTCCAGGGCAACGAGCGCGAGCCCCTGGCCCAGCTCATGGCCGACATTTTCCTCTATTCCGTCGATAAGAAAAATCTGCGCAACAAAGGCGAAACCTACATCGTCGCCGCCACCCCCGGCGCGGCCGAGAAAACTGTGAAAATCGCCCGCCTCGAGTACGCCGGCAACTGGAACCCCGAGCCCGGCGGCTGGCGTCGCCTCAACGCCGTCATGCACAATCAGCACCAGACCGACCTCGCCGTCGAGTCGCTCAAACTTGGCGCTGGCAAGCTCACCGGCTTCCCGCTCGCTCACCTCACCGGCACCACCAAATTCAGCCTCGGCCCCAAGGAAGAAGCCGAGCTCAAAAAATTCGTCGAAGAGGGCGGCACCCTTGTCGTCGATGCCACCGGCGGCGCTGGCGAATTCGCCCTCTCCGCCGAAGCCACCCTGACCAGAATCTTCGGCCTCAAATCCTTCACCGTCCTCAAAGCCGACGATCCCATCTACGCCGGCGCCTCCGAAACTCCCGGCCAGGTCGAGTACCGCCAATTCGCCAAAAAAGTCCTCGGCAACATCAAATCCCCGCGCCTCCGCATGGCCGCCGCCGGCAAAGGCCGCGTTTTCCTCAGCCAGGAAGACCTCAGCGTCGGCCTCGTCGGCCAACCCGTTGATGGCATCTACGGCTACGAACCCAAAACCGCGACGACCATCATGACTAACATCATCCTCAGCGCGGCCAAGTGACGCGTGTAGGTCCGGCTTCCCCGGACATCGATCTGCCCTGTTCAGGTCCATTGAAGCCCCGGCTCGCCTCCTGAATAATTCCCCCTGCTCACTCAGGGAATTTTTTCAGGAGGCTCAGCCATGCCATTTCAAAAAGACCCGACCTGGAGTTATCCCCAGAACAATGATTCCAGCATCGTCAGCCATTTCGGCGAGATCATCGACATCCTCACCAGCATCCCGGCCACTGCCAAAGGCGACCAGGGGTTGATCAAAAAACTCAAGGAACAATCCAGCGACATCAAAATCACCAAAGGCGTCCACCAGAAGAACGACCTGCACATCACCCTCGAATTCTGCGGCGCGCTCTGGCACGTGTTCCTGAGGCAGGGCAAACTCGGCTGCGAAGTCAGCGAAGTCAGCCAGCGCCAACCCGGTTTCAACCAGCACCGACGCTTTTAAATACGGCCCTCCAGATACTCATTTCTCACGCCACGGGCAGCTTGTCTGCCCGTGGTGCATTTTTGGGCCATTCCAATTCTGTTCCCCCTCCCTTCCGCCCGCTGTATACTTCCATGTCCGGTATTCCCTGGCGTCCGGACAATTGGTGTAAATGGCACGCGTAGCCCTCGAAAACGTCTCCAAGCTCTATCCCGGCGGCGTCAAAGCCGTTGATTCCGTCGATCTCTCCATCGCCGACCAGGAATTCGTCGTCCTCGTCGGCCCCTCCGGTTGTGGCAAATCCACCACCCTCCGCATGATCGCCGGCCTGGAAGAGATCACCGGCGGCCAAATCCGCATCGGCGACCGCATCGTCAACGACATCCCCCCCAAAAACCGCGACATCGCCATGGTTTTCCAAAACTACGCCCTCTATCCCCACATGACCGTCTATAAAAACATGGCTTTCGCCCTCAAGCTCCGCGGCGTCCCCAAGCCGCAGATCCACCAGCGCGTCATTGAGGCCGCCAAAACCCTCGATATCGAACATCTTCTCGAGCGCAAGCCCAAAGCCCTTTCCGGCGGCCAGCGCCAGCGCGTCGCCGTCGGCCGGGCAATCGTCCGCGAACCGGCCGCATTTTTATTCGATGAACCCCTCTCCAATCTCGACGCCAAACTCCGCGTCACCACCCGCGCCGAATTAAAACGCCTCCATCATCGTCTCAAAACAACCACCATTTACGTTACCCACGATCAGGAAGAGGCCATGACCCTCGGCGACCGCATCGTCGTCATGAAAGAAGGAAAAATTCAACAAGCCGATACCCCGCTTCGGACCTATAATCATCCAGTCAATCGGTTCGTGGCCGGTTTCATCGGCATGCCCCCCATGAACTTTTTTGATGGCCAAATCCGCGAAATCGGCGGGGAAATGGCTTTTGCAGAAGGAAAAGCCGTCTACCCGAAACTCGCCGGCGGGGGGGCGGGCAGCAATGGAAATGGCAACGGCCATGGCTCGCATGTGAAAATTGGGGAATTGACGATGCCCGGCGGCGGGTTTACTCTTGCCGTTCCATCGTGCCTCCGTGACACGATGCGGAAGTCTTTAAACCGGCACGTGGTGCTGGGAATTCGACCGGAGCATTTCCATCTCCGGCCGATCGATGGTCAGACCGATATTAATGCGGCGGTCAAAATGCACTTGAATGTCATCGAACCGCTTGGCAATGATATGGACGTGTATATGCACACGGCCCTGCACGACCACGTGGTCGGGCGGGTGGAGGCGCAAGCAGGCCTCCAGCGGGATTCGGAGCAGACGATTTACGTCGATCTGCAAAAAATCCACTTTTTCGAACCCGGAGAGACCGGGATGAACCTGAGCCTTAAGAGCGAGCCCGCCCATGCCCTTGCATAAGCAACAGCATGGACATGCCGCCCCGGCCACCGCGCCCATCCGGAGGTATTTCGGATGAGTGCTTGATGCGTTTTTATTTCGCATCGTTTGGTGGGCCGCCGATTCGGTGGCCCGATTTGTTTAATAGAGGTGAACGGACTGCTTATTTTTAAAGATGTACGGGCCGGCTGCCAAGCGGTGGCAGCGACCGACAACTGAATAACAAGTTAATAGAGAGGAAAACTTCTTATGCCCAATCAGGAACTGCTCAGAATCGTCGACGGTATCGCTCGCGACAAAAACATTGATCGCGACCAGATCTACACGGACATCGAACAAGCCATCGCTTCCGCTCTGCGCAAACAGTTCAATACCGAGGACACCAGCGAATTTGTAGTAAAACTCGACCGCCAGACCGGCGACCTCTCCGCAACCCGCCAGGGTGATCCCGTCCCTCTCAATGTCCTCGGCCGGATCGCCGCCCAGACCGCAAAACAAGTCATGATCCAGCTCATCCGCCAGGATGAGCGCGGCAGCATCTACGAGGAATTCAAGGACCGCGTCGGCACCATCGTCACCGGCACCGTCGCCCGCTTCGAAGGTGGCGCCATGATCGTCAGCCTCGGCCGCGTCGAAGGCATCATGCCCAAGAGCGAGCAGATCCCCGGCGAAGATCACCAGGTCGGCGAGCGCGTCCAGGCCCTGATCCTCGAAGTCCGCGACACCCCCAGCGCTGTCAAAATCATCCTCAGCCGCTCCCATCCCGAATTGATCCGCCGCCTCTTCGAGCGCGAAGTCCCCGAAGTCGGCGAGCGAACCATCGAGCTCAAAGCCCTGGCCCGCGAGCCCGGTCATCGGACCAAGATTGCCGTCTCCTCCATCGACTCCAAAGTCGATGCCGTCGGCGCGTGCGTCGGCGTCCGCGGCAGCCGAATCAAAAATATCGTCGATGAACTGGGCGGCGAGAAAATCGACATCGTCCGCTGGAACGAATCCTCCCAGATCCTCATCAGCAACGCCCTCAAGCCCGCCGAAGTTGCCGAAGTCTCCCTCTGCTTCGAGCTTGGCCGCGCCACCGTGGTCGTCAACGATGATCAGCTCAGCCTCGCCATCGGCAAACGCGGCCAGAACGTCCGCCTCGCCGCCCGCCTCACCGGCTGGGACATCGACATCCTCACGCCCCCCGAGTTCCAATCCGGCGTGCAGCGCCTCGACCAGACCCTCAAGAGCATTGAAGGCATCGCCCAGGACCACGTCGATAAAATCGTCGCCCTCGGGCTCATTGACGTGCGCGACATCGAAGAAGTTGGCACCGGCCCGCTCATGGAAGAAGTCGGCATGACCGAGGAAATGGCCGAGCGCGTCGTCAATCGTTGTGCGGAAGAGGCCAAGATCGTCGCCGTCGAACAGGAGAAGAAAAAAGCCCAGCAGGCCGCCGCCCAGGCCGCCAAAGCCGCCGCTCCTCCCACAGTTCGCGAGCAGGAAGACATGGCCGTCCTCGTCGCCCTCGGCCTGCGTGGCGTCGATGGCGTTGCCGGCGAACGTCCCGCTCCCCAGCCCGGGGTCATCATTCACGAACCAGCCGAAGCCGCTCCCGGCGATGGCGAATCCTCCCACATGCCCGACCCCCTCGAATCCGCCCCCGGCGGCGCACCTGAGACCCAGACCCACAAAGAATTCGCAGGCAGTGATCCCAACGATATGTCTCCCGAGGAAAGAGCAATGCAGGGTGTCGAGGTCGACGTCGAGCTCGAAGAGTCCCGCAAAGAACCGCCGCCCGACGAGGCTGACCCGGCCGCCCTGGTCGAAGGCCGCGACCAGCCGCCCAAAAGTCATGTTGATGAACCTGTGATACCGGAGTCGTAGTAATGTGTTAGGTCGGGCACTTCCGCCCGACACAATAGGTCGGGCACTCTTGCCCGACATTCAGTTGTGCCCGTTTTTGGAGATTTGCTTGGCTAAGGCGACGAAAGGCATTCGAGTCAATCAGTTGGCAAAAGAGCTGGGCATCCCCAGCAAGTCTATCCTCGAGCGCCTCAAGGCCGAGGGTCTGGGTGATCAAGCGCCCAATCACATGAGCCTCATCAGCCTGGGCCTCGCGGCCTCTGTGCGCGAATGGTTCGCTGGCGGCGGGGGGGGTGTTGCAACCGCTGTTGAAACGGCCACTGAAGCCGCCGTCGAAGTCGCCCCGCCCAAAGCCAAGACCGCGCGCGGCAAAAGGAAAGCCGGTGACTTACCCTCATCCGATGACGACTCGCCCACCGACACCATCGAAGCCCCGCCCGCCGAAGAAATCGCTCCGCCAGAGCCAACCGAAGTCGAAGCACCCCAGCCCCAGCCCGCCCCCGAACCCCTGATCATCGAAGAACCCCCCGCCCCTCCCAAGCCTCCCGTCGTCATCCAGGCTCCATCCCCGGCCGCTCCCATCGCCCCGCCTCCTCCCGCCGCTCCCCCGGCCGCAGTGCCTCTCGCTCCCGCCGCCACCGCTCCCGCTCCGGCCGCACCCACGAAAGCTCCCCCAGGCGGCCCCCGCGGCCCCGGCAATCTCGTCCCCGAGCCTCGCCCCATGCGGCCCACCATCTCCATCAACGACCGCGGCCGCGCTGCTCCTCCGGCCGAGCGCAAACCCACGCCACCCCCTGCTCCCCGGCACGTCCCCGCCCCCGCGACCATTCAAGGCCCCCGCGTCGTTCGCGAAGAAGCCCCCGAACGAGTTGCCGCTCCGCGCAAGCGCCCCGGCCCCTCCGAGCCCGCCATGCCTCCCTCCTTCGTCCAGGCCCGCGCCCAGGGCGGTAGGGGGGTCAAGCCCTCCGACGATGAGGCCGAGGACATCGAAAAGAAAAAGGCCGGCGGCAAAGGCCGCACCCTCTCCTCACGCCGTCGCGGCCCTGATGGCCGGCGCGGCGAGGCCATGGAAAAGCTCAAGGAATATTCCGAGGCCGACCTCGAAGAACGCCGCATTCGCCTCGGCAACGCCGCCGGCTACCGCACCGGCTTCGACAGCCATCTTAAGCGCGCTGAGCGCACTCATCACACCCAGGCCAAGTCCATCGTCCAGCGCGGCGAGCCGGTCGAGATCGAGGAACCGATCACCGTCAAGACCCTCGCCATCGCACTGGGTGTCAAGAGCAACGAAGTCATCTCCAAGCTCATGAAGCAGGGCGTCATGGCCAACGTCAACCAGACCCTCGACAACACCATGGCGGAAACGCTCGCTCTCGAATACGGTATCGAGCTTCAGGTTGTCACCCCCGCCACCCTCGAAGAAGAACTCGAGCAGGAATTGGCCCAACCCAACACCGGCGAAAACCTCGTCCCCCGTCCTCCCGTGGTCACCATCCTCGGCCACGTCGATCACGGCAAAACCAGCCTCCTCGACCGCATCCGCAAGGCCAACGTCGCGGCCGGCGAGGCCGGTGGCATCACCCAGCACACCGCCGCCTGGATGGTCGATCTGGATGGCAAACGCGTCACCTTCATCGACACCCCCGGCCACCAGGCCTTCACCTCCATGCGCGCCCGCGGCGCTAACATGACCGACGTCGTCGTCCTGGTTGTCTCCGCCGCCGAAGGTGTTCAGCCCCAGACCATCGAATCCATCAACCACGCCCGTGCTGCCGAAGTCCCCATCGTCGTGGCGATGAATAAAATCGACCGCCCCGACATCAACGAGCAGCAGGTTCTCGGCCAGCTCGCCGCCAACGGCCTCAACCCCGTCGAGTGGGGCGGCGACACCGAAGTCATCCGCACCAGCGCCACCACGGGCAAGGGCATCCCCGAGCTGATCGAAATCCTCCACTACCAGTCCGAGCTCCTCGAGCTCAAGACCGACCCCACCCTTTCCGCCAACGGCGTCGTCGTCGAATCCCGCATGGATGAAGGCCTCGGCGCTGTCGCCACTGTCCTCGTCCAGGATGGCACGCTCAGGGTCGGCGACATCATCCTCTGCGGCTCCGGCTACGGCCGCCTCCGCAGCATCCTCAATGACCGCGGCGAGATGATCAAGGAAGCCACCGCGGCCATGCCCGTCATCGTCAGCGGCCTCAACGCCCTCCCCGAAGCCGGCAGCCGCTTCTATGTCCTGGACGATCTCGACCGCGCCCGCGCCATCGCCGAAGAGCGCCAGGTCCAGTCCCGCCAGGTCCAGCTCGCCTCGCAAAACCGCGTCACCCGCGAAAACCTCTTCGAGTCCATGAGCGCCACCGACGTCAAGACCATCAACCTGATCATCAAGGCCGACGTCCAGGGCTCCATCGAAACCCTCGTCAAGGCCGTCACCGAATCCAACACCGACGAGGTCAAGGTCAAGGTCGTCCACAGCGGCGTCGGCGGCATCAGCGAAAGTGATGTCGAGCTGGCCATGGCCACCAAGGCCAAGCCCACCGACAATCGCGTCGCCATCATCGGCTTCCACGTCGTCCCCGACGATGCCGCCCGCATCCTTGCCGAGCAAAATCACATTGACGTCAAGCTCTATCGCGTCATCTACGAAATCCTCGACGACCTCAAGAAATCCCTCAGCGGCATGCTCGAGCCCGAAGTTCGCGAGAAGCTCCACGGCCACGCCGAGATTCGCCAGGTCTTCAAGGTTTCCCGCGTCGGCAACATCGCCGGCTGCATGGTCACCGACGGCCACATTCAGCGCGGCAGCAAGATCCGCCTCATCCGCAACGCCGTGGTGATCGTCGAAGACCTCTCGCTCGAATCGCTCAAGCGCGTCAAGGACGATGTGAAGGAAGTAAAATCCGGCTTCGAATGCGGCCTCAAGATCGCCGGCTACGACGACATCAAGGTCGGCGACCGTCTCGAAGCCTACATCCGCGAGAAACACGAAAGAACCCTATAACGCGAGTTGCCAACTCGTAGGGGCGGCTTCAGCCGCCGGAGGATGACTCACCAACAATTTATGACCATCGGTGTGCTGCAACTGGAACTCGGAATCGGCGATGCCATGTCCCTCAAAGACAAGCGCCGCGTTGTCAAAAGCCTCAAGGACCGCATCGCCCATGGCCACAACGTCTCCATCGCCGAGATCGGCGCCCTCGACGAGCATCGCCGGGCCATCATCGGAATCGCCATGGTGGCCAACGACGCCCGCTACGTCGAAGGCGCATTGAGCAAAATAGTGGATTTCGTCCGCCGCATTACCACGGCCGACCTGATGGACTACCAAATCGAGCTGATTTGAAATTCCTGAACCCTGAAACCTGAACCCCAACCATGTCCCGCAGAACCGAACGCCTCGGCAGCACCATCCAGCAGGAACTGGCCACGATGATCCTGCGCGACCTCGACGACCCGCGCGTCCGGCCCCTTACGTCCGTCACCCGCGTCAAGATCAGCGAAGATCTGTCCATCGCCGACGTTTTCATCACCGTCATGGGCACCCCCGGCCAGCAAACCGCCGCCCTCAACGCCCTCAAGCACTCCGCCGGCATGATGCGCACCCGCCTCACCAAGGACCTCTCCCTCCGCCAGGCCCCCTTCCTCAAATTCCACCTGGATGAAGACCTCAAAAAAGAGCTGGCAGTAATGGAACTTCTTGACCAGGTTGCCAGGGAAAACGCCGAGCTGGACCGAAAGCGCGCCGAGCAGACTGGCAACGAAACGCCACCGCCCGCATAACATGTACATTCCGGTTTCCACCGGATGTGCAGGTCCGGCTGTGCCGGACTTCTAGGAAATGCCCGAGTGAAATACACTCGTAGGCCCGGCTGTGCCGGACAATTGTCTGAAAACGACTCCTTATGAAGAACGCCACCAAGCACGCCGACACCCTCAAAAGCCTCCTTCGCTCCCTTCTGCGCGAGGGCAAGCCGCCCCCCTTCGAGCGCCAGGACCCACTCAAGGCCCTGGTCCGCGGCGCCATGTCCTACGACGTCAGCGACACCAGGGCCGAAGAGGCCATGAAGCACATCGAGAAGGAATTCGTCCACCTCAACGAGCTCCGCGTCGCCACCGAGCTGGAAGTCCAGGAACTCCTCGGCGTCCGCTACCCCGCCATCGAAGAGCGCGTCGAGCTGATCACCAAGTGCTTGAATGCCATCTTCGAAAAGGAGCACACCCTCAGCCTCGATCGCCTCAAAACCATCAGCAAGCGCGACGCCCGCCAGTTCCTCCGCGACCTTCCCGGCATCAACGCCTTCGTCGAGGCCTACGTCATGCTTTTCGGCTTCGAAGGCGCATCCATCCCCCTCGACAACGAAATCTCCGCCTACATGCGCGAAGAAGAAATCTTCGACGACAAGATCAACCTCGAAGATGGCCAGCGCTTCCTCGAGCACAACCTCAAGGCCGAGGAATGCTACGATTTCTACTACTGCGTCCGCCGCTCCCTGCGCTCCGAAAAAGGCCGCAAAAAAGCCAAGGTGTGACGTAGGGTGGGCACTGTCCACCGAATCTGTAGGTCCGGCTGTGCCGGACACAGCCCCGTAGGGGCGAAAGATAGCAGCCCCGGGCGCAAGCCCGGGGACGTAACGCGGCGAGAAAAGATAGCCCCGTAGGGGCGAAAGACTATAGCCTCGGGCGCAAGCCCGGGAACATAACGCGGTAAAAAGACATAGCCCCGTAGGGGCGTAAGAACTATTCCTCAAACCGTTACACAAACGATCATGACCGACCGCCTCCCTGAATCCTCCCTCCGCCTCGGCCTCCCCAGTGGAAGCCTCCAGGCCTCCACCTTCGACCTCTTCGGCCGCGCTGGCTACCGCGTCTCCGTCTCCGACCGCTCCGTCTTCCCCCGCATCGATGACGAAAAGATCTCCGCCGTCCTCTTCCGCGCCCAGGAAATCTCCCGCTATGTCGTCGACAACATCATCGATTGCGGCCTCACCGGCTTCGACTGGGTCGTCGAAAACGGCAACGACAAGGATGTCGTCGAAATCTGCGAGCTGGAATACTCCCGCGCCAGTTCCAACCCCGTGAAATGGGTCCTCGCCGTCCCCGAGGAATCCCCCGTCCAAAAACCCGAAGACCTCAAGGGCGGCATCATCGCCACCGAGCTGGTGAACACCACGCGAAAATATTTCCAGGCCCGCAATATCGATGTCTCCGTCGAATTCTCCTGGGGCACCACCGAAATCAAGGCCCGCCTGCTCGATGCCATCGTCGATTCCACCGAAACCGGCTCCTCCCTCCGCGCCAACTCCCTCCGCGTCGTCGATACCCTCCTCACCAGCACCACCCGCTTCGTCGCCAACAAATCAGCCTGGGCCATCCCCTGGAAGCGCGAAAAGATGGAAAACATCGGCATGCTCCTCCGTGGCGCCATCGAAGCCAAGGCCAAAGTCGGCCTCAAAATGAACGTCCCCGAAAACAAGCTCGCCGAAATCGTCTCTTTCCTCCCCGCCGAAAAAAGCCCGACGGTCAGCCGCCTCGCCGACCAGGCCTGGGTCGCCGTCGAAGTCATCCTCGAAGAAAAACAGGAACGCGAGCTCATCCCCCGCCTCAAACGCGCCGGCGCCACCGGCATCATCACCTACGCCCTCAACAAAGTGATCCCCTGACCCCTCTCTCACGACCGCCCATACTTTCGCCACGATGCGGGCGGGATCGTTGACGGCGGATTGATCTGCGCTTCCAGCCGCCTTTGCAGCTTCCCCTCGCGATTCAGCACCCCCAGGCCCCATTTACCGTTTTCTTTCACGCACGCCAGCAACTGTCCCTGTTCGCCCCAATCACAGAACATTGCCTCCTGGAAATCTCCTCCCAGCAGTTCAGGCTTGATTAAAGCCGAATCCGCCACCCGCTTGAGCGCGATCTGCCGCCCCGTGTTCCCAGTATCCGGCTGTCGCGTCCACGCCACCCAATCCCCCGTGGGGTCTATATGAGGAGATGCATTATAAAACTTTCCCGGGTACGGCTGCTCCATCCAGATGAGCTTCTTAGCGGTGATGTCGCGACGCGCCAGCACGATGGCCCGCTCGTGCCCCTCGTTGCCAATATTCGCCGGGAGGTAATGCCCCTGCGCCACAAACCAGGCATCCTGACTTGGCGTCAAGCGCGAGGCCCAGTGAAGGCAGTACGTCGCGCAGTTGTACCTCTTCTGCATCGCCCCCGTGTCGGCATCATAGGTGATATTGTGGTCTCCATAATTGATCACCACCTGCGATGCGTCCATCCACCCGGCCGGCTCCGGTCCTGAATCGAGTGGGAAGGTCCGCACCTCTCCGCTCATCGGTTGAATCACGACCAATCGTGTGTTCAGGATGTTGCGCCAGACCACGGCCAATCTCTGTCCATTGGGCGACCATAGCGGCGCGGAAATACTTCCACCCGCAGGACGCCACACCATGATATCCATTCCGCCATGTGGATCGGTCAGATGAATTGCCCGATCGGTCCCCAGGTACGCGATCGGACACGCCAGAATCGCCGCCTTCCGCCTCGCCTTGTTCAGCATCGGCATCAGAATCGCCAGCAGCACCCCGATGATGGCGATCACCACCAACAACTCAACCAGCGTAAACCCAGCCGCGCTGCAAATTCCCCTGCTGCGGGAACAATGACTCTTTTTCATGACGTCCCCCTTGCAAGATTTTCCGCCGGCCAAAGACGTGGATTCAACCAGATATGTTACCCCACATTTCCGATATCGCAATTCCCGTCAGTCAGCGATCTTCCTTGTTGTTACGCTGTTGCGCTTGACTGTTGTCCATATGACTTTTCCAAAAAAATCTTCTCACTTCCCTTGGAAAAACCCAAAACCCGTTGCGCCCCACGGAAAAAACCGGCCCGTTCGCGCAACAAAGGGGTGATATATAGAGGGAGGTGTTTTATGCAATGTAGGTCCGGCTCCGCCGGACACCATCTTCGCCGCAACTCACCAGGCTTCCCACTCCCACGTGGCTTGGGCGCCCCACCCAAGGTCTGCGCTCATTCCCGGCCATCCCCGCTCTACCAAACGAACCCATTTCCCCTTCTCATTTCTGATCTGCGCAAACCTGCGTCATCTGCGTTCCACTCTGCTCTTCAAAGCGCGATTCGGAACCGAAAAGTACCGCTTTGGTACCGGAAAGTATCGCTTTTCCCCCGCTTTTTTCCCCTCAAAAATCACAACTCCTGCTCCCTCACTCTCTTACCTCTCCATCCCCCCTCCACAACTTTGTTTTTTCACCCTTCCCCCTCGCCCCGCTTCAAAACGAACCCATTTCGCTGTTCGATCCTCCCTCGTCGTTCATCATTCCTCCCCCCGTCCCCCTCAAACCGTATTGCTGCTAAAATATCCCTCCTGACCATGCGCATCACATGTTCCATCCTCCTCCTTTCCCTCCTCGCCGGCTGCTCCGCGCGGCCCAAAGGCGTCGCGCAGAATCAGAACGAACCCACCACCCGCCCGACAGACATATCTCTCCTCTCCCTCGACCAGATCGAACCCCGCCCTCGTCTCTCCCAGCTAAATCCGACCACGCAACCCACCACCCAACCCACCTCCCAACCTTCCCTCCTCGCCCTCCAGTCCTACGCCCAGGGCCGCGCCTTCTTTCAGGACCGCAACCACACCAAGGCCGTCGATTCCCTCCGCCGCGCCCTCGAGCTCGACAAGAACTCACCCGAAATCAACTACGCCCTCGCCATGGCCTATCTCGCCGCCGGCGCTGGTGCAGACATGGCCATTTCCCGCCTCGAGCGCGCCGCTCAGCTCCAACCCGACAACCTCGACACCCAGCTCCAGCTCGGCCGCCAATACCTCGCCAAATCCGACTTCAAAAATTCCATCGAGCACCTCCGCCTCGCCCTCCAGACCTCCGAATATCCCCTCCGCCCCGAAGCCGCCGCCGTCGTCAATCTCCTCCTCGCCAAATCCCTCCAGCACGAAGGCTACGACATCGCCGCCCTCGAACAATTCACCCAGCTCCTGCAAAAGCTCTCCGGCCGCCTGAGCGTCCGCGGCTACCCCGATCTCTATTTCATCATGACCCGCCCCGAGTGGATCTACTTGCAGGTCGGAGAGCTCAACGAAAAACATGGCAACTACGACGATGCCTTCAAAAGCTATCAGCTCGCCGCTTCCCGAGAGCCCAACAACTTCGACTACCAGGCCCACATCGTCCACGCGCTTATCGGCCTAAAAAAAGAAAAGGAAGCCCGTGCCCTCGCCGCCGACCTCGTTTCCGGCCACCGCGCCAGCGCCGACTCTATCGAGCTCCTCCGCCAGGTCTACAAACGCCTCGGCAGGGAATCCGACGTCATCCCCGAGCTCCAGCGCATCATGCAGAAGCGCCCCGGCGACCGCTCCATCGCCTTCGCCCTCGCCCAAACTCTCGACTCCGCCGGCCGCTCCGACGAAGCCCAGAAACTCCTCACCCGCGCCCTTTCCGACAGCAATTGGGACTCCCTCGTCGTCGCCCGCTTCTTCGAGCTTTACATCCGCCGCGGCCAGACCGAACCCGCCGCCCAGGTCATCATCGACGCCCTCGTCCACCGCCCCGACTCCGCCACCGAGCTCGATCCCCTCTGGCAAAAATTGATCCGCGGCTCCCTGAAATATCGCATCCACCTCGCCCCCCTTCAGCAGCTCGACGTCGGCCCCGACGCAACCGCCCAAGCCTCCAAACAATTCTGGATCTCCCGCACCGCCGAGCTTCAGGGCCGCGACGCCCTCGCCCGCGCCAGCCTCGAAAGAGCCGTCGCCCTCGAGCCACCCTTTGCCCCCGCCTATCGCGAATTGCTCAGCGACATCCTCTCACGCCCCGATTCCCCCGACTCCGAAAAACAATCCGCCTCCCAAAAACTCATCGACCGCGCCAGCAAAAGCGGCCAAAAAGCCCTCGCCGCCGAGCTCCGCGGCCGGCTCGCCCTCCATCGCAAGAATTTCCCCGACGCCATTGCCGCCCTCGACGAATCCGTCCAGCTCGGCGGCAATTCCCCCGCCGTCCAATACGCTCTGGCAGCCTCCCTCCTCAATCGCGGCGACCAGGCCCGCGCTGAACAAATCCTCTGGAAAATCGTCAGCGACTGGCCCACCTACGACGATGCCTACCTCGCCCTCTTCCAGAAATATCTCAGCAAAGGCGGCCCCGGCCAGGCCCTCAAGGTCCTCCAAAACTGGCTCGCCTCCGACCCCGCCAGCGTCAGCGCCCGCCTCCTCCAGATCAACGTTTATATGCAGCAGGACCGCCTCGACGCCGCCGAATCCGCCCTCACCCGTCTCATGCGCGATGAATCCGACAACCCCCTGGTCCTCTCCCAGGCCAGCCAGTTTTACGCCGCTGTCCACCGCCCCGGCGACTTCCAGAAACTTCTCGAAGAAGAACACGCCCGCCACCCCGACAACCGCGCCGCCGCCGAATGGCTCATCAACCTCTACGCCCAGGACAATCGCTCCGCCGACGCCCTCCGCATCCTCGACGCCGCCCGCGCCGCCGTCGCCGCCGATCCTGATGAGCTCTATTACATCGCCCACATCTACGATCGCCTCGAGCACAAGCGCATGAGCGAGCAGGTCCTCCAGGATGTCCTCAAGCTCGACCCCAAAAACGTCCCCGCCAGCAACGACCTCGGCTACCTCTGGGCCGACGAAGGCCGCAATCTCCGCGAAGCCGAAACCATGATCCGCCACGCCCTCACCTCCGAGCCCGAAAACGCCGCCTACCTCGACTCTCTCGGCTGGGTCCTCTACAAGCGCGGCCAGTTCGCAGAAGCCCACCGCCACCTCGACGAAGCCATCAAGCGCATCCCCCGGCCCGATCCGGTCGTACTCGATCACCTTGGTGATGTCCTCTACCGCCTCAACCAACCCCAGGCCGCCGTCAAAACCTGGAAGCTTTCCCTCAACCGCCTCGACGATTCCGGCCCCAATCGCGAAGACCTCAAAACCCTCAAGCTCCAGCTCCGCCAGAAAATCAAACAACAGGAATCCGGCCAGCCCGTCAACGTCGCCCCAC
>DASYUA010000232.1:0-3179 GCA_036001665.1 Tepidisphaeraceae bacterium
CTTCACGTTTTACGTTTTACGTTTCACCCCTCCAACCCCCGTGCTACCATGACATCTCCCCATGAGCCAACTCTCCCCCCATCCCGCCTATCTCCTCATCGAGGACCTCCTCGACTCCATCGGCCAAAAATGGCGCTCCACCCAAATCCTCCGCGGCTTCCTCCTCTTCTCCGCCTTCGCCTTCCTCTCCACTTTCGCCGCCGCCACCACAGCCCATTTCACCGCCCAGGGCTTCCTCACCACCGCCATCACCATCCTCTGGATCGCCTGGCTCATCGCCAGTTTCGCCTGGTGGATCCTCCGCCCCCTCTTCCTCCGCCCCCAGAATCTCAAAGTCGCCCGCCTCGTCGAAACCCGCATCCCCGGCCTCCACAACGGCCTCACCAACAGCCTCCTCCTCGCCCGCGCCGACGACCTCCAGCAAAGCCCCTTCCTCAGCGAAATCTTCGACGAAATTCTCGCCACCACCCGCGCCCAGCCGCTCGACTCCGCCGTCAAAATCTCCGACCTCCGCCCCCTCCTCCTTCGCCTCGCCGCCATCCTCCTCCCGCTTCTGCTCTCGCTGGTCTTCCCCTCGATTCGCGGCAGCCTCCAACAAGGCTGGCGGCAAATGTTCAACCCCACCACCTTCATCCCCAAAGTCGGCAAAGTCCGCATCCTCGAAATCTCCCCAAAACAAATCACCCTCGTCGCCGGCCAACCCCTCGACATCTCCGCCCTCGCCGAGGACCCCGACAACCGCCTGCCCAACGCCCAACTCATCTTCGAAAAAGACCAACACCCCAAATCCCAGCTCCCTCCCACCCTCACCCCCGACAACCAGCTCAAATACAGCTACCACCTCGATCACATCGACGAGCCCACGCGCTTCCGCCTCGAAGTCGGCGGCACCCAAAGCGAATGGTGCGATGTCACCGTCGTCAAGCAGGTCAAGCTCCAGCAGCTCATCCTCAACATCTCCCCCCCGACCTACACCGGCAAACCCAATCAAAACGTCCTCCTCAAACCCGACGACATCGCCAAAACCCCCATCTCCGTCCTCGAAGGCAGCCGCGTCGAGATCGCCATCGTCAGCGATGTCCCCGTCAAAAGCGCCCTCCTCCAGTTGAACCAGGATTCTCCCTCCCCCATGTCCATCGCCCAGCAGGGCCAGCGCTTCAGCGCCTCCGCCATCATCATGCAGCCCACCGACCTCAGCGCCCTCCTCACAGAAAATGGCCAGGTCATCGCCCGCCTCCCCGATCCTCCCCTGCGCATCAACTGCACCAAAGACGCCGTCCCCGCCATCGAGATGAAATGGCCCACCCAGGACACAACCGTCCCCCCCAATCTGGAATTGAAAATCTCCGCCCTCATAAAAGATGACCTCGGCCTCGCCAGCGCCCGCATCCTCATCTCCACCAGCGCTGACCTTCCGCTTGGCGTCATCCACGAGCAGCGCTTCGGCGACGGCACGACCTCCGCCGAATTACTCCACACCCTCACCATCCCCGCCCAATTCCGCGTCCACGGCCAATCCATCCGCGTCCAGATCGAAGCCACCGACAACCGCAACCTCGCCTCCCTCCTCAATTCCGGCCCCGGCTCCCCCACCTCCACCAATCAAACCGGCCCGCAAACCACCCCCTCCCCCATCTATGAAATCAAATTCCGCGACCCCCAGGAAATCGCCAAACAACAAAAAGAAGACCTCGACAAGCTCCGCGCTGCCCTTCTTGAAATGATCAAGAAGCAAAAAGATCTCCACACTCTCGCCGTCGCCTGGCGCACCGGCTCACCCACCATGGTCGCCATCAACCGCGGCCAGGCCGACCTCCGCCAGCAGATGCATCTGGTCGCCGAAAACATTCACTTCGCTCCCGAAGACCGCATCGTTCAAAAAACCCTCCTCGTGCTCGTCCAGAATCCCGCCCGCGAGGCAATCGAGATTTCCACCGCCATCCAAACCGAACCCCTCCCCGCCGAGCAGCTCAAACTCAACCGCGCTCTCCAATCCCAGCAGCGCCGAATCATCGACACCCTCGAATCCCTCCTCAGCCGCACCAGCGCCCGCGCCATCGCCGCCACCCAGCCCACCAGACCCGGCGGCGACCTCGAGAACGAACGGGAAAAGCTCAAAGAGCTCGATGAAGCCCTCAAAAAATTCATCGCCGAGGAAAAACGCATCCTCGACGCCACCGCCACACTCGCCAAAAAACCGGTCGACAACTACGACGACAATGACAAAAAGCTCCTCGAAGAATTGAAACTCTCCCAGGACAAGCTTGATGCCTTCATGCAGGAAAAAATCAGCGACTTCTCCAAGCTCGCCGAGCAGGACATGGCCAACGCCTCCCTCCTCAAGGAAATGATGGAGGTCTACAGCGAAGTCACCATGGCCAAAAACGCTTTGAAAAACAAAGCCGCCGAAATCGCCGTCCCCCTCGAAGAAATGGGCCTCGAGCTGGCCAAGGAACTCTCCTCCAACATCGAAAAATGGCTCAGCGACAAGCCCGATCGCGAAAAATGGAACCAGGAGGATCCACTTGGCAAACAGGACATCCCCATGGCCGAGCTTCCCAGGGAACTGGAAGACATGGTCGGCGAGCTGATGGAAGAGCAGGAAGATCTCTTCGAGGAAATGGAAGACACCGCCGCCAACTTTGCCGACTCCATCGACAAAGGCGCGGGCTGGGATGCCGCCGACGGCCCGATCGCCAACATGAGCGCCAAGGGCGTCACCGGCAATCAGAATCCCAACAACAACGAGATGAACGGCCGCTCCGGCGAGGGCCGCAGCGGCAAATCACAAGGCGAGATGGTCGAAGAAACCGCCACCGGCAAGGGCGGCCGCATGACTCCCACCCGCCTCGACCCCACTCCCTTCCAGCAGGGCCAGGTCAGGGACACCAGCAAAGACCCCGTCGGCGGCGCAACCGGCGGCGGCAAAATGAGCGGCCAGGGCGGCCAGGGCCTCGAAGGCCCCGTCCCCCCCAAAGATCTCCAGGACAAAATGCAGCGCCTCGCCGGCAAACAAGCCGAGCTCCGCAACAAAGCCGAGCGCCTCAACCTCGACAAAAAAGCCGCCCGCTACGATGGCTTCAAATTATTGGAAGCCGTCGCCCTCATGCGCCGCGTCGAATCCGACATCGCCTCCAACCGCTACAACAACGCCCTCCGCCGCCGCGACATCATGCTCG
>DASYUA010000233.1:0-33604 GCA_036001665.1 Tepidisphaeraceae bacterium
CGTCGCATCCATCTTCGTCTGCTCGGCGGCATCGGCCGGCAGATCGTTCACCTGCTTGCGCGCCCGCAGATAATCGCGCTGAGCGGTGTAGACCTCCGGGCTGTAGAGCGAATAGACCGGCTCACCCCTTTTCACCGCCTGTCCCGTGTACTGAATGAACTAATCATCCACACGGCCCGGCACACGCGCGCTGATATGAGCCAGCTTGGTTTCGTTGTAATCCAGCACCGCCACGCTGCGAATTTCCCGCACCAGCGGCCGATACTCGACCGCGCTCGTCGCTATCCCCGCCAGCGCCTTGCGCTTTGGCGTCAGCGTCACCCGCGCCAACACATCGGCCGGAAGCAGCGCCGCCTCGCCGCGCTTTCGCTTCACCAGCGGCATGCCGCACTTGGGGCACGAACCCGCCTGCGAGCGGATCACCTCCGGATGCATCGGGCAATAAAACTCGATCTCGCCCGCGGCCGAATGGGCGAGCGAATCCGGCGCAACCCCCGGCCGGGTCCACTTGTCAACATGGTTCTTGATGTTGTCCCAATAGCCGACGATCAGCGCTGCGATGATGAACACGGCCACGAATCGAAGACGAGCGAAGACGACTTGAACAACGGTGACGATTTCCCGTGTGAATTCGCGCATATCAGTGTACCTCCGAAGGATGAGTCGCCGCCGGGCGCGTTGTGGGCGTCGCCAGAGTCTCGATATCCACCCCCGCCAGCGCCTCCAGCTCCGCCAATCGCTTCTCGCGCTCCATCCGCGCCTCGGCAATCATCAGCCGCACTTCCAGCAGCGTCCGCTGGCTGTCGATCAGGTCGGTAAACGTCGCCGTGCCCGCGGCATAAGCCTGCCGCACACTCGCCAGCGTCTGCTCCGCCCGCGGCAGAATGCCCTGCTGAAAAACCGCCGCCTGACGCTCGGCATTTCGCATCGAATAGAGAGCAGCGACAAAACTCGCCGCCCGATCCGACCGCGTCTGCCGCAACATCGCCTCAGTGGACCTCAGCATCGCCCGCGACTCTTCGATTTTGCCTTTGATCTCCGGAATCGTGGTCGGAAGCACCACCATCGCGCCGATCATCTGCGATATGCCTCCCGTGAAGCCGGCCATTGGATTGATGTCCGGGATGTAAGCCATCCGCGCCAGCTCCAGCGCATCCTGCCGCCCCGCAACTTCCCTCGCCAGCCGCGCCAGCTCCGGATTGTTCTCCGTCCCGACCGCAATCAATTTCGCATCATCCGCCCCCACCGCGCGCGGCATCGGCAGCGTCCTGGGCAGCTCCAACTGCGCTTGAGGATCGCGGGCCAGCATCCCGTTGAGCATGCTCCTCATCGCAACATGCTCCGCGTGCATCGTCGCCAACTGATTCTCGGCCAATCGATATTGCGTCTGCGCCCGCAGCAGGTCCTGAGGCGCGCCCCCCGCCCCCACCCGGTCGCTGGCGCTGTCCATCAGGAGCCGAAGGAGATTCACATTGTCCCGCTGAATCCGCAGTTGCTCCTCATGCAGCGCCAGGTCCAGATATGCCGTCAGCACCTTCCGCTGAATCTCAAACTTCATCGCCTCAAACCGCTTCCCCGCCGCCCGCGCCTCCTGAAGCGCCACCTTCCCCGCCTGCGCTACCTTCGTCGGCCAGGCCAGATTTTCCATCGGATCGAATCCAACATTGAGCGTCGCTCGATCAAATGACTTCATGCGCTCCGAAGAGAACATGTAGCTGAAGCTCGGCGCCACATTGCTGTTCGGATAATTCGCAACCTGTGGAATCCGCGACAGCGCTGCCGCCCACTCGAAATAGGCCGCCTCCAGATCGCCATTGGCCAAAAATGCCCGTTGAAGAACATCCCGCCAATCGGCACGCTCTGGCAATTCCGGAATGGTCCGCTGCTCAAACGGCTGCACGTACGCCCTGCCCGCCTCCCGCGCTGCCGCCTCTTCTTCCTTCGTCCCCCTGGGCGCAAGAACACAGCCGGAAACAGCGGCCAGAGAAACCAGCGCCCCCGTCCGAACCAGATTTCTAATGATCGTCTTCATGAATGATCCGCATCTCGTATCCGCGCAACTCGACGCACGCGCAAAAATGCGCAGCGTTTCCCTAAGCGAAGAAACGAATGAAGATCAGTTCAGCAGAAGTGAATGGGCGTGAAACAAATCCCGCAGGAGCGGCGGCAACGGCACGCTCTCCGAAGCATGCCACTGAGCAAACGCAACATCAGCATTTGGCGTGCTGGAAATCTGGACCGCAAGAGCATGAAGCACCACGTGCGGCGACACCACAGCATGAGATGACTCAGGCTTCGCCTGATCAGTCCGATGCTTCACGTTGCATTGGTCGCACGGATTGGTCTTCTGCACGGGAACTTCGCTGGCCAACGCCTTCTTGTGACAGCACTCCCCCTCGCCAACGCAAGCCTTCTCCACAATCGGCTCGGTCTTGGGCGCGGCCGGCATCGCACAGGCACACACGACCTGCGCCCCCGCTGTCGCCAGCGCCAAAACCAACACCATGAGCTTGTAAAAGGATCTATTCACGACCAGTTGACTATAAATACCCTGTTTAGATCGGTCAAATTCATTCCTAAAATCATGCCAAATGGCTCGTAACAATCACTATACAGCGGTCGGAGGTGGAAATTCTTGCACCCAACCTCCTCCCCGCTTAGCTTGTATCCATTGAACCGGATGCACCACGGGCACATGTCTCTCACGCAATGAACGACTGCTTTATTCGTCCCGCCCGGCCCGGCGATGAGCCGGGCGCTTACCATGTCTGCCTCAAAACCGGCGACAATGGTCAGGATGGCGAACCGTTTTATCGCGAAGACCCCGACGCCTTGGGCCGAATTTATGTCGGCCCCTACCTCGCATTCGAACCCGATCTGAGTCTCATCCTCGAAGACCAAACCGGCATCTGCGGCTACGCGCTTGGCGCATTTGATTCCCGCACCTTCTATGCTCGCTACGAACGAGAGTGGCGGCCAAATCTCTGCTCAAAATTCCCCGCGCCGCAGGGCGACGCCAACCAATGGACCCGCGTGCAGCAAGTCCATAACACCTACCATCACCCCGACTACTACATGCCCGAGCCGTACGACTCCTATCCCTCGCATTTGCACATCGATTTATTACCCCGCGCCCAGGGCCGCGGCTTTGGCCGCCGCATGATCGAACAAAACATGGCCACTCTGCGCCGCCGCGGTTCTCCCGGCGCCCATCTCGGCCTCAGCACCCTCAACACCCGCGCCTATGGCTTCTATCAGCGCCTCGGCTACCGGGAATTGACCCGCGTCGGCACGCCCGAGGACGGCTGTATTTACATGGGCATCCGCCTGAAGGATTAACCGCACCATGCTGGCTCTCCTTGGAGGAAAACCCATCCGCACCCGCCCCTTCACTTCCTGGCCCATCTTCGGCCAAGCCGAGGAACAGCGCCTCCTCCAAACCCTCCGCGGCGGCCTATGGGGCAAACTCGACGGACCCCAAGTCGCCGAATTCGAAAATCGTTTCGCCGCCATGCACGGCTGCAAACACGGCATCGGCGTCACCAACGGCACCGTCTCCCTCCGCATCGCACTGCTGGCGGCCGGCATCCGCGCTGAAGATGAAGTCATCGTCCCCCCCTACACATTTCTCTCCACCGCATCGGCCGTTATCGAGGCCAACGCCATCCCCGTCTTCGCCGACATCGACCTCAACACCTTCAACCTCAATCCCAGCGCCGTGCAAGCCGCCATCACACCCCGCACCAAAGCCATCATCCCCGTCCATTTCGCCGGCCAAGCTGTCGACATGGACGCGATCATGTCGATCGCCAAAAAACACAACCTGACCGTCATTGAAGATGCCGCCCACGCCCACGCCGCGTCATACAAAGCCCGGCCCGCCGGTTCCATCGGCCACATGGGATCGTTCTCCTTCCAGTCCAGCAAAAATCTCACCGCCGGCGAAGGTGGCATCATCACCACCAATGATGACGCCCTCGCCGAAGCCTGTCGCTCGATCCACAACTGCGGCCGAATTATCGGCGGAATCTGGTACGAGCACCACGTCATCTCCGGCAATTATCGCCTCGGCGAATTCCAAGGCGCGATCCTCAACTGCCAGCTCGATCGTCTCGAAGAGCAGACTCGCACCCGCGACGCCAACGGCCAATATCTCGCCTCCCGCCTCACCGCATTACCCGGCCTTCATTCGCAAAACCGTCCCCCCGATTGCACGCGCCACAGCTATCACCTCTTCATGCTCCGTCTCGACCCCGCCGCATTCGGCGCTCCCCGCGACGCCGTTCTCAGGGCCCTCGAAGCCGAAGGAATCCCCTGCTCCGCCGGCTACGGCTTTTCCCTCCCCGACCAACCTCTCTTCCGCAACAAGGCCTTCGGGCCCTATCTGCCAACCGCCTCCGCCCTATTGGATTACCGCAAATCGCGCTGCCCCAACAGCGACCTGATCTGCCGGCAGTGCATCTGGCTCGAGCAAAACCTCTTTCTCGGCCCCCGCGCCGACATGGACGACATCGCCCGCGCTTTCGAAAAAATTCACGAGCACCGCGATGCCCTCAACACCGCCGCTCCTGCAATTCCGGCCACGGAGGCGCGGTGAGCCAATCAACCAGCCCCCTCAACCGATATCTCGTCCCCGCGCTGACCGCCCTCAGCGAAAACACCTACCTCTCCGCCGTCCGCGCCGGCATGGTCGCCGTCGTCCCCCTCACCATCATCGGCGGACTGTTCATGATCGTCGGCAACCCGCCGGTGGAATCGTGGGCAAAACGAATCGCCCCCCATCTCCCGCTTCTTCAAATCCCCGTCACCGCCACCTTCGGCCTCCTCGCCATCGTCGCCTGCTTCGCCATCGCCTACGACCTGGGAACCCGCCTCAAGCAGGACGCCCTGGTCAGCGCCATCATCGCCACCGTCATCTTCATGATGATCCAGATCAATCCCGCCGATCAATCCTTCATCACCGATGGCCTGGGCTCAAAAGGCCTCTTCACCGCCATTCTCGTCGCGCTCATCTGCGTGCGCATGCAAAAGTTTTTCACCGACTGGAATCTGGTCATCAAACTTCCCGACAGCGTCCCGCAGATGGTCTATGAATCGTTCCTCTCTCTCATCCCCCTCTTCTTTCTCGTCGTCATCTTCTGGTTGATCCGTTTTGTCGCCCACATCGACATCAACCACCTCGTCCAACTCGCCTTCAGCCCTCTTCTCTTCGCCCTCAACACACTCCCCGGCATTCTGGTCTACGCCTTTCTCGTCACCCTGCTCTGGTCCGTCGGAATCAACGGCGACAACGCCCTCGACGCCGTCGTCGCCCCGATTTTCCTCCAATATCTGGCCGAAAACAGCGCCGCCATGAGCCAGCACCAGCCCCTCCCCTACATCACCGCCAACGGCTTTTTCTCCACCTTCGTCAACCTCGGCGGCACCGGCGCAACCATCGCCCTCGCCCTGGTCCTGTGGAATTCAAAGGAACCTGGCTACCGCAAAGTCGCCCGCCTCTCGCTGCCCACGCAGATCTTCAACATCAACGAGCCCATCTTTTTCGGCCTGCCCATCGTGCTCAACCCGCTGCTGATGGTCCCTTACGTGCTCAGCGCCCTCGTCCTCACCACCGGTTCTTATCTGCTCATGTACTTCAACGTGATTCACCGCCCTTTCGTGAACGTCCCCTGGACCACCCCGCCCATCATCGGCCAATACCTCGTCACCGGCGGCGACTGGCGGGCCGCCGTCTGGGGCGCGATTTCCATCGTCATCGCCATGTTCATCTATTACCCCTTCGCCAAAGCCGCCCAGCGCCAACGGCTGAACGCCGAATCAAAGGCCAACGCCCCCAGCGAGGAGCCAACCCATGCCGCGATCTAAATTCTGCGCATCCTGGATCTGCCTCTGTGCGCTGCTGACGGCGCGGGCCGGTGCGCAGCCGGCCAACACCTACCCGCAGAAGCTTCGCACGTTCCACACGGCCCAGGAATTCGATCGAATCACCGCCGGCAAAATCCAAATCCAACGCCGGCTGGACCCAAAGCTGCAAATCGCCTTGCGCGAGGCGATCATGAATTGGCCGAGCACCCAATTCACCGTTATCGCCGTCAAATCACCCTCGGTCACATGGGTCGGCACGCGCCAGGGCGCAATCCGCCTCAGCCAAAACTATCAATCGCTCGAATTTTTCTCCGCCAGCCGCTGGCTCCCCGACGATCACGTGACCGGCATCGGCTTTGACGGCGACGCGACCTGGCTCGAAACGCCCCGCGGCTTCTCGCGCATCGAATACAAGCCGATGACCCTCGCTGACAAATCGCGGGTGTTCGTCGATCGCGTTCAAAAACGCCACAACCGCTGGGGCCTGACGGCCGATTCGAATCTCCGCGTCGCCGGAGATGTTTCAACCAACCAGATGATCTCCACCGACAACGACGGCCTCTGGACCGCCATCTACGTCGCCGCCGAATGCTTCCGCTACAAAGTCACCGGCGACGCCGACGCCCGCGAAAACGCCCGCCGCGGAATGCAGGCCATCATCCGCCTCGAATCCATCACCGGCAAACCCGGCTTCCCGGCCCGCTCCTTCATCAAAGTGGGCCACGACCTCCCGCCCGGCGATGGCGAATGGCACGACACCCCCGACAAAATCTGGCGCTGGAAGGGCGACACCAGCTCCGATGAAATCGTCGGGCATTATTTCGTCTACCCCATCTATCTCGACCTGGCCGCCGATGAAGATGAAAAACCCACCCTCCGCGCCGTGATCGATCGCATCACCAATCACATTCTCGACAACAACTACCAACTGGTTGACCTTGACGGCAAGCGAACCACCTGGGGCTTTTGGGGCCCCGAAGCCATCTGGGAGGACGCCGACGAAACCGGCATCCGCGCCCTCCACATTCTTTCCCACCTCCGTGTCGCCCTGTACATGACCAGCGATGCACAAAATCGCGCCAAATTTCAGGCCGCCTGCGACGACCTCATCAAAACTCACAAATATCATCTGCTGACCCGCAACCAGAAAATCATGATCCCCGGCCTTATCAATCACTCCGACGATGAGCTGGCCTTCCTGTCCTATTACCCCCTGTTGCGCTACGAAACCGATCCCAAGCTCCTCGAAGTCTACAAACAAAGTCTCGCTCGAAGCTGGCAGTGCGAGCGGGCCGAGCGCAATCCCCTCTGGAACTTCATCTACGCCGCCGGCGCAGGCGCCAGGGAATTCGACCGCCCCGAATCACTCCGCACCCTGCACGAAATTCCCATGGACACCATCGAATGGTCCGTTCACAACTCCCACCGCCTCGATGTCCCCATTGACCTCCTCGGCGATCGCTTCCAGCGCCGCCAGGCCCTGATCGTCCTGCCCTACGATGAACTTCCCATGTCCAAATGGAACGGCAACCCCTTCACCCTCGACGGCGGCGGCGGCCACAGCGAAGACGACGGCGCGTATTTTCTCCTGCCCTACTGGATGGGGCGGTATCACAAGCTCATTGGTGAGTGATCTCCGCGAGCGTTTTTCGCCCCTCATCCACGCCAATCTCTTAACGAAAGCAACCTCAGGCATCGTGCTGCCGATGGGGTTCTCGAGTTGGAGCCGTCGCCGGCAGGCAGGGAGGGGCCTTTGCGGAAGATCACGCGGCGTCGGCCAAGATCCTCACTAACCCGCATGCAGCTGTGGGCGACCATTAAATGGTCTTCTCCAATTTCAGGCTCCTTTGGAACGCACCTTGCAGGTATCCCGACTTCGAAGGAAGGCATCAATGCGATTACTCACTCTCAGCTCATTGTGCTTCATCATCCTCGCGGGCAGCGGTTGTGATCGCCAGCCGAACGACGGCAGCGCCGTGCAGGCGACCAAGGTCGCCGACGATTCCGCTTTTCCCTCCGGCCCCGGTGATGCGCTACCTCCTCCATCCCTTGTGGACGATTCGGCTTCAACAACCGAGCCAGCAACCGCGCCGGCCACGATGACCGCGGTGACCATACCCGCCACCGCCGCGACGGATATCCCCGCCTACGACACCGAGCAGGAAGCCGCTTATTTCGATCAGTATCTCAGCCCGCTTGGAGAGTGGATCCAAGTCGATGAATATGGCCCCTGCTGGCGCCCATACAACTCCCCACCAGACTGGCGCCCATACACCGTCGGCCACTGGATCTACACTGTGGACGGCTGGTTTTGGGCCAGCGACGAGCCCTTTGGCTGGTGCTGCTACCATTATGGCCGCTGGACGCTGCATCCTCGTCACGGATGGTGTTGGGTTCCCGGGCGGCTCTGGGGGCCGGGGTGGGTCCTCTGGCGTCACGGCGATGGAGTCATCGGCTGGGCGCCCCTCCCGCCGGCGCGCCCCAATGTGATCATTACCCGGGAAATCGCTCAACTTCATCCGTTTTGCTTTTCATTCATCGACGAAAAGCACTTCCTCGACGATCACGTCGGGACCCATTGTGAGCCGATCACTCGCAACATCACCCTCTTGAGCATAAGTCGAAACATTACCCGTCATGAGCGTGTCGGTGGACGCTTTGTCAACCGCGGCGTGGATGTCCGCGAGGTCGAGCGAGTTGTGGGACGCCCCATCCGCCCGCTCACCATCAGGGAAGCCCAGGACCCGCGCAGCGTCAGAATCATGGGCGAGAACGAAGTGGCTACTTTTCGTCCGCGACTGCCGCAAGCGCGGCCACCAATTCAGCAGCCCAATGCCGGCAACCGGCCGGCTCCCTCTCAACAGCCACCGCGATTTTTTTCACCTGACCAGCCACGAAATCTGTCCCTCGCCGAATTGGAAGCCCGACGCCGCCAATCCGACGCGTATTACGGGCGACTTCAGGCCGAAATGCAGCAACGCCATCAACGCGAGATGCAACGGCCAGCGCAGCCGCAGCCACAGCCAAATCGGACACAACAGCAGATGCAGGCGCAGCAGCAGCGTGAGCAACGCAGCTTCGAAGAGATGCGGCAGCGCTCGCAAAATGCGCAGCAAGACCATCCCACCGTCCTTCGCAGGCGGCAATAGCCGTTTTACCGCTTATCTTGCCGCCACCGCCCTCTCGCCCGCAGTGCGTTTGCCTCGCCCATTTTGGCGACTGGGCTCCATTCCCACCGCCTTCGCCAGCATCTCCGCCTTGTCCGTCTTCTCCCACGAAAACGATCCATCCTTCCCCGGAATCCGTCCAAAATGCCCGTGCCGCGCCGTTTGCTTATAAATCGGCCGCAGCAAATCTAAATGCTTGATGATCCCCCGCGGCGTCAGCGGGAAATGCTCCTTGATCAACTCCGCAATCTGGTCCTCCGGAATTGCCGATGTCCCCTCCGTGTTCACCGTCACCGACAGCGGATTGGCCACACCGATCGCGTAAGCCAGTTGCACCTCCGCATTCTCCGCCAGCCCCGCGGCCACGATGTTCTTGGCGATATACCGCCCCATGTAACACGCCGATCGGTCCACCTTGGATGGATCCTTCCCGGAGAAAGCGCCGCCCCCGTGCGCCCCGCGCCCGCCGTAGGAATCCACGATGATCTTCCGCCCCGTCAGCCCCGTATCCCCATGCGGGCCGCCGATGACGAATTTCCCCGTCGGATTGATGTGAAAGATGATCTGGTCATTCCACAATTTCTTGGGAATGATCGGCCGAATCACCTGCTCGATGATCTGCTGCTTGGCCTTCTTGGAAAACTCATCGTTCTTGTCCAGCACCGATTCATCGTGCTGCGTCGAGACCACCACCGTGTGAACCCGCACCGGCTGCTCGTTGATATACTCGACCGTCACCTGCGATTTCCCATCCGGCCGCAGCCACGGCAGCTTTTTGCTCTGCCGCAGCAGCGCCAGCCGCTCGACGATGCGATGCGCCAGATGAATCGGCAGCGGCATGAGCGTTTCCGTCTCGCGCGTCGCGTAGCCGAACATCAGCCCCTGGTCGCCCGCGCCGGTTTCGTGGTCATCATCGGCCGCATGATCGACGCCCCGCGCGATGTCGGCCGACTGCGCATGAATCGCCGTCAGCACGCCGCAGTTGAAATCAAATCCCAGCCGCGGATCGCAATAGCCAATTTCCTTGATGATGTCGCGGGCGATCTGCGCCGCATCGACGTACGCGTCGGTGCGCACTTCGCCGGCGATCACCACCTGCCCGGTGGTGCAGAGCGTCTCCACGGCCACGCGGGTGGCCGGCAGGTTTTTGGCGTTGACGCGCGTCTGCTCGGCGAGAATCGCATCCAGGATCGCATCGCTGATCTGATCGGACACCTTATCGGGGTGGCCCATGGTCACGGATTCGCTGGTAAACAGGTGAGTGCGGCGGCGGAATTGTGGGGACACACTGACTCCTTAAACTCGTTGTTGCCCGTATTCGGGATAAGGCCAAATCGGAGGGAAAAATCTAGCCGCGCAGAGGTGGGTATGCAAGGAAACCACCGATTTTGCCCTTCTCCGGGTGGCATGGGCAGGCGTACTCGCATGCCCATGCTGTCTGGGCAATCTCGCGGGAATGCCAATTCCCAAAAACCACTGATCCGGCCCATTATATCGGACATGAGCCGAGGCTTCTCCGTCATCATCGCCGCCCACAACGAGGGCGCGGTCATCGAGGCCACCCTTCGCTCCGTCCTCGCCAACCAGCTCGATCGCCCCCTCCAGGTCATGGTCGTCGCCAATGGCTGCACCGACGATACAGCCGAAAAAGCCCGCAAATTCTCCTCCCAGGTCGAGGTCATCGAAACCCCCATCGGCAACAAAATCAACGCCATCAACCTCGGCGATCGTGCTGCCAATTATTTCCCCCGCGCCTTCCTCGACGCCGACTGCCAGCTCTCTGAAAACCTGCTCCAGCAGGTGGCCAATGCCTTTGAAGACCAAACCGTCCGCATTGTCGCCCCCGGCGTGAAATACATCTATGAAGGCTGGAACCCGTTCCTCGCCGGCTATTACCACCTCTGGCGCTCACTGCCTTACGTCCGTCGCAACACCATGGCCCGCGGCTTCTATGCCATCGACCAGAAACTGCGCCGGCGCTACGTCGAATTTCCCTCGCTGACGGCCGACGACAAATTCATCCGCAATCTCACCAAGCCCGAGGAGCGCCGCGTCGCCCAGGACTGCTGCACCACGGTTTACCTGCCCGACAACTTCCGCGACCTGCTCAAGGTCAAAACCCGCTGGACCTTCGGCAACCTGGAGCTGGCCGACCACCGCCCCGATCTGAACGTCAACGACCAGGGCGAGCACAACGGCGCAATGGGCTACGTCCTTGCCCGCCCCTGGCTCTGGCCGAATATCCCAACCTTCCTTTTCGTCTGGTGGTACGCCCGCCGCGCTGCCCGCAGGAAACTGGCCGAAAAACGGGCCGGCTGGGAACGCGACGAAAGCACCCGCATCAGCACCGCCCGCGTCACCAGTTGACGCGGCACTCTGACATTCCTGTCGGGGGCAGATTGAACGGCCGGCAGCGGCCAAGCGGCATTCAGGGGGCGGGACAATGGTTGAGTCTGTTCGAATCGGCGGCTTTTCGGAAGCTGGAACTGCCTTTGCTGTAGAGCTTCTCGGTGTTACCCGTCTTTACGAGGGAATCGAGATGAGCTCTCCCATGCAGCGGCAGTCCGTGACCGTGATTATCCCCGCCCACAACGAAGAACAGGCCTTGCCGCCCACGCTGACCAACCTGATGGATCAGGACTTCGCGGGCCAGCTACGCATCGTCGTGGTGCCCAACGGATGCGACGATCGAACGGCCGAGGTGGCTCGCTCGTTCACTCCGAAGGCGCAGGAACGCGGCTTCGAGTTGGTGGTGGCGGAGTTGTCCGAGGGTTGCAAGCCCAAGGCCCTGAATCACGGCGACCTCCAGGTCATTCCCGACAGCATCCGCGTCTACCTCGACGCCGATATTCGCCTCTCCCCCAATGCCATCTCGGCCGTCGCCCGCGAGCTGCGCGAGGGAACCGGCATCCACTGCGCTGCCCCGCGCATCCAGGTCGCCCCGGCCAAATCCTTGATCACCCAGGCCTACCTGAAGGTCTGGCTCAACACCCCCTACATCAAGAACGACGTCATCTGCGGGTTCTACGGAGTCAGCGCAGAGGGCCGCCGTCGCTGGGACAAGTTCCCGATCATCATCGCCGACGACAAGTTCACGCGCATGCAATTCGCCCGCCGCGAGCGGAAGGTCGCCCAGGATGCGACCATGACCATCCAATACGCCGAGGGCCTCAGGGAGCTTATCAAGGTGCGCACGCGCTGGACGCGTGGCAACATCGAGCTGGCCATGGTCTACCCGCAGCTCTGGAAGCGCGATGAGGGCCGCTATACGCGGACAGTGCCGCACATGCTGAGGAAGCCCGGTGTCTGGCCGGGGATTCCAGTTTTCGCGCTGATTTACATCTGGGGCTGGTGGGTCGCCTACAAGACACGCAAGGCCAACCTCTCCACCTGGGAGCGGAGCAACGGCTCAAGGGCGGCGCTGGCTACTAGCTGATGTCGGGCAAGAGTGCAGCGAATGTCGGGCAGGAGTGCCCGACCTACAGTACAATCCCGCCCCTATGAACCGACGGGATTTGTTGCGATTGGCGGCCGTGGGCGGGGTTGCTTCTGTCCTGAATTCGGGATGCTCCAAGCACACGCAAGAGACCTCGCGCTGGACCGCGCGCAGTCAGTGGGAGGAGGCGGACGTCACACAGCTCCAGAAGGCTTCGTCCGCGGAATTGACTCAGGAGTACCTGGAGCGGATTGAGAAGATCGACAAGGGAGGGCCTCGGTTGAACGCGGTGATCGAGGTGAATCCTGATGCGATGGCCGACGCGCGGAAGATGGATGAGGAGCGAACGGCGAAGGGCCCGCGCGGGCCGCTGCATGGGGTTGGGGTCCTGATCAAGGACAACATCGACACCCATGACCGGATGATGACGACGGCCGGTTCGCTGGCGCTGATCGGTTCGGTCGCGCGTCGGGATGCGTTCATCGTGAAGAGGCTGCGCGAGGCGGGGGCGGTGATTCTGGGGAAGACCAACCTGAGCGAATGGGCCAATTTCAGGGGTTCGCGCTCGACCAGCGGCTGGAGCGGGCGGGGTGGGTTGACGAAGAACCCATATGTACTGGATCGCAATCCCTCGGGATCGAGTTCCGGATCGGCTGCCGCGGTGTCGGCCAATTTGTGCGCTGTGGCGATCGGAACGGAAACGGATGGGTCGATCGTCTCGCCCTCGACACTGTGCGGGATCGTGGGACTGAAGCCGACGGTGGGATTGTGGAGCCGGTCGGGGATTATCCCCATCTCGCAGAGCCAGGACACGGCCGGTCCGATGGGACGAACGATAAGAGATGTCGCCACGCTGCTGGGAGCGCTGACGGGCGTGGATGATCGCGATCCGGCGACGGAGGCCAGCCGCGACAAGGCGCATCGGGACTACACGCAGTTCCTCGATGCCGATGGAATGCGGGGCGCGCGGATTGGCGTGGTCCGCAAGATGTTCCGCCTCACTCCCAGGGCCGATCGGGTGATGGACAAGGCGCTGGAGAGGATGAGACAGCAAGGGGCAATTCTGGTCGATCCGGCCGACATTCCATCTATTGGAAAATTCGGCGAATCCGAATACGAGGTCATGCTCCACGAGTTCAAGGCCGGGTTGAATGCCTATCTGGCGGGATTGAGCTCGCAAGTCGCGGTGCGGACGATGAAGGATGTGATCGACTTCAACGACAAGAACGCCGAGAGCGAATTGAAGTGGTTTGGGCAGGAGCACTTCCTCAAGGCACAGGAGAAGGGCCCGTTGACGGACAAGGTGTATGTGGATGCGCTGGAGAAGTGCCGGCGGCTGTCGCGCGCGGAGGGGATTGATGCGATCATGGACAAGGAGAAGCTGGATGTGCTGATCGCGCCGACGGGTGGGCCGGCCGGGAGGACCGATTTGATCTATGGAGATCGCGGCGTCGGCGGAAGTTCATCGATCCCGGCCATGGCGGGGTATCCGAACATCACGGTTCCCTGTGGCGAGGTGTACGGATTGCCGCTGGGGATGTCGTTCTTCGGGCGGGCCTATAGCGAGCCGGTGCTGCTGAAAATCGCCTATGCGTTTGAGCAGGCCACCAAGGCGCGCATCGTCCCACAGTTCCTTGCGGGCATCGGCTGAAGCAATGAACGGCATCCTGAACCTGAACAAGCCGGCTGAAATTTCCTCGGCCGCGGCCGTGACAAGGGTGAAACGGCTGCTGCCGCGCGGGGTGAAGATCGGCCATGCGGGGACGCTCGATCCGTTTGCAACCGGAGTGCTTCTGCTGCTGATCGGAGGCGCAACTAAGCTGTGCGAGCGGTTGATGGATGAGCCAAAGCAGTATGAAGCGACATTGAAGCTCGGCGCAACCACCGCGACGCTGGATCCGACGTCGCCGGAGACTATTGATGCGAGCGCCGTCCCGGCGCTGCGGGATAGAGTAGAAATATCGCTGCAAAAATTCGTTGGAGAGATTCACCAGACACCGCCTGTGTATAGCGCCTTGAAGATCGCGGGCCGGCCGGCATACGCTCGAGCTCGCGAAGGCGAAGAAGTGATATTGGAGCCGCGAAAAGTGCGGATTTACAAGCTCGAACTACTCAAGTACGACTGGCCAGCGCTGGACATTCGCGTCGATTGCGGCAGGGGAACCTACATTCGCTCTCTGGCCCGCGATATCGGCGAAGCGCTGGGGACAACGGCCTATCTGACGATCCTCAAGCGCACTCGCGTCGGCCCATTTCAAATCGAAGAAGCAGCCACCCTCGACAAAATCCAATCCGAAGGCGTCGCACCATTTCTCAAGCAAATATGAACCTCCCGCCGCGGTTTTCATCCCCAGCCCCTCTCCCTATAATGTCCAACCCGGTTTGAAAGGATCAGAAACTTGTCCACCGCAACCGCAAGCACCACCGCACCCGACCTGGCCGTCCCGCTGGCCGGCGGCCGGCATCATTTCCTCCTTCGCCGCCTGCATTCGCTGACGGGCATCATCTTTGGCGGTTATCTGATCATTCACCTGCTGGTCAATGCGACATTGGCCGAAGGCGGGCGGATTTTTCAGATGCAGGTGGACAAGATCCACTCGCTGCCGTTTCTGGTGGTGGTCGAGACCCTCCTCATTTATATCCCGATTCTCTACCATACCGTTTACGGCGTTTGGATCACCGCAACCGGCCAGCCCAACATCTCCCACTATCGCTACGCCAAAAACTGGTTTTACTTTTTCCAGCGCCTCAGCGCGATCATCATCGTCGCCTTCATGATTTTCCATGTCCTGGGCATGAAGGGCGTTTTCGGCGCCAATCTGGAATTCGTGCCGGAGAAATACGCGCTGGAGAGTGTGAAGTATCACTTCCAGCGGCACTGGTCCGTGCTCTATCTGATCTATCCGCTTGGCGTGCTGGCTTCGTGCTATCACCTGGCGAATGGGATCTGGACGGCGGCCATCACCTGGGGGCTGACGATCAGCGAAAAAGCGCAGCGGCAGTGGGGATATGTATGCTTTGGATTGTTTCTGCTCACGCTGGCCCTGGGGCTGCTGGCGCTTTTCGGCGTGATGCGCATCAATCCCGTCAGCAGCCCGCCGTGGCTCAAAGGATAGAATTCATGAGCAGCGATCTGATCGATCAATTTGAGAATGGCGGGGAGAAGCTGTCGATGGCCATTCGCGGGCTGACCCAGGAAGATCTCACCTGCGTCCCGATTCCCGGCAAATGGTCGATCCAGCAGGTGGTGATTCATCTGATGGACAGCGATCTGATCGCCTGCGATCGGATGAAGCGGACGATCGCCGAGGACAAGCCGACGCTCATCGGATATGACGAGAGCAAGTTTGTGGCGAATCTGGCTTACGATGAGCAATCGGCCAAGGACGCGGTGACGATTTTCGATCTGAATCGAAAACAGTTCGCAAAAGTGCTCAGGACGTTGCCGGCCAGCGCGTGGGATCGTGTCGGCATGCACAACGAGCGCGGCCCGACGACGCTGGGAAAACAACTCGAATATTATGTCAAACACCTCGATCATCACCTGAAGTTCATACACGAAAAACGGGCGAAGATGGGCAAGGAAATGTGGTGAGGGATTTAATGATTTAAGGATTTATTCATTTAATCATTGAGGAGCCGGCGTTATGGCGAGTGGGATGGAAACATGATAAATGGCGACACACTGGAACATGCAGAAAAACTTAAACGGCGGACGAAGCTATTTGCATTGCGCGTGATAACCATGTTTAAGGCACTGCCGAGAGGCGAAGAAGCTCGAATCATGGGACGGCAGGTACTTCGCTTGGGAACTTCGATCGGCGCAAATTACCGCGCGGCTTGCAGAGCGCGCACGGTCAAGGAGTTCGTTTCGAAGATCCGTGTCGCTGTGGAGGAAGCCGACGAGACCAGCTATTGGCTGGAACTGCTTACGGACGCTTCAATCATTCGCAAGGCGCGACTAGAACCCCTCCACAGTGAATGCAACGAATTTCTGGCGATTCCTGCATCGTCACAACACACCGCGGAGTGCCGCTCGCGTCGCTCAATGATTAAATCATTAAATCGTTAAATGATTAAATAGGCGTTTCTATGGCTTTACCTTCCAAGAAGAGTGTCATCGTAGTTGGCGGCGGACTCGCCGGTCTTGCGTGCGCGATAAAGCTGGCGGAAGAGGGGGTGACTGTCGATCTGTTTTCGATGGTGCCGGTGAAGCGCTCGCACTCGGTCTGCGCGCAGGGAGGAATCAATGCCTGCAATGATATTGCCCGTCAGCAGGGATACAGCGAGTGGATGCATTTTGATGAGACAGCACTGGGCGGAGATTTTCTGGCCGATCAGCCGCCGGTCCTGGAGATGTGCAACTGGGCGCCCAAGATCATCGATCTGCTGGATCGGATGGGGGTGCCGTTCAATCGAACGCCGGAAGGGCAGCGGGCGCTGCGGTTGTTTGGCGGCAGCCTGGTGAAGCGAACGTTTTTCGCCGGCGCGACCACGGGCCAGCAGCTTCTCTATGCCCTGGATGAACAGGTGCGGCGCTGGGAGGCGGAGGGGCGGATCAATAAGTATGAGTTCTGGGAATTTCTCTGGCCGGTGATCAACGACACCGGGCCGGGGCCGCAGTGCGTGGGCATCGTGGCCCAGGACATGCGCACCATGCAGATTCGCGCCTTTCGCGGCGATGCGGTGGTGATGGGCACGGGCGGCAATGGGTTGATCTTCGGCAAATCCACCATGTCGGTCATCTGCACCGGCGGCGCGGCCTCGCGCTGCTATCAGGCCGGCGCGAAATATGGCAACGGCGAGTTCATTCAGGTGCATCCCACGGCCATTCCCGGCGAGGACAAGTGCCGGCTGATCAGCGAATCGGCCCGCGGCGAGGGTGGTCGAGTCTGGGTGCCGCGAAAACCGGGCGACGGCCGCCATCCGAATTCGATTCCCGAATCCGAGCGATTTTATTTTCTGGAAGAGCGATACCCGAAATATGGCAACCTCGTCCCGCGCGACATCGCCACCCGCGAGCTATTTCAGGTCTGCCAGGAAGGCCTGGGCGTCGGCGGCGGGAACATGGTCTATCTCGACCTGGCCGACATCGTGAAACAGATCGGGCGGGAGAAGGTGCTCTCCAAGCTCGAAGGGATTCTGGAGATTTATGAGAAATTTGTGGGCACCGATCCGCTTGCCGAGCCGATGAAGATTTTCCCGGCCGTACACTACACCATGGGCGGGCTTTGGGCCGGTTTTACGAAGGATGAGAAGAGCGGCGGACTGAAATTCGGCGATCCAAAAAATATGATGACCAACATCCCCGGCCTGTACGCCATGGGTGAGGTCAGCTTCGCGTATCACGGGGCCAATCGGCTGGGGGCCAATTCGCTGCTCTCGTGCATCTTTGACGGCCTGTTTGGCGGGACATGCATCAAGAATTACGTCACCGACGCCGCCCGCAATGCGGCCGCCGACCTTCCGCAGTCGCTTTTCGATTCGGTGGTGCAGCAGGAAACTGAGCGGCAGAACTGGCTGATCAAGAACGACGGGACGGAGAATCCCTATTTGCTCTGGCAGGAGATGGGCAAATGGATGACCGACAACTGCACCGTTATCCGCCACAATGAGAAGCTGGAAGATACGCTCAATCGTTGCGAGGAATGGAAGCGGCGATATCAGCGGGTGAAACTGTCGGACACGATGATGTGGACCAACCAGAACCTGTCGTTCACCCGCGCCCTGCGGGACATGATCATTTTGGCCGAGGCGATTCTCAAAGGCGCTTTACTGCGGAATGAATCGCGCGGGGCGCACTACAAGCCGGCCTTTCCCGAGCGCGATGATCTCAATTTCCTCAAAGCCACCATCGCCACCTATGACCCGGTGAAGAATTCCGCGAGCATCAGTTATGAGAAGGTTGATACGAGCCTGATTCAGGCGCGGGCGCGGACTTATGGCAAGAAGGAAGTGTCCGCCAGGCCGGTGGCCGCCCCGGTTGCCGCAGCGGCGTCGCCGGCAGCCATAGGGTAGGTCCGGCTGCGCCGGACATTCACCGTGTCGCCAGGGGGATGTCCTGCACAGCCGGACCTACGGCAGCCAGGCTGGATTTTGTAAGTTGGCGTCGATTGCCAGTTTCCCTTAAACTCACGATCCAATTATTGATGAGCCCGCAATTCCCTCGTCGAACACATTTGAAGGAGATCCCATGAATCGACTGCTCATTTCCGCCGCCATTCTCTCGCTTGGCCTCTGGGCCGCCGGGTGTAAGAACGACAACAAGAACACCGAGCCGGCCGCTCATCACACGATGGCCGACAAGAACATGCAGATGGCCTCGGCCAACATTGAGCCGACCAAGGGCAACACCGCCAAGGGCACGGTGATGTTCCATCAGATGGGTGACAAGGTGCACGTAGTAGCCGACATCAGCGGCCTGAAGCCAAATCAGAAACACGCCATTCATATTCATGAAGGCACACAGTGTGGCGAGGATGGCATGGCCGCCGGCGGACATTTCAACCCCGAGAAGCACGAGCACGGCCTGCCCAGCGCGCCCGACGACAAGCGTCACGCCGGCGACTTTGGCAACATGCAGGCGGATGCCAGCGGCAAAGGCCATCTTGAGCTGACCGTGGACAACATCACCATCAGCAGCGCGAAAAATCCGATCATGGGCCATGCGGTCATTGTCCACGCCAAGGAAGACGACGGCAGCCAGCCCACCGGCAACGCCGGCGGCCGAATTGGCTGCGGAATCATCAAGGCCGGCGGCCAATAAGGAAAATCACGGGCGAGGCGCCCGTGCCACCTTTAAATCACCGTGAGCGCTTTCGCCCGGATAATTCTTTCGTCGATCGTGCTGCTGGTGCTGCAAGGCTGCGCCTCGCGCGGCGGCCGGATTAATATTGAATCCACCAGCAGCCATCGCTTTCTCACCCAGGTCTTCAATCAGGCATACATCACCGACTCCGGCAGCGGCGAATATGACATCGTGCTGGTGGACAGCCCGGGCGAATTGCCCCCGCAGCGCCGCAAGAATCGGCCGCTCCAACCCATGCCGCTGGCGCCGCTCCAGCAGGTGATGCACATCCACGTCTATTGGCACGCGCTGACCGGAATTAAAACCAATCCGGCGGCGGTGAATGCGTCGATCGACTGGTACGTGCTCGGCGCTGGTGGCGGGAATGACCTGGTGCTCTATGAGGGGGCGGGCTATATCGTGGTGGATAGTTCCGGTGAGCGGCGCGAAGTGAGTATCAAGGACGGGGACTTGCGGCCGAAACTGGTGAGGGGAAATATTCAGGACCCGCTCGGCCACGCCAGGCTTTACGGCTATGCCACCGCGCGCATGAACGATGCCCGCGTGAAGGATACGCTGGCGCAGATGCAGCAACAGGTCCGCCAGGAAGACTTGCAGGCAGGCGCCACCCAACCCTAGATATCGTCGTCGCCCCACATCTCGCGCTGCACGCGCTGCGTATCGAGGCGCTGCTCGACGTCCGCCACAACCGAATGGTTGATCTGCGGCGTGACTTTGGGCGATGAGGACAGCGACTGCACGAGGTGAAGGACGGCCTGCTGCTGGTCTGCTGAGAGCTGCTGCATCATCATGAACACTTGCTCGGCCGGTGTCATGGCCGGCATTCTACCGCCAAACTCAGCGATTTGTCAGAGTTGATGCAACAGAGGCCGACAAACTGCGCAGCCCGGGCGAACAGACTGCGTGGATGGGTCGGGAATTTGGGGCCAACGTAAGGCAATTCGAATTCGCCAACGACTCTGGCACTGTCATTGCTGTAGTGCTCTATGTCCTGTCTGCTGATCGTCGAGCAGTATTGGCGATTCGGCGACAGGACCTTATTTAGCCCCTACAGAGTGCACCCTCCTAAATACGCACTCTACTGAAGCCCCATAAGCCGTCCTTGCCCGGGACGGCTTTTTTTTGCGCGCTGGTTAAAATGCAAGAACCATGAAAGCCATTCGAGTGCATCAATTCGGCGAACCGGATGTTTTGAAATTGGAAGAAGTCCCCGATCCGACGCCGGCCGCGGGGCAGGTGGTGGTGCGGATCAAGGCGGTGGGGGTGAATCCGGTCGAGACATATATCCGCGCCGGCCGGTACGGGCCGCGGCAGTTTCCATTTACGCCGGGTAATGATGGAGCGGGGATCATTGAGGCGGTTGGGCCGGGGATGAGGCAATGGAACAAGGGGGATCGGGTTTACGTGGCGGGGTCGATCAGTGGGACTTATGCGGAGTTGGCGCTGTGCGATGCGAAGAAGGTGCATCGACTGCCGGAGAAGATCAGTTTTGAAGATGGGGCGGGGCTGGGGGTGCCCGCGGCGACGGCCTGGCGGGGATTATTCCAGCGAGGGGGAGCACAGCGCGGCGAGATGCTTCTGGTTCATGGCGCAAGCGGCGGCGTGGGCACGATGGCCGTGCAATTGGCCCGTGATGCCGGGCTGACCATCATCGGCACGGCCGGCAGCGAGAAGGGCCGCGAATTGGTCCGCAGCCTTGGTGCGCAGCACGTGCTCGACCATCGCTCGGCGGATTACCTGAAGGAAGTAATGGACCTCACGCAGCAGCGCGGAGTGAACCTGATCCTGGAGATGGCGGCCAATGTCAATCTGGCGAAGGACCTGTCCATCCTCGCCAAATTTGGCCGGGTGGTGATCATTGGCAGCCGGGGAACCATTGAAATTGACCCCCGTGACACGATGAGCCGCGACGCGGACATTCGGGGAATGACCCTGTTCAATGTCAATGATCAGGACTACGAGGCGATTCATGCGGGTATCGTGGCCATGCTGGAGAAGGGCGGGCTCAAGGCAATCATTGATATGACGCTTCCATTGGCTGAGGCCGCCCGGGCGCATAAGCTGGTTTTGGAGGGGGAATCGCACGGAAAAATCGTATTGATCCCGTAACACGGGCGTCCCGCCCGTGAGCCTTGCCCGCCAGCCCGGCCACTTTCCGCGCTGCTGGCTCTCCCTACCCTGCGGTAGATTGCCCTGATGATCCATCCCGCTTCTGTGAAAATCCGCCCTGATCCGATGGACATGCTCTGGCATTACGCCAGTGGCGAAATGCCATGCTATCTCGTTCGCGAAGGCGGCGAGGTGGGGTGGATCAAGTACACGCACCGCGGCGTGCAGTTTATGGACAAAGTGGAGTTCCCCAGGAAGCAAAGACGCTACATTTTTTCGCCAAAGTTCCAGATCAAATACAACCAGGCGTTCGAGGAAACGTTGGCCGGCTGCGCGGATCTGGCGCGCGAAGGGCGCACCTGGATCACGCCCGAGTTGATCACGGGCTATACCGAACTGCACCGTTTGGGTTATGCCCACAGCTATGAGGCGTGGAGGGATGGAAAGCTCGTGGGGGGCGCGATCGGCGTGCAAATCGGCGGATATATCACCTGCGAGACGATGTTTCATCGTGTCAGCAACGCCAGCAAAGCGGCCTGGGCCCAGACGCTGGTGCGATTGCAGGAGCGCGGATTTAAGTGGGTCGATACCAATTGCGTGGCCGCCCATCACGTGGAGTATGGCGAGGAATGGGTGCCGCAGTGGAAATTCGAGCAGATGGTGATGGCGGCGATGAAGGAGAATCACAGCCTGGCGGATGACATCCCCTGTCCACCGGTGCCATTGATCATTAAAGCCGGTTTGCCGGTGGCGCGAATCATCAGCGCGGTGCGAAAAAGACTGCCGTGGTGGAAACCCGAGCAGCAAGGCGTGGTGCGACAACCTACTCCATCTCGTGACACGCAGACGACTAGTGAAGAGTTCCCGCAGCCGACAGAAGCCCCTACGGCCGCGTTGCCGTGACGTGCTGTTTGAGGAACTGTTGCACGTCGATGGGCATCTGCCTGGTGGCCGATTCAATCGCCGCGAAAGCCATGGCGGCCGTATAAACATAATCCGAAATCGTCCCCGGCGGCTCCTGCCCGCCGCGCAGCCAGTCGCAAAACAGTTCCCCCACCCACGCCTGCGCCCACGCCTCCTGCTCCAGCAGCGGCAGCGTCTGCACCGTCGGAGCATCGTGAGCGCCCCCGGAGATCATCTTCAAGCTCCGCCGATCCAGCTCCAGCGTCGCCCCCGAACATTCGGCCCGGATGTATTCCTCCCCCAGATCATTGAGCGAAGCAAAATTCACCAGCGAGCCTTCATAAAGGCATTTCGCCCCATTGCTCATCTCCATGGTGATCAGCGCCGCCGTGTCCCCGCGATATTGCGCCCAGGGCGAGCTCCAGGTGTGCGCCTGGATCCAGTTCGCCTCCTTGGCATCGGTCAGCCCGCGGATGATGTCGAAATGGTGGATCGCCGCCTCGAGGATGAGCGGATCGTTCATCTGATGCCGATAGGCCCCCCAGCTTGCGTGCTGCCGCAGGTTTTGCGTGAAGCGCATCACCAGGTAATTCAGTTTCCCAAAATCCGGCTCGCGCAGGAAATGCTCGAGCGTCTGCTTGTCCTGATCGAGGCGATAGCTGCTGGCCACGGCCATCTTCTTCTTCGCATTTTTCGACCGGCGATAAATCTTCAGCGTCGCCTGGATCGTGTCGGCCACCGGCGATTCGCAGAGGATGTGCATGTCGTGCGTGATGGCCGCTTCGATCAGTTTCTCATGCTGCGGCGTGGAGGAGGCGATGATCACAAAATCCGCCCGCCGGTTTTCCAGCGCTTCCATCGGATCGGTGAAACAATGCTGCGGCGTGAGCTGCAAATATTCCTGCGCGAATTTCAGCCGCTCGTCGCTGGGATCAACGACGGCCACGGGGACGGCCTTCTGCATGGCCATCAGGCGGGGCAGGGCATTTCGGGCCCAGATTGCGCCAGCACCACCAGCGCCGATGAGGATGTATCGAAGGGGATCAGACATCAACGATCAGGTAAATCCCCGCCTTCTCTGTTGACTGTACCGTGACAGCGCATCATCGATAACCGGATAGGCCGCCTTGGCCGGCTGAATCTCATCCACCTCGACGCTCTTGCCCTCGAGCTGCTTGTAATCCTGGAAAAACCGCGACAGCATCCGCAACCGATGCGGCGGCATCTCGGCCGCCTCCATATAGGAATTAAACTCCGGGTCCTCGGTGGCCACCGCGACGATCTTGTGGTCCTTCTTGCCGCTGTCCACCATGGTCATCAGGCCGATGGTGCGGGCGTGAATGATCGTCAGCGGAACCACCGTCTCCTGACAAAACACCAGCACATCCAGTGGATCATCATCCTCGGCCAGCGTCTGCGGAATAAAGCCGTAGTTGGCCGGATAATAAGCGGCGGAATAGAGGACCCGATCCAGCTTGATCATGCCCGATTGTTTATCCAGCTCATACTTGACGCTGGAGCCAAAGGGGATTTCGATGATGGCCAGGAATTCCCTGGGAATGTTTTCGCCAGGTGTCACGTCGTGCCAGGGATGCAGCATGGTGCGAATAATAGTGCAAAGGAGGCGGAAAAAATATGAAAAGAACCTTTTCCCGGCGGGACCTCATCAAAGGAGCACTGGCGGCGGAGGCGGCGGCACTGGTGGGATGTTCATCGCATCATAAAAACACTCCTTTAACATTCGCGGGCGAAAATCAAAATCCAGGAACGAGCGATTGGATGCTTACCAACACCCGCATCGATCCGAAGACCAAATATCGATGTCCGTGGATCGAAGGATACTGCTCGCACACGAGCATTCGAGCCGGCGAAGAGCTTGCGATCTATGTCAGCACCAATCCACCCGCTCCTTTTACGATTGATATCTACCGCCTGGGCTATTACGGCGGCCTCGGCGGACGGCATGTGATGAGCATTGGCCCTTGCCACGGGAAAACTCAGCCCGATCCTCCCATCGGCGATCGCCGGGTGCGCAATTGCCAATGGGAGCCGTGCGACAAATTCAAAATCCCCACCGATTGGCCCAGCGGCGTCTACGTCGGCAAGCTCACCGAGAAAATCACCAATCTGCAGAGTTATGTCATCTTCATCGTCCGCGATGACCGCAAGGCCGACCTGATCTTCCAATGCTCCGACACCACCTGGCAGGCCTACAACCGCTGGCCGAGCCAATTCTCACTTTACGATGATGGCAAAAGCGTCTGGTATTGGGGCCCGGGCGTCGATGTGAGCTTCAATCGGCCATATGGAAAATATTGCCAGATCCTCGACGCACCCCTCTCCATCGGCTCCGGCGAATTTTTCCTCTGGGAATTTCCACTCTGCTTCTGGCTCGAACAACACGGCTACGACGTCACCTACATCTCCAACCTCGACACTCATTCCGATCCAAACACTCTCCTCCGCTCCAAGGGAATCCTCTCCGTCGGTCACGATGAGTACTACTCACTCGAGATGTTCAACAATATGAAATCCGCCATCGCCGCCGGCGTGAATGTGGCCTTTCTCTCCGGCAACACCTGTTGCGGCCGGATTGAATTCTCACCGGGCAATCGCTCCTTCACCCGCGCCGACCGCTTTGGCCCGCGCGACCCCGAAGAAATCAAGGCCTTCCCGGCCATGGCCCTCCTCCCCTGGCAAAGCCCCAACGAAAACACGCTGATCGGCGCACGCAGCACCGGCCCGATCACCGGCGGCGCCGATTGGGTCTGCACCACTCCCGATCACTGGCTCTACGAAAACACCGGAATGAAAAAAGGCGACGGCATCCCCGGTCTGATCGGCTGGGAATGGCACGGCGATCCGGCCCCCATCCCCGGCCTGCAAATCATCGCCAGCGCCCCCACGCGCAGCGGCGACAAAGTTCAGGGCACCTATACCGCCACCCTCTATCCCGGCCCCAAAGAGAACATCGTCTTCAACGCCTCAAGTTGCTGGTTTGCCGACGGGCTTTCTGCGCCGCCGGGCTACGTGCGACCCTCCGTCTACACCACCCCCAAAGGCCCGGACGCACGCGCTCAGCGCATCACCGCAAATCTCCTGAAGCGGATGCTGGCGTAACACGGGCATCCTGCCCGTGCGGCACGGGCAAGATGCCCGTGTTACGGCCGATGCCAATCCCGGCACGATTGGCAAATCGGAAGGCTGTACCGCCCGGCGGCATGCTCAGCCCGCAGCGATGAAAATCCCTTGCGCCAAATCTCCGAAACCGTCTCCACGCCGATTTGCCCCAGCGCATATCGCCCATGAACATCATTCTCGCACGCCACCACCTGCCCACTCGACAGAATCATCATGCGTGACGCCAGCCTTCGACAGGGAACCCGAAGCGGCGGGCTCATATCCACGGCCGCCACGTCGGGAATCTGCCCGGAGCAGTCGCTCGGCCCTGCGATCACTGCGCACCCCAAATTGCGAATCCAATGGTCATACCACGCCTCCATTTCCCCAAGATTCTCCCTGCACTTCACAAACGTCGGCACCAGGATCGGCGTGGCCCGTTCACTGCGATATCCCAAAAACACCCGCATATTGTCAATCAGCCGCGCCAGCTCGTCGCAATCCATCATCCGCCGATACATCGTCTGCGTCACCGCCGGGATCTGCACCGAAAGCACATCGACCGGCGACGCCGCCAATTGCTTCATTTGCTCATCGCCGACCCCCAGCAAATCCGTCTCAACATGAATCGCCTTAATGCCACCGCTGCTTGCCGTCTGAATCATTTCAAAAACCCGCGGATGCAGCAGCGGATCTCCCACGCCCGCCAGCGTCAGGCGAACATCATCGGCCTGAGCCAGTTGCGCGAAAATCCGAGCCGCCATCTCCACAGTCATGTCCGGCCGCTCAATCACTCCATATCGCAGCGGCGAATAAATCGGCCGCGTCGCCCGCCTCGAATTGATCTCGAGCGTCACATCCCTCGGATAATCAAAGCTCGTCGTCCGCGCCCGCGCCAACTTCAACAATTCCTCCGCGCTGGTCTTCGCGAGCTGGCCATTCAATTCATGAGTGGCATTTTCAAAGAGCGTAATCTGCCGCTGTGAGTCCAAAACAAATCGCTCGGTCGCCCGCGCGATCACCGTCGGCGCTGGGGCACACTGCGGCAGCGCAACCGGGTCCCGCCCCGGAATATCAGGGTGATAATTCAGCAGCCGTCCCGGATACATCCCCGCCTCGGCCAGTTTCTCAACCAGCCCGCGCCGCAAAAGCATGGCCGCCTGCCCCGGAGCGGCGGGCGTGAAACAATATTCCACGTCCAGATGCTCGGAGGCGTGCGCCAACAGCGAATCGACAATCTTCGGATCGATCAACGCCGAATCCGGATCGACCAGCACGATGCGATCCGTTTCTAACTGCCGCATCGCGGCCAGCAGTGATGGACCGTGAAATCCAGCGTCAAAACACGACGCGGAGAGCAGGCCGCCCCGCCAGCCGTCGGACCATCGCCGCGCGGCCGCAATCGCGTTCATCGAGGCGATTTCCGTCCGGTCCAACGCGAACAGATAGCCGAAGCGGCGCAATGCCGCGATCTGATCGGACCAGCAAAGGAGGGTCGTGCGCGAGACGCCAGGGCACTGCGCCAGGCGGCGGAGGGTCCATTCAAGGATGGGTTTGCCGCGAAACAGGCGGGTGGCGCTGGCAGGCACCGATTCCTGATGCAGCAGCGAGAGAATGACCGGCGCGTCGCGCATTACTCATCATCCATTAATTTGCGGATCGTCCCCTTGACCAGCAGCGCGAACGTCTCACTGGACGCCAGCAGGGATTGCACGTTGGCGATATCGCGATGAAGCTGGGCTCGCTGTCGATCGGTTCCCGTCAATCGAGCGGCGGCCAATTGCCGGTCGTGCCGAAACCGATCCAGCTCCGACTGCTGGCGGAGCGATGTGATCAATTCATAACAGTCATTGAGCTGCAACATCTTCGCCCGCAGCGCATCGATTTGTGCGATCAGCCGATTCACCCGCGGCTGGTCTTCCAGGCAGGTTGCAACCTCCTCGAGCAGTGGCAGGGTCTCCCTGGCGATTTTTTCGATCTCGTGGGATTCTTTCAGGCGGGTTTGAAGCAACAGCACGGCGGCCGAATTGTCCGGCACAGCCGGACCTACAGTTGGAATCGTTGGGCCCGCTGTTAATGCCGGCATATTCCTGGGTCCGGCCGTGCCGGACAATTTCTCCAGCACCTCCGCCAACGTCTGCACCTGCGCGCCTCTTTTCAACGCCCCACCCTCGCTCGCATCAATCACCTTGGCCCTGCTCGTGGCAAAATCCCTCTCAAACTGCTGCAAATATGAAAACAACCGCTGCTCGGTGTACATCGCCCGCCCCGCCACATCGGGAATCTTCCGCAAAATCGGCCGCTCGCGAGCGATGTGCTCCCATTGCTTCATCTCCATCGTGCAAAACCGCCCTAATTCCGGCCGCCACACATCCTCATAGCTCGTGCCCGGCGTGTACGCCAGTCCATCCGAAAACCCTAAATCCTGCCCGACAAAAACAATCCGATCACACCCCAGATACTCCGCCAGATAAAACGCCAGATGCGCCACCGTCGCCCCGGCCCGCAGCCGATCCTTTTTCATATCCATCGGCGCAAGCAGTTTGTCCGCAAAATCACTTCCCAGAATCCGGATCGGTCCGGGAAACAATCCAAAGACCCGCGCCGACGCTTTGGGCTCCGCGATGAGTGTTGTTGTCAATTTCCCCGGCAGCTTTTCAAAAAACCGCGTGCAGATGTCGTGATAATCCAGGCTCGTCACATAATCCGGCTCGACGCCAACATCCAGAAGCGGCTGCAACGTCGTCTGCACCGCGATGATGACCGCCTTTCCTTTCGCTTCCTTCAGCAGATGCAAATTCTTCCGCAGCGACGGCCCCGCCGACACGATGATCGCCGCCCTCCCCTCATGCCGTCCCTTCAAATCATTGATCCCCGCGCAACGGATATACCAGGGGATGTTGGCCGCGATGTTCTCGCACGTCCGCCGCCCGTTGAGCACCAGCGTATTGATCGAAGTGCGGCAATACGCCAGCACATCCTCCAGCATCCCGGCCATCATCCTGTGAAACTCGCCGTGCAACTGAATGCTCGGCGCATGATTCACCGACGCCACCCCAACGCACGCCAGCGCCTGATTACCCTGAACTTTCAGCATCAGCGCCGACCGATCCGCCCGCGTGATGAAAAAAAACCGGCGCGACCGAATCAATTCCGAAAAATCCCGCGCTCCAAACGCCGTGTGCAGCAGTTTCAGATCCGGCTCAAAAATCAAAAAGATCGCCTCCGGACTGGCCCTCGCAAAAACCTCCTCCACGTGATACCCCAGCCCAAACCCATGCACCGCGATCAGCGTCTTGTCGTTCAAATCAATGGAATCGATCAAGCGCTTCGCCTCGTCCACCGGCCGATGCCTGCTGTGCAGAAAAATCTGCCCCCCACCTGCCGCCAGCGCCACCGTTGCATCCCCCGACTTGGCCGCCACCGTCTGATATGGCTCCGTATCGAGTCGCTCTTCCAACTCAGCCGCCAGCGCTGGATCCGCCGCCCACAGCGCGGCCAAATTCGCCACGAGGGGCGATCCCTCGGCCAAAACAAAGCGCGTGGACTGATCGAGTGTCGTAATCATCTTTGGTCGTTACTCTGGGCACACCAGCGATTAGAATTATCGGACCTTCCCCACCGAAAGGTTGAACCTTCACATGAATTACATCTATGAGACCCCCTGGTGGCTTCCGACCGGCATCGGCCTGCTCGGCGTGATCCTGTTCGTCACTGGCAACAATCGCCTGGAAAAAAAGCTCAAACTCGCCGGCATCAGCGTAATTATTCTCGCCGTCGCCCTCGCCCTGCTCAGCTTTTTCCTCGATTCTGAGCGTGAAAAAGTCATCAAGCGCACTCGCGGCCTGGTCGAATCCGTCGAAGCCCGCGACTGGAACCGCATGGCCACCTACCTGCACCCCAACGTAACCATCAGCGTCTTCGCCGGCCGCGATCGCGTGGTATCCGCCACCCGCAACGCCGCCGAATACAGCGACCTCCGCCAGGCCCGCGTTTACAGCGTGGACACCACCGAACTCCCCGATCAAACCATGCGCGCCACCGTCCGCGTCAACTCCACCCTGCGCGAGGGCACCAGCCTCTCCGACTGGGTTTTGGAATGGGAAAAAACCGATGCCGGCTGGGTCGTCCGCACTATCACCCCCGAAGGCGGTCCCGGCATCACCGGCGCAATGCTCGAAGAGTACATCCGCAACCGCGGACGATGAGCTGATTGAATCATTGAGTGATTGAATCATTGAAACATTTGAAAGAGCATCAGAGGGCTTGCTCAATGACTCAATGATCCGATGATTCAATGATTCAATTCCTCACACGTTCCACTTCCTCGCCATCCACTCCCTCGTTATCCCATGCTCCGTCAAATCAAACTGCAACGGCGTGATGGTGATGAAATTATCCCGCAGCGCCGCCACATCCGTGTCCGGCTCATCGGTGGATAATGTGAACACCGACGAATTCCAAAAATAGTCCCTCCCCCGCGGGTCCTTGCGCCGCTCATAAGTATCGTTCCACGGCCGCGTGCATTGCCGAACTACCTTCACGCCCGCCGGCTCCTCATTTGCCCGCAGCGATGGGATATTCACGCTCACCACCTGCCCGCCATCCAGCCCCGCCTCCAGAATCTGCTCGATGCACCTTCTCGCCAACACAGCCGTTCTCGCATAATCCGGCGGTACATCACGTTTCAAATAAAGCGACAGGGCAATCGCCGGCAGCCCCAGAAACGCCGCCTCGATGGCCGCCGCCACCGTACCGGAATAGATCACGTTGATTCCCACATTCGCCCCGGAATTAATCCCGCTGATCACCAGATCCGGCCGCCACGGCACGAGCTGACTGATCGCCAGCTTCACGCAATCCGCCGGACTCCCGGCCACCGCCGTCCCCACAAATGCGTTCTCCACCTCCACCCTGCTCGTCAAAAGCGGCTGGCTCAGCGTGATCCCATGTCCCGTCGCACTCTGCACCGTCTCCGGCGCAACCACGTGCACTTCCCCCATGTCGCCGAGCCTTCGATACATCGCCACCAACCCCGGCGCGGTGATGCCATCATCATTCGTCAGCAGTATCAACTTCTTTGTATTCGGCATGCTTGTAGGGTGGGGCTTGCCCCACCATCCTCTGGCCAACCACCAACTCTAGGAGTAACGTCACCCCCTCTGCAAGAGGTAGCATGTTCGCCATCACCCGAAAACAAGTCCGCGAAATCGACCGCATCTCCATCGCGAAGTATCACATCCCCGGCATCGTCCTCATGGAAAACGCCGCCCGCGGAGCAACCGAAGCAGCAAATGAAATGCTCGGTCCGGGAGCAAATCAAAAAATCCTCATCCTCTGCGGCGGTGGCAACAACGGTGGCGACGGCCTGGCAATCGCCCGACATCTCCACAATCGCGGCCATCAAATCCTCATCGGCCTCTGCACCGATCCCGCCAAATATCAGGGCGATGCCCAAATCAACTGGCGCATTGTTGAAGCCATGAACCTGCCGCGCCTCGCATGGGAAACGGCCCTTGATCAACTCGCCCCGCCAAATCTGATCATCGACGCCATCTTTGGCACCGGCCTCACTGAGGCGCCTCGCCCGCCGTTTCAGGACATCGTTAATCGTGTTACTGTCACGCGCCGTCCCATTATTGCCATTGATATTCCCAGCGGCCTCGATTGCGACACTGGCCGCCCGTTCGGCCCCTGTATCCGCGCCAGTCGCACCGTTACCTTCGTCGCCCCAAAGGTTGGCTTCGAAAAACCTGGAGCGAAAGAATTCACGGGCACCATCACCGTCGCCGATATCGGCTGCCCGCGCGAAGTCTTCGATGAGGCCGTAAAGTTGCACCCATGAGCCAGCTCCTTCGCCTCGGCATCCTCGCCGCCTCCTCCTGCGTTCCCCAGGTCGAATTTCAAATCGGCCTCCAGCGCCTCCACGATGCCGGCTTCGAGACTCTCGTCACCGAGCAGTGTCACAGCCAATCCTTCACCTTCGCCGGCGCCGATGAAGAACGCGCGAGTGCCCTCTGGAAACTCGCCACCGACGAGTCCATCGACATCCTCTGGTGCGCCCGCGGCGGCTACGGCGCAACCCGACTCCTTCCGCTGCTAAATAATTTCACCAATCGCCACGGCCCCCCGCCCAAAAAACTCCTCGTCGGCTATTCCGATGTCACCGTCCTCCACGAATTCGTCCGATCCAACTGGAACTGGGCCACCCTCCACGCCGAAATGCCCGGCACGCGCAGCTTCATTCAGCTTCACCCCGACCAATGGGCCGCCATCCTCCGCGCCATCCATCGCAACCCCATACCCGAACCATGGTCCCCCCATCGCCTCGAATTCATCTCCAACCCCCCCGCCACTTCCATCCGAGCCTCCCTCGTTGGCGGCAACCTCACCCTCTGGGCCGCCCTCTGCGGCACGCCTTTTCAGCCCTCCACGCATGGCAAAATGCTCTTCTTCGAGGACATCGGTGAAACCTGGTACCGCATCGACCGCATGATCAACCAACTCCTCCAGGCCGGCGCTTTCACCGGCGCAAAGGCGATCCTCCTGGGCGACTTCAAAGAGTGCCCTGATGAAAACACCATGGTGCTCAAAGAAAAAGACAGCTCGGAACGAATCCCCCTCCGCCGCGTCTATTCCCAGCGGGAATGTATGCAGGAAACCTTCGGCCACCTCGCCAACCAACTGCAAATCCCCATCGCCCTTGGCCTCCCTGTCGGCCACGGCCCCAATTTCTGGCCCCTGGCCCTCGGAGCGGACTACCAGCTAACCAATGACGCACAACTTAAAATGATCAATTGGGATTGGGCTGCCTGATCAATTCATCGAGGTCCATTATGGTTCGACAAATCTTCTGCGCTGTACTCCTGATCACCAGTGTGTCTCTTGCTGCCGCTCCCGCAACTCGTTCCTCCCGCACATTCACCGGCCAATGGGAAACCACCTTCGGCCCCATGCGCCTCACCCAAAAGGCCAATGCCATCGAAGGCGCCTACGGCCCCGAAAACCGCCAGGCCACCATCACGGGCACGGCACCGTTTCTTCGCCAGCGAGGCCGACTTCCGCCGCTGGACGGCCGAGCTTCCCTACATCGCCGAGCCCATCATTTTGCACATCTCATCCCACGGCACCCGCGAGGGCATCCTCTGCGGCGGTAAAACCATCGACGGCAAAACCATCAGCGAATGCCTCAAAGACATCGGCGATCTCCGCCTGCTTCATTTTGGAACCTGCCTGATCGCCGGCGGCGACATCCCCCGCCAGATTCACCAGGCCCTCGGCTCCGACGCCCGCTTCCCTATCTCCGGCTACGCCAACTCCGCCGACTGGGGCGGGAGCGCTGTGATCGATTTCACCTATCTCGACCTGATCTTTTCCCACAACCTCTCGCCAATCGAAGCCGCCCGCCAAACCCGCGACATGCTGACCTTCGCCCGCGACCGAGGTAATCCCGGCGATGCCATCGCCCGGCTGATTTGGTGATCATCGAGCCAAAGCCCGCAGTCGCGGTGCAGGTAAAATGAGTATTCACGCGGCCAGCCGTCTCACCTTGATTCGTCGCGCCTTTTTTCGGACCCGCCACAGGTCATACTGCATCTGCTGATTCAACCAACTCTCCGCAGTCGTCCCAAACGCCATCGACAATCGCACTGCCATCTCTGGGCTAATGCCGCTACGCCCATTGAGCAGTTCCGAGAGCGACTTTCGACTGATTCCCAACGACCTGGCCGCCCCCGTCACCGTCAGCCCCAGCGGTTTCAGACAGAGCTCTCGAACAACTTCCCCGGGGTGTGGAGGCGAGTGCTTGAGCATGGGTCACCTAATGGTAATCGATATAATCAACGTCGTAAGCATCTTTTCCTTCAAACCGGAAGACGACTCTCCAATTCCCACTGACTGAAACTGCCCAGAACCCTTTCATGTCGCCCTTCAGGGGATGTAACCGCAAACCGGGAAGCGCCATGTCGCCCGGAACCTCGGATGCGTGCAGACGCGCGAGAATCAGCCGCAAACGTTTTACATGGTCCGCGCGAACTCCTTTTGCCTTTCAACAAAAAGCAATTGCAACCCTTTGTGCTGGAACGACCGAATCATGGGAGGATGAGTGTAACCCATTACGTATCAGGTGAATGTGAGGCATCAAAAGTCATCACTCCCCCCCCCGGAAAAATTGAATGCATTGGAAGTCTCGGCCGG
>DASYUA010000234.1:0-3003 GCA_036001665.1 Tepidisphaeraceae bacterium
GGCTGTGGGTAGCCAGGTGACCGGGGCGATCTGGCGGAGGGTGTAGGGGCCGGGGTGAAGATTCAGGAATTTGTAGTTGCCGGAGGCATCACTTTGGAGTGAGGTTTCGCCGGGATCGAGCTGGCCGTCGTTGTCGGTGTCGAGATAGACGGTGCGGCCGGGCAGCGTGGGCTCGCCGGCGTCTTTGGCGCCGTTGGAGTTGCGGTCCTCGAAAGTCTGGCCGGCGATGGTTCCGGGGGCTTGATCGAGAGAGAGCAGGTAGAGCGGGCTGGTAGCGCTGGCGTAGCCCTGGACGCGCAGATAGTAAGTCTGGTCGGCGACGCTGGGGAAGGTGATGGCTTCGACGTCGCCATCGCCATCAGCGCGGGCGATTTCGACGAAGGTTGAGTTATAGAGAATGAGATCGAGGTCACCGAGGGCGTTGTTGAAGGAGATTTGGGCCGTGTATGGCCCGCTGGCGGGGGAGCTGAAACGGTAATAGTCGTCGTTGCCGGGGGCGTGGACGGTGAGGTTGTTTTCGATCCGGGGTGAGACATTGCCCAGGAAGGTGGAGGCGATGAAGCTGTCGTTGGGCTCGAAGCGGTCGGGGGCGATGGCGGTGATGATGGTCAGGCCGTAGTCGGGATTGGTTGCGCCTTCGAAGCCGTAGACCTTGAGGTAATAGGTTTGGCCGGCCGACAGGGGATAGCTGATGGTTTCGAAGTCGGCGCTGCCTTCGGAGACGGTGAGCTGGGATTGGGCGGCGTTGAAGAGGGCCATGTCGAGATCGCCCTGTCCGCTGGAGAAGGAGATGCTGGCGGTGAACTGGCCGGCGGCGGCGGGGACGAAGCGGAAGTAGTCATCGTTGAGGGTGAGGTGGATGTTGAGGCCGTTTTCGATGCGGGTGGAGACGGTGCCGAGGTTGGTGGCAGCGGCGAAGGCGTCGTTGGGTTCGAAGCGGTCGGCAAGGATGGCGGGGGTTAGCGAGAGAAGCGTGCGCTGCTCGAGGGGTTCGATGGGGAAGGGGAATGGTGACATTTTCGCGCGATTGGCGCGATTGGCGCGGGCGATAAAGGCGCGGCGATGGCGGCACGGTTTGATCACAAAGACCTTCTTCCCTGTCCGACTGCCCTCGAGACATGAATGGCGGCGACGACTCGTTGTCGAATCGAGCGCGCTTGCCCGGATTCGCCCCACAAAGCGGAAGTTTGGGGGCGAGAACGGAGAGACGGGGATTCGAACCCCGGATACGGGTTTGACCCCGTATAACGGTTTAGCAAACCGTCGCCTTCAGCCGCTCGGCCATCTCTCCAGCGTGCGGGGGATATTCTAACTGCGGGGCGTGGAGTGACAAGCGGCTATTTGGCGGCGGGGGCGAGCATTTCGAGGGATTTTTCGACGACGTCGAAGGCGGCGCGGGGGTGGCCGAGGCGTTTGGCGTTGGCTTTTAGCTGCTCGAGGCGGCGGGGCTCGGAGAGGAGGTTTTCGATTTTGAAGCCGAGGCTGGCGAGATTGTTCACCTTGATGGCGGCGCTGTTTTCGAGGAGGAAATCGGAGTTGCGGGATTCCTGGCCGGGAATGGGATCGACGATGACCATGGCAGCGCCGCGGGCGAGGGTTTCGGAGGTGGTGAGGCCGCCGGGTTTGGAGACTACCAGGTCGGCGGCGCACATGAGCTCATCCATCTGGTCGGTGAAGCCGAGAATTTTGGCCCGATGGCGCTTGGGGATGGGGATTTCCGACAACTGCTCTTTGGCGGCGGCATTTTTTCCGGTGACGACGACGATCTCCAGGGGCCGCTGGATATCGAGGAGAGATTTGTAGATCTTGGCGATGGGGCCGACACCGAAGCCGCCGGCGGATTGCATGATGATGGGGCGGTCGCCGGTCAGGCCCTGGCGCTTGAGGACGGCGCTGCGATCCTTTTCCTGGGCGAAGACGGGATGAATGGGGATTCCGGAGACGGTGATATCGTCGCGGGGGATGCCCCAGGCGGTGAGGCCGATGGCGCCTTCTTCGGTGGCGGTAAAGTAATGGTCGCAGGGTTGGTTGACCCAGAGGCGATGGGTTTCGAAGTCGGTGGTGACGGTGACCTGAGGGACATCGCATTGGCCGCGTTTGCGGAGGGAGGCGATGATTTCGGCGGGGAGGAAATGGGTATTGATGACGAGGTCGGGTTTTTGGTGGCAGATGAGGTCGATGAATTTTTTGAGGTTGAGTTTTTCCCAGGCGAGGCGGAAGCGGTCGGTGCGGTTTTTGCCGGAGCGGCTGGGTTTGTCCATCATGTCGTACATGTAGCCGAGGATGTGGGGGGCTTTGTTGACGAGGTCGATGTAGGCCGAGCCGTAGAAGCGGCGGAAGGCGGCGTTGGTGAGAGTGAGGACGTCGAGGTTTTGGACCTGGGCGGTGGGATGGGATTGTTTGAGGGCCAATTCCACGGCCTGGGCGGCACGGAGGTGGCCTGCGCCGACGGATGCGGAGAGGATGATGATGTGCATAGGGGGAATCATACAGTGCTGAGTGGCGAGTGCTGAGTGCTGAGGGGGAGGGAGGAGGGGGAAGAGAAATGACGAAGGACGAATGACGAAGGAGGTGTTGCGCGGATGGAGCGAAGTAGAGAGTAGGCAGAAGACAGTAGCCGGTAGAGAGGAAAGCGGTGGTGTTGAAAAAGCTGTGGGGGGTGGTGGAGGAGAAGGCGATTTTGGAGGGGTGAAGGGGGAATTGGGTTCGTTTGGTGGTGCGGGGAACGTCCAACGTCCAACTTTGAACTTCCAACTTCCAATGGCAGGGGCGTTGCGCGGATGGCTCGGATGGGAGGTATGGGCGTAGGGGGGAGTGGAGGTGTGGGCGTGGGAGAAATGGGTTCGTTTTGTAGGAGTGATGCGACCGCGGAGACGCGGAGGCGCAGAGAGGAGGGATTGGTTTGGATGGGAGTGCGGATGGATTGGAGATAGCGATTGGCTTCGTTTTGTAGAGGGGAGAGTGGCCGCGGATGAATGCGGATTTGCGAGGGTCGGAGCGGGA
>DASYUA010000235.1:0-16774 GCA_036001665.1 Tepidisphaeraceae bacterium
AGGTCGCCGTTGAGGACGAAGAAGTCCAGCACCTGGTTGGCGGCCAGCGGCATGTCCAGGGTATTGGTCACGCTCGACGCCGAGAACGTCGCGCGATAATTGCCATCCGGCAGGATGCCGTTGAACGCGACGGTGAGGGTGTTGGCCGCGATGTCGTAGACGGGATCAGCGAAGACCACGGGCCCGCCGCCGGGCCCGAGCCTCACGATCGACAGGTCGCCGGGGGTAATGCTGTCACCCACGTTCTGATCGAAGGTGAACGTCAGCCGCTGCGGCGCGTTCTGATAGACGAACTGGGCATCCGTGACCGCCGGCGGCCCGACGATGAAGGCCAGGTCGGCCATGTGAACGCCAAAAGCCCCCAGTGATATCGACGTGCCGGTGATCGGATCAATTTGATATAGCTCGCGGGCGAACGGGTCACCGCTGAAGCCGTTGGGCTTGACGATGGCCAGCAGCATCGCGCTGGCCGGGTCTTCGACGATACTGAGCACGCCGGCGAGGGGGAATCCGTTGGGATCGAGCATTTCTATTTGGTTGATTGTCTGACCGGTCGCCGGATCGATCTGAAACAGTCTTCCGCCGTCCCGTTCCGTAATCAACAATCGGCGCTGCCCTTCGAAGGTGTGGAAGGTGATGCCCTTGGGACCGTGATTCAACTTAATGCCAAACGCATCTAACGGCAGGCCTACGAACGTCGAAATCCCATCGGCGGTCAGACGATAAATGCCGTCCTCGTCGGCGCCGTAGAAGACATGATCGCTGGTGGACCAGGTCAGGTCGCGGAGCGAGTGGTACTCATCAGGCCCGTTGGCGCCGAAGCTGTCGTCCTCCTGCTCGTCGGTGCGGCGCGTGGCCGGGAACAACCAGCCCGGGAATGGCGCGTCCAGGCCATACGGCCCAAAACCAGGTTCACCCTCGTAGTTGGCGTTGAAAATGCCCACCTGTGTCAGGAACGGCGAATTCACGTCGATGGTCTCCATGAAGTGATCATCGCGATAACCAACTCTGAGATGGGAACCCGGACCATTTCTATAGGTGCTGGCGCCGGAGGTCCGGTGCAGCAGTCCTGTTTCGGGATTAAACCCGATGGCGTCGGTGTCCGGTACGAACGGCGTCGTCAGGAACGGCGAGCTGTCGAGCAATTCGAAGTCGCCGATTACCTTTGGTCCGGCCGGCCCCGTGACCTGGAAGTTGTCGAAATAGAACCGCATCGGGCCGACATGGCCGTTGGTGTCGCCAGCACCCTGGGTGACGATCCAGAAGCGGGCCTGGGTCGCGTTGTTCGCCGTGATGAAGTCGGCCAGCGACATTCCGTCCGCAGAGGTGAACTGGGAAAGGTCCCAGGTAATGGTGCGCACGCCGTCCACGCCAGACCAGGTGGCATTGGTTCCCAGGCTGTCGGTGCCGCCGCCGGAGCTGAAATCGCGCTGGATGAAACCGTTCGAAGGCGTGTTGATCACCACGGCCAGCGCATTGTTCTGTGCGTAGCCAGTGAACGAATTATCCGCACCGCCGCCGAATGAGCCGCCGTTCAGGTCGATATTATTCAGCGTCAGCTCATAGGAGAGTTGTGAAGCGCCCGCCTTGAGGAGGTCAAGCACGTTGGGGGACATAATGCCCCAATAGGCATTTACGTCCGGCTCCACTTCCACCCGCAGCGCTGCCTTTCCCTGCGAGACGCCGACATCGGTGCGAATGGACAGCACCGTGTCAGGCAGATTGGATGGGATGTCACTGAAGCCGTCCAGAAAGATGGGATCGCTGGTGCCAACCGTTCCAACGCTAATGTTATAGAGCGTCTCATCAAGATACGCGGAGTTCTGCTGATTGCCGGTGATCCCGATCAGGCGGAAGTCGCCCGAGAGCAGCCGCCGGTCCTCGAGCTTCTCAAACAGCGCACGACACGCCTGCCGGATGCGGGAAGACCCGGTCCGATTCCTGCCCCCAGCGATCGATGATGCGGAACGCGCGCGGCCCTGGCCGCTGCGGAGACCCTGGTGAGGCAGTGACATACGCTCCTCCTAAAAATTTTTCTGCCCGACTCGTGCCGAAGGCACATAGACATGTTCAACGACAACAAACGAGACGCCCTGGCCGGCAGCCCATGCGCTACCTTAACAAGAACTGTACCCTCAATTTTTGTAAATTCAAAAGGAAATCTCATCCGGGCCGCAAAGAGACCCAGCGCAAATCCATCACCGCCACCCCCGGCTTGGTCAGCGGCCTGACTTCCAGCCGATGCGGCCCCTTCTTCAGCTCGACCTGCCCGATATTTCTCTCGATGAAGTTCTGAAAATGCCCCGTGTCCTGCACGGTCATCTTCAGCTTCTGACCATCGACCAAAAACTCCACCTCCGCTCCCCCCGACCCCTTGCCGCAGCCCTGAAATGCGATCACCTCAAACTTCCCCGGCCGATCGACCAGAAACTCCCAGCTCACCCAATCCTCCTTTTTTGTCCAGTACCCAATGGTGTTCTTATTCGGCTGCGGCTCATATCGCACCGTCTTCCCATGAATCGTCACATCCTTCGCATGGAGCAGAATCACCCCATCTGCGTCCTGCACTACTGGCCTGGTTGTCGGCTGGGATGCGGGCACACTCGCCGGCGTCGCCGCGTTCGCGCTGATGACCGGTATTAACCCCAGGCAGATCAAAACTGCTGCGAAAAAGCGGTTCATACGGCCAATCCTATTCACCCCCTCCCATCTGGCACAAGTGCGGCCGACCGTGTATGAATATCCTGGCGTGTCGGCCGTCTCGAGGGCATTTCAACCCGATGCGTGGCCAATTGTCTTAAATGGTACCGAGTCTTCATTCGCGGAGATCAATAATGACCGAGCAAACCAATCGCACCATCTCACGTCGTGATTTCCACAAGCGCGCCGGCCAGATCGCCGCCGCTTCAGCGCTTTCAGCCCTCGTGGTCCCGCACGTTTTCGCGGCCGAGGATAACACCATCAACCTCGCCCTCATCGGCTGCGGCGGCCGCGGCACCGGCGCGGTTGTCCAGGCGCTGAAGACCAGCGTCGGGCCAACCAAGCTCACCGCCATGGTCGATGTCTTTCAGGATCGATTGGACAAGAGCTACAAAGGCATCGCGGGCATTCCAGAGCTCAAAGAGCAGATCGATGTCCCGCCGGAGCGCAAGTTCATCGGCTTTGACGGGTATCAAAAGGCGATGGACTCGCTCAAGAAAGGCGACGTCGCCATCCTCACCACCCCGCCGGCTTTCCGCTGGGTCCAATTCACCTACGCCATCAAAAAGGGCCTCAACGTCTTCATGGAAAAACCGGTGACGGTGGATGGGCCCACCACCCGGAGAATGTACAAGCTGGGCGAGGAAGCCAGCGCGGCCGGCCTGAAGGTCGGCGTCGGACTCATGTGCCGCCATTGCAAGGCCCGCGCTGAGCTGTTCAAGCGCATCAAGGATGGTGAAATCGGCGACATCGTTCTTCTTCGCGCCTATCGCCAGCACGGCCCGGTGGCCGAATGCTTCGTTCCCAAGAATCCCGGCACCATGACCGACACGATGTATCAGATCCGAAACTTCCATGCCTTCCTCTGGGCCAGCGGCGGGCTCTACAGCGACTTCTACATTCACAACATCGACGAATCCTGCTGGATGATGGATAAGAGCAAAACCGAGCACGTCTGGCCGGTGATGGCCCAGGGCACCGGCGGCCGCAACTATCGCGGCAAGGATGTCGATCAGAATTTCGACAGCTACAACGTCGAATACACCTTCGACGAAGGCGCCAAGCTCTATCTGCACGGCCGAACCATCGCCGGCGCTGAGAACCGCTTCGCCAGCTACGCCCACGGCACCAAGGGCAGCGCTGTCATCTCCAGCGATGGCCACACGCCCGCCCACTGCAAGATTTACAAGAACCAGAAGATGGACAAGGACAATGTCGTCTGGGCGTACACGGGCCACGAGCCCAATCCTTATGATGTGGAATGGGAAGACCTGATGACCGCCATCCGCAAGAACGAGCCTTACAACGAAGTTCGTCGCGGCGCGGATGCCAGCCTGGTCACTTCGATGGGCCGGATGTCAGCGCACACCGCCCAGCCGGTGAAATTCGACGACATGTTCAACTGCAAGCAGGAACTCGCCCCTGAGGTGGACAAGCTCACGGCCGATGCCCCTCCTCCCGTGCTGCCCGACAAAGATGGCAAATACCCGGTGCCACAACCCGGCAGATTGGTCATGAAGGAATACGAAGACTTTCAGGCGTAATATTGCAACAGACCCCGGACGGTGGGTGGCATGGGCAAACGTACTCGTTTGCCCGTGGTCTGACGATGCAGACACGGGCAAGGGTACTTGCCCATGCCACCCCACAACTTAATTTTGATCACTGTGGTAGGGTGAGCACTGGCCACCACGAGCATTACAGCAGATCTTTGTAATACTCCGCCGCGTTCTCCCAATCCACGCTCTCATCCGGCTTGCGTCCCACGCGGTCATACAATCGCCGCCGCGCCTTCTTATCATCCACCGCGATCCGCGCCGCGATCGCCAGCACATCCTCCGCAATCTCGATCGGCACCACCAAACATCCATCCCAATCACACCCAACGATGTCGCCCGGCCGCACCATCGCCCCACCGCACCCCACCGCTACATTCACATCCATCAGCTCCACCCGCCCCGGAATGATCGTCCTGCCAATCGCCCGGCAGGCCACCGGATTCCGCTGCATGATGATCTCATCCGTATCGCGCGCATTCCCATCCGTCACAATCCCGGCCACTCCCTGCGACTGCATGTCCAGCGAATTGTTCGACCCCCAATACCCGCACTCCTTCGCCCCATTGGTCGAGGTGACAATGACGCACCCCTTCTTCAAATGAGGCTTGAGTTCCGCGTGCCATCCCCCCATCTCTTTCCAGATGGCATGCTGCAGCAGCGCATCTTTCCGAGAGACGATCGGCATCGTCCGATTCGTCGGCACCACCCGCATGGTGACGGCCGGCCCCCAGAAGCGCATGCCCATCCAAAGGGGGCGAATCTGCGGATCGAGCAGACACCGATCGGCCCGGCCGAGGGCATCGAGACCATCGGTGACATCGGTGACTCGCAAAAATTTTGCGAACCGCTCCGCCAGCTTATACGCACCCGGCCCAGGCCGCTCCGCGATCAGCGGCTTATCATCCTCGGCATCCCTTGCACCAGCAGCACAGCCGCTGGCGACCACCGCCGCCGCTGAAGCATGCAAAAATTCCCGGCGCGTCGGTGAAGTTTGATCGCTTTCCATCGGCTGTCTCCTTCATCGTGTAAGTGCCAAGTAATCCCATAACCGCAGGATCTGCCGCGTATCAGGCCGACGGGCATTTCTCTTAATGCCTGGGAAGCAGGTTGTGGCCAGCACAGCGCCGTCGGCACTGAAAAGCATCGACATCACTGGGACCTCATCAGGCATCGTGAAGAGCTGCATGGTCGTTCCGGTTGACAAGTCCATTCGAAAGACGATGCCCGAAAGCCCCCCAAAAAGGACGCCCGTGCCGTTCGGTTCCGACGCCAGCGAATAAACAAAATCCAGGCTCTGACCAGTTTCGAGGGCAGGCGAATCATGCTTCCACTTAGGCTGTGGCCTCTCGTTCTTGGGCGTATTGATGACCGTTTGCCAGTCATACACTCGCATTCCCCTGTCGGTGCCACAAAACAACCAGCGGCCATCGTTGCTGAAGCCCACGCACGCCGGATTCTCCTGGCCCGAAGGCTCCATAAACTCGCTTCCCTCACGCGCCTTTTGCACCGCTACTCTCATCGCCGCCATCTGCTCCAGCATGGCTTTGCGCGATTTTTCGATATCCCTCTCGGACATTCCCATCTTGCGAAGTTTTTTGGAAACTGGTCCAAAATTTTTCTGCCAGTCTCGCTCCATCTGGTCTACATCCATCTCCTTGTACTGACTGCGCATGACTTCCAATGTCTTCTTATCGTGTGGGATGATCCCGCCCACATACAAATCACGCACCGCCTCATTCAACCCGATTCGGGCGATCCGAATGGCCGGGCCACTCGAAACGATCCAGCCGCTCGGATGAATCGCAATGGAAGATGAGAATTGCACCTTCGCCCGCATCAGCAGCGCACCATCGGCGATGCGCTTCACTACCAGCTCCTGCGGAATTGCATAAGCCAGTAGCTCCTGATTGCTTAATGCCAGTGCTTTGGGCCCAAAAGCCTCGATTTCCAGTAGACGCTTCCACGAACTGGTTTCTACGACAACAGCTCGCGACTCAACGGTCATCGCCACAATTCGGCCAGCATCGTCCGAAGCCAGGCATTCAATCGCCTCTCCGGGAGTAATGTCAATCTCCTTTGCCTCGCGCCATGGAGCGCGATAGAGCTGCACGGGTTGGGGCTCGCCATCGGCACGCGCCCAAGCTACGAGCAGGCCATCACCAGCACGCGCCACATGCGGCACCATTTGCCTGACTTCCTCGATCAGAGGCTTGGGTCCGGTTCCTGCTGCTGGCTTTCGATGCTCCGATGGGTCACCCGCTTGCGGGGACTCGCTGCGCAATTTCCGTTTAATGTTCGCCGGAACCTCGATGAACTTATTACCCCCCCTGATCTCGTCCAACTCGCCATCCTCCAGGTATTCATAGGACGCAACCAAGTTGGCGATGTCTAATAGCTCTCCAAACCGTTTGAGGCGGTCCACCTCAAATACCGGCGCGTCTTCTTCGCGGGCTAAGAGCTGTTGGATCTCAGGAACTGCATCGGGAGCATACTTCCCAAAAAGTTTGGGGTTCCCGCTCATCTTCACCTGCTTCTTCAAATCTTTTTTGTTGAAATATCCTGGCTTGGAGAAGTACGAATCCACCAGCTTCCCCCCGCGCCACAGCCAATACGCCATCACATCATCATCATGCACCAGCACGTGCAGCACATCGCCGGGAATTTTGCGCGCAATCCCCTCCCCCACCTTCTCATCCTGCCCGCTATGCTCCGGATACACCCCGACCCACCCATTGATCTCCGGCCCGACCAGACATTTGATCCTCATCTTCGACGCCACCGCCGACGCCGCAGCCATGACCGCCGTCAAGTCACTGCCACGCACCTGGACGGACCCGTAGAACCCGCCCATTGGGCCTCCGTTTGAGCCGGTTACGAATTCATGGGCAAGATGCCCGTGCTACGCGATCTCCCACCCCTTCCGATAAGTCTCCTTCAAAAACTTCTCCGCTTCCGGATGATTCGTTGCCTTCATCGCCGGCCCATCCCACTGGAGCAGTTTCTTCGACCGCAGCGCAACGTTGCCCAGCAGCACGATCTCGGTGAGCCGCGCCGAGTATTCAAAATTCCCACTCGCTGGCGTGCCACCTTTGCAGGCCGCCAGCCAATCGGCGTGATGACCCTTCACGCGCGGCAGCGTCTTTTCCGGCCGCTTGTATTCGCGATGCCGCTCCAGCGGCAGCAGTCTTGGCATGCCGCCCCAGCCAGCGCAGGTGATATAGCCCTTCTCGCCGACGAACAGGATCCCATTTCCGCCATCGCCCAGGCGCTGCTTGGCGTCATTGGGATCAATTCCGTCCGGCGTGCTTGGCCGCAGTCCGCCGTCATACCACTTCACCGTCACCGTCGGCATATTGCCGCGTGGCCCAAAGCGATAGGTGTAGAGCGAGCCAGGCGAGGTGACTTCCGAATCGACGAAGGTGCTGGTCGCTTCGATGGTCTGCGGATGCTCCAGCTTCAATGCCCACACGGCTGGGTCGAGGTTATGACAGGCCATGTCGCCGATGCAGCCCCCGCCAAACGCCCACCACCCGCGCCAGTTGTAGGGTGCATACGCCGGGTTGTACGGCCGCTCCTCGCGCGTGCCCAGCCACTTGTTCCAGTTAAATCCCGCCGGCACTGGCGGCGTATCCTTCGGACGTCCTTTGCCCGTGGTCCAGCCGCCCGCATCGCTCCAGGCATGGACCTCGCGCACCGCGCCGATCGCGCCATCCCAGATCCATTCGCACGTCTGGCGAATTCCTTCGCCGCTGTGGCCATGATTTCCCATCTGCGTGGCCACGCCCATTTCCCTGGCCACTTTCGCCACCTCGCGCGCCTCCCACACGTTGTGCGTCAGTGGCTTCTCGCAGTACACGTGCTTGCCCAGCTTCATCGCGGTGATCGAGACGAGGGCATGATTATGATCCGGCGTGGCACAAAGTATCGCGTCGATCGCCTTCTCCTTGTCCAGCATTTCGCGGAAATCCTCGTACTCCGCGCACTTGAAATCCTTGTTCTTCTCGCGGTAATGCTTCTCGGCCTCCTCGATCACCGTCTTGCGCCCGCCCTTCCCCTTGTAATAAAACGGCTCCAGGTCCGTCACCTCCGCCACATCGCACACCGCCATCACCTGCGCATCGGCCTCGCCAAACAGCGCCCGGGCATTGGTCCTTCCCTGCCCGCCCGCCCCGATGATCGCCACATTCACCTTCTCGCTGGGCGGCACGAAATTGGCCCCGCCCAGGACATAGCGCGGCACAATCGTAAACGCCGCCGCCGTGGCCGCCGCACCCAAAAACTGCCGACGAGAAAGCTCCGCTTTGCGCTGTTTCTTGTTCATGATTCCTCTCATGCCTCTAAAAACTTGAAATGGTGACGAACGAACAACCCGCCGGACCTCGCCCAGCCCGGCCTGCGAATAATACTCGAATATTTATAAACCCGTTGCCCCCGCAAGCCAATTCCGACCATTTTCGACCCATCACACCGCCGGCGGCGCATCGGCCGGATCGTGCCGATACACCAAAATCACCACATACTCCATGGTAATCATCCCCTCCTTCACCATCCTCTCCAGATGTGGCAGCAGCAGCTTGATCTTCGCGTCCGTATCCACAATCTCAATCACCATCGGCAAATCTCCCGACATCTCCAGCAATCCCGACTTGTGTACCACGCTATTGGCCCCGAATCCCTCAATCCCCCGCAGCACCGTCGCCCCCCCAAGACCAATCTCCCTCGCCTTTTGAATGATCGCCTCATGCAGCGGCCGAGATTCAAACCGATCCGACTCGCCAATGAACACCCGCAGCAAAACACCTTCTTCATTGATCGTCATACGACCTCCGCCCGCAATTTCCGGCATTGTCGAAAGCGGGGCAAGCGCCCTGCCCAGTTCCAACTTCCCGCTCTCCCCCTCCCGCCGCTGCCGATACATCATCACATTCGCCCGTTCCAGCGTCGCCTGCCCATGAATCATGAGACTCGCCAGCCGCCGCTGGATAAACTCCACGATCCGATCAGCGTTATCCACGATCTCCACGATGATCGGCACATGCTCCACCACCTTCCAATGTGAACCCTGTGCAATTCCCTGCGATCCGAACCCCACGATCCCTTTCAGCACAGTCGCTCCCGCCAAACCATCCTCCCGCGCTGCCTTCACGATCCGCTCATAAGTCGGCGTGTGCGGTGTTCGGTCCGCGCTCTGGAGATAAATCCGCAACAGAATCTGCTCGCCAATTAAACTCATCGCTCACCCAGCCAAATCCCAAATCGCACCGCAATCAACCCCAAAACCAGGCTCCCGATCAGATTTCCCAACGCTTTGATGCTCGACCCACTCTCCAGCAGCGCATTCGACTCATGCATGAACGTGGAAAACGTGGTATACGCCCCCACAAATCCCACCGCCACCGCTGTCCGCATCATATCGGAAATTCCAACGCGATCCCGCGCGAACGTCAAAAACCACCCCAGAAACAAACTGCCGCTGATATTAATGATGAACGTCCCCACCGGAAACGACGTCCCAAACATCGCCCCGAAGGCCGAGCCGACAAAAAGTCGAAACACCGCGCCCACCGCCCCGGCTCCCGCCACCGACAGATACTGCACCAGCACCTTCATAACTCTCCTTCGCTCATTTCAGATCCAGTCGCATTTCCTTGTCACCCACTTTAAACCCCTCCTGCTCATAAATCGCCCGCCCCGCCGGCAGCGCATGCAAGGCCACCCGCGTGCAATCCTTCTCCCGCGCCACCTTCAGAAGCTGTCGAAAAATGATCGTCGCGATCCCCCGCCCCCGCCACGCCGGCCGCGTGTACATGTTCATGATGTACGCCTCGCGCCCGTTGGGAATCATGATCCCCGGCGGATGCTCGTGTACCACCAGCCCGCTGCTGGCGATCACCTCATCGCCGACAACCGCCAGGATGGCCGTGAAATGCCCGCTCTGAGTTTTCTCGCTGAACCAGTTTCTCAATCGTGGAAGAAGCGAGGCGTCGGCCGGATCGGCATCGGCGATTTCCAGCAAAAACTCCCGCCGCAAAACCGCCAGCGCCTCGACATCACCGATATCCGCCGCCCGATAGGTAACCCGAAGATCGTTCCCGCTCATTCATCCGATTCTATCTCATCCGGCACGCCATGGGCGCGCAGAACATCCTGCACCGCATCGCTTCCCCCCCAGATCTTCGGCGGCAAGGCCGCTCCCGCACTGATCAACATCTCCACCAGCGCTGCATACTGCCCGTGCAGGATCTCCTCCGCCAGGCGCGTCCCCGTCCCACCCTCCGGGTCCTGGCAATTGCACGAACCATGAATCGCCGTCGTCAGCGCTTCCACTCCATACACATTCTTCTGCGTCAGACTCGCCCCCTTCTCCACGAGCAACCGCGCCGCCTCCAACTGCCCGCGCCACGCCGCCCAGTGCAGCGCCGGCGTCTCATCCTCGCCGCCGGAAATGCTCGCGCTCACCCCCGCATCCAGTAGTCGTTCGATCGCATTCACATCATTCCGCCCCGCCGCCGCGCACAGCACATCCGCGGCCTCGTCCGCCGAGGCCATCCACGCCCCCGTATCCCCGCCGCACACGCAGCCGAACAGCGCCAGATCCTCCGCCGTCGCATCCGCCACCTTCGCCCCGTGCTTCTCCAGCAGCTTGCGAATCGCTTCATGCCCAAATCGCACCGCGAACCGATAGCTGGTAAATCCCCTCCCATCCGCCGTGTTCACATCGGCCCCGCATTGAATCATCTTCTCGATCAGCTTCAAATCCCGCCCCTGCATCACCGCCTTGTGCAGGTGCGTCCGATTGTGCTGCCAGGGAATCCTGAAATTGGGATCGGCCCCTTGTTCCAGGAAGAGCATCGCCGCATCCGGGCTCTTGAAATCCAGCGCCCTCCCCAGGCAATACGAAACTCGCCGCGCATGCGGCTTGGCCTCCAAAATCAATCTCAAACACGCCGTATCCGCAAACTCACTCGCGTGATAAAGCGCCTCCGTCCCCAGCATCTGCGGCGCCTCGGACTCTCCCGGATCACCCATCAATTCATTCACATCCGCCCCCGCATCCAGCAGCATCTTGGTGAGCAGCGGATTGTTGGCGATCCCCGCCGCGGCAAACAGCGGCGTCTGAATCTGCTTCTGGTTGTCCGTCTCCACGAAATAGTGCGAGTTGGGATCGGCGTGCACCGCCAGCAGCAGCTTGACGATCTCCACGATGTCATCCGCCCGCTTCTGCTCCATCCGCAAAAATCGCGAGAAGCAGCAATACAAAATCGGCTGCCATTCCAGCGGCCCGGCCTTCTGCCGCGCCATCTCCGGCTCGATTTCCAGGTGCTTCTTGAACGCCTCCAGCTCCCCGGTCACGCACGATGTGTAAAGGTCGTAAGCCGCCAGCTTGGGATCGGCCTCCACCAGCGCATTGGCCAAAACCATGTCCCCCGAACACGCCGCCTTCACCAACGCTGTCGCCCGGCTGGGCATGTCCGCCGCGAAAACCATGATAAACTGCTTCAACCGCGGCCAGCTCGCAAACCCGTGCTCCCGCGCAATCGCGTGCTGCGCTGCCTGCCTCGTCTTGAATTCGCCCTTCTTTGTCCGGTGCTTCACTTCATCCAAAAGCGGCCGCAGATCGGGCTTCTCCGGCAGTTGCCGCTTCTTTTTACCGGTATCGATCATCTCAACCGGGCGTATGTTATTTTGCTTCGTACCGACCACAACACCTCCGAAGTACAGATCGCCATTGACCTGTATCGGTCCGCTTGCGAGCATAGTTGGGCGCATTTCCAATAGGCTTTGGCGTCAGTGGACATTCAACAGGAAAGGGAACCGATGCGACTCGCGAAATCTCTTGCCACCGTCTCGACTTGCATTCTTTTCGTCGCCGCGCTGGCTCAGCGGCCGGTCCGCGCCGCCCAGGCCATCCCCGCCATCAACGAACGAATGAAAGAATTCGTCGCCCAGGGCGAAATCGCCGGCGCGGTCACCCTCGTGGCCGATAAAGACAAGATTCTTCACCTTGATGCCACCGGCCGCGCGGACCTCTCCAGCGAATCCCCCATTAGCCGCGACGCCATGTTCTGGATCGCTTCCATGTCCAAACCCATCACCGGCGTCGCCGTCATGATCATGCAGGATGAAGGCAAGCTCTCCCTCGATGATTCCGTCGAGAAATACATCCCCGAATTCGCCAACTACAAAACCGCCGACGGCAAAAAAGCCACCATCACCATCAAAAACCTCCTCACCCACAGCTCCGGCATGCCCGAGGCCACCGTCGAAGAGAGCAAATCCTCCCGCACCCTCGCCGAGCTGGTCCCCCACTTCCTCAACAAGCCCCTCCAGTTCGCCCCCGGCAGCAAATGGCAATATTGCCAATCCAGCATCAACACCGCCGGCCGAATCGTCGAAATCGTCTCCGGCCAATCCTTCGACCGATTCGTCCAGGACCGCATCTTCGCCCCTCTCGACATGAAGGACACCACCTTCTATCTCACCGAACCACAATCCCAGCGCCTCGCCAAATCCTACAAAAAAGCCGACGGCAAACTCACCGAAGCCCAGATCTTCATCCTCGACGGCAAATCCCCCGTCTCCCGCGAGCGCTATCCCGCCGCCAACGGCGGCCTCTTCTCCACCGCCCTCGACTACGCCCGCTTCTGCCAGATGCTCCTCAACAACGGCGAACTGAACGGCCGCCGCATCCTCAAACCCGAATCCGTCAAACAATTCTCCACCGTCCAATTTCCCGACCTCAAAACCGGCTTCACTCCCGGCAACGGCTGGGGCGTCGGCTGCTGCATCGTCCGCGAGCCCCAGGGCGTCACCGCCATGCTCTCCCCCGGCACCTACGGCCACGGCGGCGCCTACGGCACCCAGGCCTGGATCGACCCCCAGAAAAACCTCATCTACATCCTCATGGTCCAGCGCGCCAACTTCCTCAACGCCGACAATTCGGACGTGCGCAAAGCCTTCCAGCAAGCCGCCTCCGAAGCGCTGGCAAAATAATTTCCCTCTCTTCCCTCGCCCCTGTACTCAAGGGAGAGGGTCAGGGTGAGGGGCTTCTGAATTCTGACTTCTGGATTCTGAATTCTTCTGTGACCCAACAACTCCTCCAACCCCCTGTACTCCCCTATCAATCCCCCCCTCCATCTCAATCAGCCTACTCCTGGCTCGTCGTCTCCATGCTCTGGTGTGTCTGCCTCTTCAACTACGCCGACCGCCAGGCCATCTATTCCGTCTTCCCTCTCCTCAAATCCGAAATGCAACTCAGCGATGTTCAACTCGGCATCGTCGGCGGCTCCTTCATGTGGGTTTACGCCGCCGCACTCCCCTTCGCCGGAATCATCGGCGACACCTTCTCCCGCAAATCCCTCATCCTCGGCGGCCTGATCTTCTGGTCTCTCATCACTCTCGCCACCGCGCTCTCCACCAAATACTGGCACCTCGTCCTCTTCCGCGGCCTCGAGGGCCTCGGCGAAGCCTTCTATTTCCCCGCCTCCATGTCCCTCATCTCCGACTACCACTCCCCCCGCACCCGCTCCCGCGCCATGTCCTTCCACCAATCGAGCGTCTATGTCGGCACCATCGCCGGCGGAACCGCCGCCGGTTTCCTCGCTCAAAAATACGGCTGGCGAAGTGGCTTTTATCTCTTCGGATTCCTCGGCGTCGTCCTCGGCATCATCCTCATCTTCACTCTCAAAGAGCCCCGGCGCGGCCAGGCCGATCAGATCCAAGTCCCCCATGACAACGAACCAATCCTCCCCGCCATTGTCTCCATCCTCTCCACGCCCATGGTCCTCATCCTCATCCTCGTCTTCACTGGCGCAAATTTCGTCGCTGCCATCTTCCTGACCTGGATGCCCTCTTATCTCAATCGCACTTTCTCCATGAGCCTCTCCATGGCCGGCCTCAACGCCACCTTCTGGCTCCAGATCGCTTCCATCCTCGGCGTCATCTCCGGCGGATTCCTCGCCGACAAACTCGCCCGCCGCTACGGTGGTGGCCGCATGATCACCCAATCCTTCGGCCTGCTCCTGGGCGTCCCCTTCATTTTCCTCACCGGCTGGACCACCGCCATCCCCATTCTCGTCATCGCCATGATCGGCTTCGGCTTTTTCAAGGGCCTCTACGACGCCAACATCTGGGCCTCCCTCTACGACGTCGTCCCCCTCCGCCGCCGCGCCACCGCCCTGGGCCTCATGAACGCCATCGGCTGGTTCGGCGGCGGCGCAGGCGCCGTCACCATCGCCATCCTTTCCAAAAAATACGGCATGAGCGCTTCCCTCAGCGCCACCTCCGCGATCTATCTGATCTTCGGCTCCATCCTGCTTCTTGGAACTGCTCTCTTCATGTCCAATAGACGAGTAAACCAATGAACCCACCACCCGCTCCCAACCAGTTCGAAATCCTCCGCCGTTTCACCACCCCCACCATCTCCAACGCCCTCGAGCGCCTCGGCCTCTCCCACAGCCTCGACAACCAGACTGACCACTCCATCAAGTGCATCTTCCCCGAACTGGGCGCGGTCGTCGGCTACGCCGTCACCGCCACCATCCGCTCCGCCGCCCCCTGCGCCAATCCCAAATATCCCTCCCGAAAACCCTACTGGGACCACATTCTCCGCTACCCCGCCCCTCGCATCGCCGTGATTGAAGACCTCGACGATCCCCCTGTCGGCGCATACGTCGGCGAAGTCAACTCCAACATTCACCGCGCCCTCGGCTGCATCGCCATCATCACCGACGGCTGCGTCCGCGACCTCGACGAAGTCCGTGCGCTACAGTTCCCCCTCTGGTCCCGGGCCCTGGCCGTCTCCCACGCCCATTGCCACCTCGAAGACTTCGAAATCCCCGTCACCATCGGCGGCCTGAAGGTCCTCCCCGGCGACCTCATTCACGCCGACCGCCACGGCGCGCTCGTCATCCCCAAACACCTCGTCTCCCAGGTCGTCTCCGCCGCCAAAGCAGTCGAAGACTACGAGGGCCCCATCATCCAATGCGCCAAATCCCCCGACTTCACCACCGAAAAACTCGCCAGGCTTCTCGAAAACGAAATCGTCTGAAGGAGCATCCATGAAAACTGTTCCCTCAAATTCTCCCTCTCGTCTGTGCTCCGCTCTTCTCCCCTCGCCCCCGTACTCCGCTCTTCTCCCCTCGCCCCCGTACTCGGGGGAAAGGGTTAGGGTGAGGGGTCTTCGTCCTTCGTCATTCCTCCTCGCCCTCCTCCTTCTTTCCCCATCCCTCATCCTCGCCGCCGATGCTCAATTGCTCGACCTCAGCAAAGCCCTCGTTCTTTCCCCCCCCGATGCAAACAAACAGGAACAGAATTCCATCCAAATGCTCGTCGATGAAATCGCCGCCCGTACCCAAATCCGCCCTCTCATCACCCACACCCCACCGCGCGATCCCGCGCCCATGATCATCGCCGGCGCCACCTCCCGCCTCAAAACCATCAACCCCGACGCCAAATGGCCCGCTCCCGCCGGCCCCGAGGGTTATCACATCTGGTCCGACACCACCGGCCCCGCACCCATCCTCTTCATCGCCGCCGATGATTCCCGCGGCCTGCTTTTCGGCGTCGGCCGACTCCTCCGCACTCTCCGCCTCTCCCGCCAGAAAATCGAGCTCCCCGCCGACACGAATATCCACACCGCGCCAAAAACAACTCTCCGCGGCCACCAACTCGGCTACCGCCCCAAGGCCAACTCCTACGATGGCTGGACCGTCGCCATGTGGGAGCAATACATCCGCGACCTGGCCATCTTCGGCGCCAATGCCATCGAATTAATTCCCCCCCGCTCCGACGATGCTCCCAACAGCCCCCACTTCCCCATCCCCCAGATGCAGATGATGACCGAGATGTCGCGCATCGCCGATGATTACGGCCTGGATGTCTGGATCTGGTACCCCGCCCTCGACCGGGATTATTCCAACGAAAAAACCGTCGAATCCGCACTCAAGGAATGGGGTGACGTCTTCGCCAAGCTCCCCCGCGTCGATGCCGTTTTCGTCCCCGGCGGCGACCCCGGCCGCACCCCGCCGAAAATCCTCATGTCCCTCCTCGAAAAACAAACCGAAAACCTCCACCGCCATCATCCCAAAGCGACCATGTGGATGTCCCCGCAAGGCTTCAATCAGCAATGGATGTCCGAATTCGTCGAGATCATGAAAACTGAGCCCGCCTGGCTCACCGGCATCGTCTACGGCCCGCAAGTCCGCCTCCCCCTCCCGGAAATCCGCAAGCTCATCCCCCAAAAATACCCCATTCGCCACTACCCCGACATCACCCACAGCATGCACTGCCAATATCCCGTCCCCGACTGGGACCCCGCTTTCGCCCTCACCGAAGGCCGCGAGCCCATCAATCCCCGCCCCACGCAGATGGTCAAAATTTATCGCCTCCTCGCCCCCCACACCATCGGCTTCCTCACCTATTCCGAAGGCTGCAACGACGATGTGAACAAGATGCTCTGGTCCGCCCTCGGCTGGGATGATCAGGCCGACATCACCGAAATCCTCCGCGACTAC
>DASYUA010000236.1:0-12412 GCA_036001665.1 Tepidisphaeraceae bacterium
GTTGGAAGTTGGAAGTTGAACGTTCAATGTTCGATGTTCATCTCAGCGAATCTTCACTCGATCTAAAATCGCAAATCCCCTCAAATCGGATCCAGCAGCGCCCCCTCAATCTCCAGACTCACCGCCCTCCCCAGCATATCCACCTGTAAAATCAGCCGATTTTCCGTCGCTCTTCCCTCAATAATCCCCTGCAACCCCCGAAACGGCCCCGACCTCACCTCCACCCTCACCCCCTTCTTCAAAAACGGAAACGGCCTCAGCGCTGCCTCCTGGCTCAGCGCCAAATGCAAATTCCTCAGCTCCCAATCCAACTGCTCCTGGGCATTGACCTCAATAATATTGGCGATCCGCTTGGTCCGATCCGCCTCATAAACCTGGTCCAGCGATCCCCGCAAAAACACATACCCCGGAAACAGCGGCATCGCCACCTTCGCCTTGCGCCTCCCGTAATACCTCACCTGACTCACCAGCGGCAGATAATACGCGATCCCCATCGCCCCCAAATCCGCCGCCACAACCTTCTCCTGCCTGCTCTTGGTGTGCAGCACGTGCCAATCCCCCACCTCGGCCGATGGCAGCTCAATCTTGGTTTCAATCGTCGGTTCGCGCACCCATGCAGTGTACAAATTTGCGATTGACACGCCATCGCCCATAGATTACAGTCGTAATCGATTGAGCTCCTCCACCCCCAACATCTCCGAATCCGAATGGGAAGTCATGCGGGTCATCTGGGAAAAAGGGGATAAGTCCAATTTCACCGCCCAACAAATCATCGACGCCCTCTCCTCCCGCAAAGACTGGAGCCCCAAAACCGTCAAAACCCTCCTCAACCGCCTCGTCAACAAATCCGCTCTCGGCTTCGAAGAAGAAGGCAAACGCTATCGCTATTGGGCAAAGGTGACCCAGGAACAGTGCATGCGCTCCGAAAGCCGCTCCTTCCTCCACCGCGTCTTCGGCGGCCAGGCCGCCCCCATGCTCAACTACTTCGCCGCCCACGCAAAACTCACCGCCGAAGAAATAGCCGAGCTCAAGAAGATCCTCTCCAAAAAGGAGAAGTAGCCATGGCGTCCATCGTCACCTGGCTCAATGCCCCCGTGGACTGGCTCCTGCGCACCACCTGGCAGGCCGCCATCCTCGCCCTTCTGGTACTGACCGTAACTTGGCTTCTCCGCCGCCGGCTTCCCCCTTCCGCCCGCTACGCCCTCCTCCTTCTCGTCGCCGCGCGCCTGCTCCTGCCCATCACCCCGCAAAGCCCCTTCAGCATCTTCAACCTCATCCAAACCTCCAACAAAACTTCTACACCTCAAGTCACCCCCGACCCAACTCCCACAGGCGACTGGATCATCACCAAACAACCCCTCTCTCAACCCCTCACCCAAATCCCCGCCACCCTCTCCACCCCCACCCCCGATCTCCTCACCTGGCGCACCGGCTTTGCCACCCTCTGGCTCTTGGGCGTCCTCGTCATGGCCTTCCGCATCGCCCACGCCAATCTCAACCTCTCCCGCCAACTCCGTCGCGCCACACTCGTCGATGATCCCCATCTCCTCCACCTCCTCAACTCCTGCAAGTCCCAGATGCACATCCGCCGCGAGCTGATCATCCTCGAAACCTCCGCCATCCATTCCCCCGCCCTCATGGGCCTCTTCCGCCCCCGCCTCCTCCTCCCCGCCAACCTCCGCCACCGCCTCAGCGATTCCGAGATGCGCTTCGTTTTCCTCCACGAGCTGGCCCATCTCAAGCAAAACGACATTGCCATCGACTGGCTCCTCGCCATCCTCCAGACGCTCCACTGGTTCAACCCCCTCATCCATCTCGCCTTCGCCCGCGCCCGTTCCGAGCGCGAGCTGGCCCGCGATGCCATGGTCCTCCGCGCTGGCCAACCCGACGACCAGCTCAACTACGGCCACACCATCCTCAAACTCGTCGAATCCTTCGCCCGCCTCGGCCCCCGCCCCGGAACCATCGGCATTCTCGAAGGCAACAACGGCAAACAGGATAAAAAACACCTCAAGAGGAGAATCACCATGATCGCCAACTTCAAACGCTCCATGCCCGGCAGCGCCTTCCTAACATCTATCATTGCAATTATATTAGTTGCAATCACTCTCACCGACAAAAAAGCCATCGCCACCGCCGATCCGACACCGGCCGAAAAACCCGCCAAAACCGACGCCGCCTCGCAACCCAATGGCCTCCATCCCCAACCCTTTCCCGCCCCCATCCCCGCCGATCCCCCTCCCATCGATGAAAAAGCCAGGCGCGACGCCGCCACCCAGGCCATCCTCGACCGACGCCTCCCCGAAGTCCGCTTCGACAAGGTCGCCTTCTCCGACGCCGTCGATTTCCTCCGCGATGTCACCAGCGCCAACATCTTCGTCAACTGGAAAGCCCTCGAAGCCGCCGGCATCGAGAAAAACGCCCCCGTCAGCGCCCGCATGCGCGATATCAAATTCTCCAAAGCCCTCACCACCCTCGTCAACGACGTCGGCGGCGGCGCAGTCAAACTCGGCTTCGAAATCGACGACGGCGTCATCATCATCAGCACCGCCGAGGAGCTGAACAAAAACACCGAGGTCCACGTCTACGACATCCGCGATCTCTTGGCCCTCACCAACGACGCAAAGCAAACCGAACAGACCGCCAAGGAAAAAACCGAGGCCCTCGTCTCGGAACTCACCAAACTCATCCAGGAAACCATCGACCGCGACACCTGGCGCGACAACGGCGGCCCCATCGGCTCCATCCGCCACCTTAACGGCCAACTCATCGTCACCCAGACCAGGGAAAACCAGAAACAACTCGTCCAGCTCCTCGACAAGCTCCGCGAAACCCGCGTCATTCAGATCACCGTCAAGACTCGCCTCATGAAAGTCTCCAACACCCTCCTCAAGGACATCGGCGTCGACCTCCCGCTCGATGACAACCTTCTCAAGGACGCCGTCGTCCAGAAGAAAGCCGACAAGCCCGCCCACACCCTCGTCGGCCTCTTCCTCGACGACACCCAGGCCGAAAAGCTCGTCAAGGCCGTTCAAGCCTCCGTCGATTCCACCATCCTCATCGCCCCGCGCATCACCCTCTTCAACGGCCAGCAAGGCTCCATCGTCCTCGGCGAAGAAATCCCCTACATCGCCGGCTGGAGCGAACCCAAGGATGGCAAACGCGATCCCCAGATCTCGATGGTCAAAACCGGCTTCATGTTCAACCTGCAACCTACCGTCAACGCCGACCGCAAATACGTCACGCTCAGTCTCCATCCCCGCCTCGCCAAACTTCGCAAGATGGAAGATGTCCCCTGGCCCAAGGCCGCCCCCGGCGAAAAACTCAACATCAACAAGCCCGACCTCGCCGTTCAGGAGATCGACACCATCGTCTCTATCCCCGACGGCGGCACCCTCCTCACCCTCCTCCCCGAAAGCGATGACAAACCCAAAGACCCCAGGGCTCTCCTCAACATCCTCCTCGTTCGCCCAACCATCATCATCCAGCGCGAAGCCGACCAAAAATAATTTCCTCCACTCGAGCCAAAACCCAAATAACCCTCCACCCGCTATGATCTGCGCCCGCCATGAGCCTCCTCTACTGGAAGCATCTTCTCGTGCGCACCCCCCTCGAGGGCCCGGCCAAAAAACTCCAGTACCTGGCCGCCCTCCCCAGGCGCCTCAAACATCCCGAGCTCCGCGAGCTGCACCTTGAAGATGCCCGCGTGCACCAGGCCATGCGTCGCCTCATCCAACCCGCCTCCAACTGCATCGACATCGGCTGCCACATCGGCTCAACTCTCAGCCTCATGCTCAGGCTCGCCCCCCACGGCAAACATTTCGCCTTCGAGCCCGTCCCCCACAAAGCCCAGTGGCTCCAGAAAAAATTCCCCGAAGTCACCATCCACCAGATGGCCCTCTCCGATACCCCCGGCCCGCTCACCTTCACCGAAAACCTCACCCGCCCCGGCTTCTCCGGCCTGATCTCCACAACCGCGCCAAAGGACCAAACCCGCCAGTTCACAGTCAACTGCGACCGCCTCGACAACGTCCTCCCACCCGATCACCGTGTTGACTTCATCAAAGTCGATGTCGAAGGCGCGGAGCTCCTCGTCCTTCGCGGCGCTGTCCAAACCATCAAACGCTCCCATCCCCCCATCATCTTCGAATCCGGCCCTGCCGGCGCAGCCAAATTCGGCCTCACCCGCCCCCAACTCTTCTCCTTCCTCACCACCGACCTCGGCTATTCCATTTACTTCTTCAAAGATTTCCTCTCCAACTCCTCCCCCCTCGACCTCGCCGCCTTCGAATCCGCCGCCCGCTATCCCTTCAAAGCCTTCAATTACCTCGCCCTCAGACGATCGCTATGATTCCCGCCGTGCGCATCTGGCCGCTCATCCCCATCCTCCTCTCCCTCTCCTGCGCCTCCTCTGTCTCTCGCCACCAGCGCGTCGCCCAGCGCCGCGCCGGCCCCGCAATCATCTGCCACCGCGGCGCTCACGAATTCGCCCACGAAAACACCCTCGAAGCCTATCGCGCCACCTTCGAGCTCGGCGGCGATGGCAACGAAATCGACATCCGCCAGACCAGGGATGGCATCCTCGTCCTATTCCACGACGACATGCTCGACGTCAACCTCAAAGCCTTCGGCGACATCTCCGACTACACCTACGACGAGCTCCAAAAATTCCATTTCCGCAACCCCGGCCCCTTCGGACGCGCCTGCCGCATCCCCACGCTAAAACAAGTTTTCGAACTCCACCAGAAATACGCCGGCCTCATCCACCTCGACATCAAAGTCCCCGACATCGACGCCAAAATCGCCCAACTCCTCGACGACATGGACATGTGGGACCACGTCTCCAACGTCAGCGACTACAACTCGGCCGTCATCCGCGCCAACCCAAAACTCCATCCCCGCCCCTACAAAGCCGGCCTCTACGAAGACCACTCCGAAGTCTTCCCCGACTCCATCACCACCGCCCTCGCCAAACCCGGCCAGGACCTCATCTGCAACGACCCCCGCGGCACCGTCATCGCCCTCAACCGAAAACTCGCCAAGCCTTCCACCCATCCCCTTCTTCCCCCGCTCAATCCCGCGCAAAATCCGACCATCCCCCCCATCGCCGACCTCCTCACCTCAATTCGATCATCAGATCCCTCCCCGCAAGCCATCACCGCCCGCGCCCACGCTGCCGATCAACTCCTGCTCCACAGCGACGCTCTCGTAGGGTCCGCTTCAGCGGACGATGTATTCTCAACACTCGAATTCCGCATCCACCACCGCACCCTCCACCCCAACTGGCGCTACCACGCCCTCGACGGCGCAATCGCCCTCCGCACCCTCATACTTCTTCGCGCCCCCCACGCCCTCGATCTCTCCCGCGAGTTCCTCTACCTCGACGACCCCGCCCTCATCCCCCTCAACAACCCGCAATACAAAGTCCCTCACTCCTGGGTCGACTTCCGAATCAAAAACGTCATCCTCCCCGCCCTCGAAAAACTCCCCGGCCCGCAAACCAAAAAACTCTGCCGCGACTATCTCGCCCTCTCCGACGAACAGGCCCGCAAAATCGGCCCCCCACAATTCGAACCCGCCGCCCACACGCTTCTAATCATCAGCCCCCACACCCAAACCGCCCTCGAGCTCCTCCACCACCGCCTCCCCCTCGTCCGCGGCCGCGCCATCCTCGACTGCCTCTCGCATTCCAATGAACAATGGGCCCTCGCCGCACTCCGCCAGGCCGCCCCCCACGCCCTCGCTTATATCCCGCCCCAATAATCCAAAAGTGGGGCGGACATGCTTGTCCGCCATCCTTATCATCCTCCCATGTCCTTTGCCTGGCTCAACGGCGACTTCATCCCTGAAGCTGAACCCCGCATCTCCCTCCGCGACACCGGCCTCCTCCACGCCGCCGGCCTCTTCACCACCTTCCGCGCCCACGCCGGCCGAATCTTCCGCCTCAAGGACCACCTCGCCCGCCTCCGCCGCTCCTGCGAAGTTCTTTACATTCCCCTGCTCTACAAAGACGACCTCCTCACCGCCGCCGCCACCGAGCTCCTCCATCGCAACAACCTCACCGACGCCCGCATGCGCCTGACCGTCACCCGCGGCGCCTCACAACCCGACCCGCTCCACGGCCTGCGCCTCTCCCCCACTACCTTCATGACCGCCACTTCCTTCGAACCCTATCCCGATGAGTATTACGAAAAAGGCATGACCGTCATCGCCCTCGACGATCAGAAATTAAATCCCTACGACATCCAGGCCGGCCACAAGACCCTCAACTATTTCTCCCGCCTCTCCGCCCTCCGCGATGCCACCCAGCGCGGCGCGGGCGAAGCCCTCTGGTTCAACGTCCACAACTACCTCCAGTCCGGCTCCATCTCCAACATCTTCATCGTGAAGGATGGCGTGCTCATCACTCCCCCCACCCGCGAAGACCTCCTCGACCCCGCCATCGCCGAAAGAGTCCCCTATCCGCGCAGCGCCACCCTCCCCGGCATCACCCGCCAGGTCGTCCTCGAGCTCGCCGCCGGTGAGCATCTCCCCCTCGAGCGCAGCGCCATCACCATCGATCGCCTATTGGCCGCCGACGAAGCCTTCCTCACCAACAGCGTCATGGGAATCATGCCCCTCGCTCGCGCCGAGCGCAGCCCCATCGGCGACGACAAACCCGGCCCCCTCACCCGCCGCCTCATCCAGCTCTACGCCACCCAACTCTCGCAATAACGGGGACATTCCAAAACGCGCCCCTTAGTCTAATCTTAATCCTACTCTTTCGCCTTCCCTCAAAAAAATCTCATCCAGGCTTGCTGCAACGGACAACGTCGCTCATAACGCTGCTTAGGCCGCATGAGATGGATGAACAACAACCAGCCCCAGTGCTGCAATCAGCGCCTCGACGTACTCCAGTCCAAGATGCCGCTGACCACGCAGAAACTCATATACCGCCGACTCAGGGATGGTGGCGCAGTGATTTTTTGCAAGTTTCCAAAGCTGATAACGCGTAATCTCACGATTACCCAATTCTTCTAAAATGGCGTCACGGATAACGCTCTTGAGCTTTGGCGGCAGGCGGCCCCGCGAATCACGATGAATGCGCTTTGAAGGACCAGGCAGCCCCTCTGAAGCATCATCATTCTTGCCGTCCTCCATTGCCTTCCGAAACCGCGTCAGTTCCTCAGACGTCCCAGCGCTGCTATTGTCCAGTGAAGTCTCGGCGTCTTTTTCGAATTTCTTCCGCATATTCATCTCTCTGTTTTTGGTTCGCCACGGGCACTAATAGATATGACAGCATCTACTTCGCTGAATTAGGCTTCCCAAGTGCGGTCACGTCTGACTGATAACCCGACTGAGAAACTCAAAACTCCTCCCCGCCGCCTCATGCGGCTCCGCCGTGTGCGTGTACAACTCCACCGTCAAAAATCTCTGATACCCAATCTCCTTCAAACTATCCCTCAACCCCCCCCAATCCAGCGTCCCCTCCCCCGGAATCATGTGATAATGCTTCCGCCCCGGAATGTCCTCCACGTGCAAATTCCAAATCCGCTTCCCCAGCAACCTCACACACTCCGGAATCGACTCCCCCATCACCTGCGAATGCCCGATATCCAGATTCGCCCCAAACCGCGGATGATTTAACTTCTCAATCCACTCCCGCAATTCCGCCGCAAACTCCAGCAGCAACCCCGGCTCGCACTCGATCCCCACATTCACCCCCAGCGCATCCGCCCGATCCAGAATCGGCTTCATCGACTCCGCAAACTGCTTCGCGGCCGCCACCGGCGGCATTCCCCCCAGCATTCTCCCCGACGTAATCGAAATATTCCCCGCCCCCACCGCCTTCCCAAACTCCAGCGTCTTCAATATCAATCTCGTCCGATCCCCCCGATGCTTCGCATTCGGCGAAATCAGCGACGGCTCAAAATACGGCTCCGGCGGCGCATCCTTCCAATACCCAAACGAGCAGTTCGCATTGATATTCGAAACCGCCAGCCCCAGTCTCTCCAACTCCCGCCGAATTTCCCCAATCCCCTCCTCCGTCAACGTCTCCGGCCACGCATGCGGCACATCCGCCAATATCTCCGCCCCCGCATACCCCGCCGCCTTTATCGCGCGCAGCGCCTCGATCAGCGAAAACCGCGTGAATGCATTGGTGGAAAACGCCAGCTTCATCGGATGTCTGCCAAGCTCTACCGCCCGATTATATGTCCGTTGCACCGCCGCAGCGCGGCAACATTCCTCCCCACTCACAACAATTCGCCCCCATTCCCCACCACCCGCCAGGCCCGTCGCCGGCCGCGCCGAAACGAACCGGCCTTGCTTCCCAACGCAAACTCCAGCAATATCGCAGCCCTGCGCGGCCGCCGCCCGCGGAAGGTGATCTGCCATGACCAACATTCCAAAAAAGATGCACGTCGCTTCCCTCGACCGTTTCGGCCCACCCAATGTCTTGAAAGCCCACAAACTTCGCGTCCCGCCCATCGGCCCCGACGAAGTCCTCATCAAAGTCCACACCGCCGGCGTCGGCTCCTGGGATCCCGATATCCGCGGCGGCTGGTGGCCGGAAGGCAAACCCAAATTCCCCGTCGTCCTCGGCTTTGATGGCTCCGGAACCGTCACCGCCATCGGCGCACGCGTCCGCAATGTCAAAGTCCGCGACAAGGTGTACTCCTACAGTTGGATGAACCCCAAGGGCGGCTTCTACGCCCAGTACGTTGTCGTCCACGCCAAAAACGTCGCCCCCATTCCCCGCAACCTCGACCTCCGCAGGGCCGGCGCCATCCCCGCCACCGGCCTCACCGCCCTCCAGGGCATCGACGACCATCTCCAGGTCAAACGCGGCGAAAACGTCATCATCCACGGCGCAGCCGGCGGCGTCGGCTCACTCGCCCTCCAGTTCGCCAGGCTCCGCGGCGCCCACATCCTCGCCACCGCCACCGGCCGCGACGGCCTTGCCCTCGTCAAACACCTCGGCGCTCTTGCCGCCGCCGACGGAAAAAAGGACGACCTCACCGAAGCCGCCCTTCGCTTCGCCCCCGAGGGCATCGACGCCATCTTCGCCACCGCTGGCGGCAAGCCCCTCGAACAGTGCATGAAAGCACTCAAACCCGGCGGACGCCTCGTCTACCCCAACGGCGTCGAACCCGAACCCAAAAAACACAAGGGAATCAAAATCCTCACCTACGACGCCATCGCCGGCAGCGACGAATTTGCCCGCCTCACCCGCGCCACCGAGGCCGTTAAACTCGAAGTGATCATCGCCGCCGACTTCTCCCTCGAAGCGGCCGCCAAAGCCCACCAGCGCGTCGAAGCCGGCCACGTGCTCGGCAGAGTCGTCCTCAAACTACGCTGACCTCTTTACAAAGGCTCACCTTGAGCAAAACCTCCATCCGCACCACCCAGCTCCCCTCCGGCGAAACCGTCCCCATCCTCGGCCAGGGCACCTGGCACATGGGCGAAGATGCGGACCGCCGCCAGGATGAACTTGCCGCCCTCCGCCTCGGCCTCGATCTGGGCTTGACCCTCATCGACACCGCGGAACTCTACGGCAGCGGCGCTTCCGAACATCTCATCGGCGAGGCCATCGCCGGCCGCCGCGATGAAGCCTTCCTCGTCAGCAAAGTCCTCCCACCTCACGCCACCCTGCGCGGAACCATTTCCGCCTGCGAAAGCAGCCTCAGACGTCTTCGAACCGATCATCTCGACCTCTATCTCCTCCACTGGCGCGGCCAAGTCCCCCTTGCACAAACCCTCGAAGCCTTCGAAACCCTCGCCAAATCCGGCAAGATCCGTCATTGGGGCGTCAGCAACTTCGATGTAAACGACATCGAAGAACTCCTCTCCCTCAAGAGCGACGCCAACGTCGCCACCAATCAAGTCCTCTACAACCTCGTCCATCGCGGCATCGAATTCGATCTGCTCCCCTTCTGCCGCCAGCGCCACATTCCCCTCATGGCCTATTCCCCCATCGAACAGGGCCAGCTCCTGGAGAGCCGCCAGCTCCACAAAATCGCCGCCCGCCATCATGCCACCCCCGCCCAAATCGCCCTCGCCTGGGTCCTGCGCCACGATGACATCATCGCCATCCCCAAAGCCGGCACACCGGATCACCTCCGCGAAAACCGCGACGCCCTCAATATTCAACTCACCCAGGAAGACCTCTCCGACCTCGACAACACTTTCCCCCCACCCACCGAAAAAATCCCCCTCGAAATGATCTAGACTCGCAGATACTCAAAACTCTCCCTCACATTCCGATCCTCAAACTTCGCCTTCTCCTCCGCGCTCATCCCTCCCACCCCCGGCAGCGCCTTGCTTCCCTTCGCCCTCACCAGCCTGATCATCTCCGCCAATTCCTCCCCACGAGCCCCCTCCATCACCACCCAATATTTCTTCGTCAAACAGGGAATCTTCAGCGGATCACGCGTGATCATTTCCAGATTGAACTGAATCTTCGCATTCGCCCGCCGCATCACCTCCATCATCCGCCGCAAATCCAAAAACCCCTTCCCCAGCGGCACCTCCGACAACAAAAACCCCTCCTCATACTCCTTCACTCCCATATCCTTCAAATGACACGACACCCCCCACTTCGCATACGCCTCAACCACATGATTCGGCTCCTCCAGCAGTGAAATTGAATTCCCCGTATCAATGCAAACCCCCACAAACTCGCTGCTGATCCTCTCCATCATCCCGATCATCTCCGCCACGCGAAAATCCTTGTGATTCTCCAGCGCCAACCTCATCCCATGTTTCTTCAATACCTTCTCCGCCCTCACCAGCGCCTCCCACGAATCCGCCGCGAATTTCTTGAACGCCTCCCCCGTCTCAAACGTCTCATACCGTCTCCCCGAAAGCATCGCCCCCCTCACCACCTCCGCCCCCGCCGCCTTCGCCCCCACCACCTCCGCCTCAAACCTCCCCACCTCCCCCTCCATCTTCGGCATCCCCACCTGCCCCTCCACATACATCCCCCACTCCCCCGCCTTCTCCCTCACCTTCGCGCTCGCCGCCACATCAGTCCCCAACCCCACCTGCACCCCGCTCGCCCCAATCCCATGACAATGCGACAAAAACTCCCCCGCATCCTTAAACCTCCCCCTCCCATAAGAATAAACACAAACCCCCATCCCCCGTGCCACCGGCGGCCGCTCCGGTAGCTCGGGCACTCCTGCCCGACATCGCACGGCAGCCGCCGCCAGCAACGTGAAAAAATCTCGTCTCGTTAAATCAAATCCCACGGCTTCCTCATCTCTCTCGAAAGCAGCTTCGACGCCTCCCCATCCCCCACAATCTCCTCTTTCACTCCATCCCACTGAATCTTCCTCCCCGTCTTATAAGCAATATTCCCCAAATGCCCCACGATGCTCGCCCGATGCCCAATCTCCACATCCGCATTGGGCTTCTTCCTCGCCCTCACACATTCAATAAAGTTTTTCACGTGCAACCCCGTCGCATCGTCCCCCGACACTTCTCTTCCCCTCATCCGAATCCCCTCAACCTCCGCCGGCCGGCTCAACGTCCGATCCCTCTTCCCCAATTTCAACTCCGGCAACACCTCAAACCCCAGCCGATCACTCATCAACGTCCCATTCGTTCCATAAAACGCCTCACCATGCGGCCGATCCGTCTTCCCCCGCGCCTGGTAATACTTCTTCCCCTCCGTCCGAATCCCCGTCCCACCACCATTCAACATCGATGCCTCATAACTCAAAATAAAATTCGCATACTCATAAGTCACCTGCACCACATCCGGCGTCTCCGCCCCATCGCGCAAGAAGTATCTGCCGCCCGAAGCACTCACCTTCACCGGCCCATCCACCCCCATCACCTGATGCAGCGAATCAAACCGGTGCGTCCCAAAGTCCGTCACCAACCCTCCCCCATAATCCCAAAACCACCGATACGTCCCCACAAACCGATTCTTATTAAACGACGCCTTCTTCGACGGCCCCAGATACATGTCCCAATCCACCCCCTCCGGAACCTCCGAATCCTCGGCCTTCCCAATCCCCTCCGGACTCATGTTCAAATAATTCCAGATCCGCACAAAATGCACCGCCCCCATCTCCCCTCCCTGCACAATCTTCGCCGCCTCCGCATAGTGCGGCGCTGACCGATGCTGCGTCCCCACCTGCACCACCCGGCTATATTTCCTCGCCGCATCCAAAATCTTCCTCCCCTCGACAATCGTGTGCGCCAGCGGCTTCTCCACATAAACATCCTTCCCCGCCGCGCACGCCAGCACGGCCGGTATCGAATGCCAATGATCCGGCGTCGCAATCAACACCGCATCCACCTCCTTCATCTCCAAAACCTTCCGAAAATCCCCCACCGCCTTACACCCCGCCCCCGCCCACTCCCGAGCCACTCCCGCGTTCGCATCATAAACATCGCACACCGCCCCAAACTCCACCCCCTC
>DASYUA010000237.1:0-1603 GCA_036001665.1 Tepidisphaeraceae bacterium
AGCACAGCGATGGCGAAGGAGAAATTTGACAGGAGCAAGCCGCACGTCAATGTAGGGACGATCGGGCACATCGATCATGGGAAGACGACGCTGACGGCGGCGATCACGAAGGTATTGGCGAAGCACAATCCGAAGGTGCAATTTCGGAGTTTTGATTCGATCGACAATGCGCCGGAGGAGCGGGAGCGGGGGATCACGATCGCGACGGCGCACGTGGAGTACGAGACGGGGAAGCGGCACTATGCGCATGTGGACTGTCCGGGGCATGCCGACTCCATTAAGAACATGATCACGGGGGCGGCGCAGATGGACGGGGCGATTTTAGTGGTGGCGGCGACCGATGGGCCGATGCCGCAGACGCGGGAGCACATTTTGCTGGCGCGGCAGGTGGGGGTGCCCTACATTGTGGTGTGCATGAACAAGGTGGATGCGGTGGAGGATGCGGAGTTACTGGACCTGGTGGAGCTGGAGGTGCGGGAGTTGTTGAAGAGCTACAAATTTCCGGGGGACGAGCTACCGGTGGTGCGGTGTTCGGCGCTGGGGGCGCTGAATGGAGAGGCGAAGTGGGAGAAGGCGCTGGAGGAGTTGATGGAGGCGGTGGACAACTACATTCCGGTGCCGCAGCGGGATGTGGACAAGCCATTTTTGATGCCGATTGAGGACATTTTTTCCATTTCGGGACGGGGGACGGTGGTGACGGGGCGCGTGGAGCGCGGGAAGGTGAAGGTAGGGGAGGAGATTGAGATTGTGGGGATTCGGCCGACGGTGAAGCGGGTGGTGACGGGGGTGGAGATGTTCAAGAAGCTGCTGGACGAAGGGGTGGCCGGGGACAATGTGGGGTTGTTGCTGCGCGGGACCGAGAAGGAGGATGTGGAGCGGGGACAGGTGATTGCCAAGGTGGGATCGATCACGCCGCACACCAAATTTAAGGCCGAGACCTACATTTTGACGAAGGAAGAGGGTGGGCGGCACACGCCGTTTTTCAATGGCTATCGGCCGCAATTTTATTTTCGGACCACGGATGTGACAGGTGTGGCGAAGCTGCCAGACGGGACCGAGATGGTGATGCCGGGGGACAATGTGGCGCTGGAAATCGAGCTGATCATGCCCATTGCCATGGAGAAGGGGCTCCGCTTTGCCATTCGCGAAGGCGGCCGCACCGTGGGCGCCGGCACCATTACCGAGATCGTGGCCTAACTTCATACGAAATGGTGGCATGATATGCGAGACATTGTGACACTGCAATGCAACGAATGTAAGAATCGGAATTATTCAACTACAAAGAACAAGAAGAAAACAACGGAGAGGTTGGAGTTCAAAAAATTCTGCCGCACTTGCAGAACGCATACAGTTCATCGTGAAACCAAATGATTCTTTCCGATGTGTGGTCTTGCTCTTCCTACATTGTGATAGGGCATGAGTCGCATTCCATTTTCGCTGCAGGCCAGTAGCTCGAATTGGTAGAGCGCCGGTCTCCAAAACCGGATGTTGGGGGTTCGAGTCCCTCCTGGCCTGCCAACCCCTCGGAGATCAGGGAGGCTGCTCGTTGTTAGAGAAAATTAGTCTGACGCACATCAAAGAGTTTTTCAACGATGTCAAGTTG